>JAJXZI010000036.1 GCA_021780115.1 bacterium | reverse complement strand
CCCCTATCATCACCGCCAGCGACTGCGAGGGCGCCGGCGAGATGTTCCGTGTCACCGTGCTCAAGGGGAACCTCGACGCGCAGCCGCAGGCGGATTTTTTCGGCAAGCCCACTTACCTGACGGTCAGCGGTCAGCTCGAAGGTGAGACGTTTGCCTGCGCGCTGTCGAACATCTACACGTTCGGTCCGACCTTCCGCGCCGAGAACTCGAACACCGCCCGCCACGCCGCCGAGTTCTGGATGATCGAGCCCGAGATGGCCTTCTGCGATTTGGCGGGCGACATGGACCTGGGTGAGGAATTCATCAAGGCGATGGCCCGCTACACGCTCGAACATTGTGCCGAGGATCTCGCCTTCTTCGCCAAGTTCATTGACAAAAGCGTTCAAGAGCGGCTGCGGTTCGTCGCCGAGCGGCCGTTCCAGCGCGTGCCTTACTCCGAGGCGGTGGAGATTCTGAGGAAGTCGGGCAAGACGTTCGAGTTCCCGGTCGAGTACGGGGTGAACCTGCAATCCGAGCACGAGCGGTTCCTGACCGAGGAGCATTTCCAGTCGCCAGTGACCGTTTTCAACTACCCGCGCGCGATCAAACCGTTCTACATGCGGCTCAACGACGACGGCCAGACCGTCACCGCGATGGACGTGCTGGTGCCCGGCATCGGCGAAGTCATTGGCGGCGCGCAACGCGAGGAGCGGCTCGACGTGCTGCAGGAGCAATTGAAGGTCCACCAACTGCGGCCCGACGATTACGGGTGGTATCTCGACCTGCGCCGCTACGGCACCGTGCCGCATGCGGGCTTCGGTTTGGGCTTCGAGCGGCTGCTGATGTTCCTCACCGGCGTGGCGAACATCCGCGACGTGATCCCGTTCGCCCGCACGCCGGGCAATGCGGAGTTTTAGTCCGGGAGCGCCGGGCATTCGGACGCTCCGTCGAAGTGGTGGAATCTGCCGGCCAGCCTGCGGCAGCGTGCGGACGGGGCCGTTTCCCGCACCGCCTTGGAACCGCAAACGGTTTTCGGGTTAAATCCAACACGCAGGAACAATGGCCTTTCGGCGCCGACCGATCTGTGAGGGGGCGACTTCAGCGACGGCGTCTTCGGCGGCTGCTCGGCCACGAAGATGAACTTCAAGTCCAAGGCTTTCACTTGGTTCTGCGCGTTTCGGTTCGCAACGCCCGCCGGTGCTCTGGCTTCCCGAAGCCGCCCCACCTTAACCTGACCACGGAGAGCACGTCGGCTTGGGGGGCTCCGGTGGATGAGCTTGCCTCAGACGCGCCAGCGGGCGTAACCTGTTCGCGATGGAACGGAACGGAGCAGATTTGCGAACGGCGTCTTCTGCCAGTCCTTTTCGGGGTTGGCGGCGGTGGCTGTCCCGATGGTCGCTCCTGTGGGCCGTGCCCTGGAGCGGTTCGTTTTCATTTCACACCGTTCCCCAAGCACAGGAACGTCACGGCTGCGCCCGTAGCTCAGGTGGATAGAGCATCTGCCTTCTAAGCAGAGGGTCGCGCGTTCGAGTCGCGCCGGGCGTACCAGCCCTTTCGAGGTTGCGATCTGCCTCGCCGGGAGCCTCCGACCAGCCGGTCGGGCGCGCGGGCTGCCCAGGTTCTCATTTTCACGCAGCGCGTCTGCCCTTACCCTGTCCGCGATGCTGACTCTGGAATACTTGGCGGACCTCTGGGAAGAAAACCGGCCGGCTGCCCAAGCCCCGGTGGCCGAGTTCCCCATTGGGGGCCGGTCGTTCGCGTTCAACTCCCGCCCCGCCATCATGGGTGTGATCAACCTCTCCGCGGAGTCATGGTACCGGGAAAGCGTGAAGTTGAGCGCGGCGAGCGCCCTCCGCCGGGCCCGCGTGCTCACCGAGCAAGGCGCGGACCTCATTGATCTCGGCGCCGAATCCACGCTGGCCCGCGCGGCGCTCGTCGGCGAGGCCGCGCAGACGGGCCAACTGTTGCCGGTGGTGCGGGGCCTGTGCGCCGCGAACGTCCTTGTGTCCGTCGAGACTTATCATCCGAGCGTCGCGCGCGCCTGCCTGGAAGCCGGGGCGAACGTCCTCAACCTGACCGGCACCGACCCGGACGAGGAACTGTGTCGCATGGTCGCCGACCACGACGCGGCGGTAATTCTCTGTTACGTCCAGGGCCGGAACGTCCGCGAGGTGGGCGACTTTGATTTCCACGCCGACCTCACGGCGCCGATGGTCGAGTTCTTCGCGCGCCGGATCGAAACGGCCCGGCGCGGCGGCGTCGAGAAGATCCTGCTCGATCCGGGGTTGGGCTTTTACTACCGCAACCTGCAAGACAGCGCCGCGCGCGTGCGGCACCAGATGACGGTGTTTCTGAACACGTTTCGCCTGCGTGCGCTCGGCTTCCCGATCTGCCATGCGCTGCCGCACGCCTTCGAATACTTCGGCGAGGAAGTCCGCTGCGCCGAGCCGTTCTTCGCCGTGCTGGCCGCGCTGGGCAAGACGGACTTGTTCCGGACGCACGAAGTTCCGCGCATCAAGGCGGTGCTGGACACGATGGGCGTGTTCTAGCGCGCGGCGCGGCTTTCCCGACCCGCCACCGTCGCCGCAGTCGCAGCCCCGGCGGTTTTCCTTGGCCGCCAGGTCACGGTTCTGCGGCTGGGCGGGCGGTTTGGTCCGCGGCACAAAAGCTCAGGCGCGTCAGCGAATACAGCATCAGATAGGACAAGAACACAAACAGCCCGAACAGCGGCGAGAACGCCAGCAGCGTCGGCTCCGCGGGCGGCTGGGTGGCGAACTGGCTGATGCCCTCGAAGAGCCGCTTCGGTTGCGTGACGGCGTCCCAACTGTTGAAACGCTCCACGCGGCCGAGGTAGATGCCAAACCCGCTCAGGCCGCACACCGCGCCGGCGAACGCCCAGCCGACGATCCGCCCCCACCGACGGGCCACCAGCGTGTGCAGCAGGAACAAGGAGAGGCAGCCCACCACCAGGCCGGTCACGGCGTGCAGCAAAATCAACACCAGGGCCGGCCAGTAATGCGGCCACCAGGGCGGCGGCAGATGCACGAGGTCCGTGCAAATGTAGGGCGCGTTTGGGAAGAACAGCAGCCAGGCGGCGGCCGCGACCCCAAACCGCCAGTCGCGCCGCGCTCCGGATCGCCCAAGCCAGTACGCGATCAGCGCGAACACCAGCGGCAGCCAGGCCAGGAACAAATTCCAGAGCAGGACGCCGGAGCGCATGTGGTGCAGCCAGAGGATGGTGGCGGTCGAAATCGCCACGCACACGCCGGAAGAAACCGTCACGGCCAGGAGCGGGGCGCGCAGTTCGGCGGGGGGCAACCAGGAACGCGGCTGTGCGTCGCCGTGACTACAGACGCAGCGGTTTTGCGGCGACAACCGCGGTGTTGCGGCGGGCGGGGGCGGGGTCATGCGGATTCTCCCAGCCCCGGGGCGCCCGCCGCCACGCGCGGGGGCCAAACCCGGCGGCCGACTTCCAGGACCGGCACGGCCATCAAGAGCAGCGCGAGGTCAAAGAGCGGCCAGGGAAATCGCGTCGGCAGCATCTGCCGCAGCGCCGCCTCGGACTTCTCCGGCAAGTGGAGGGCATCCGCCATGAAGACGTACAGCGCCAAGGCCACCCCCACGCCGAACGCCACGCCGGACGGCCACCGCGGCCACGGCGTCTCTGCGCCGACAGTGAACTGCGTGACCAGCGTGCCGAAAAGCACCATCAGCGCCGCGATCAGCACCGGCGCCAGCACCGGCCCCCACCACGGCAGCGGGATCAGGAACAACACGTCCCAATCCAGCACCGAGTTCGGCCACCCGGTCAGTGGCTTGAGGAACACGTAATAGAAGATGTCCCAGACGCCGAAGGCGACCAGGAAATAGCCAAAGCGCGTCCGCCACTCCCGGCCCGCCAGCCACCCGACGGCCGCCAGCATGATGAGGGTGGCGGCCTCGCGGATGACCTCTGCCCGCGCCAACCCCGCCACCAGCGGGAGCGGCTCGGTCTGGTGGGGATCGAGGCGGTTCGAGAGCGTCCGCAAATAGAGCACGACGGCCGATTCAACCCAGGCCATGGCGACGGCGTAAAGGACGACGGCCAGCCAGCGGCCGCGGGAAGAGTGCCTTGCGTTGGGCGCAGTCATAGACTCAGTTTCGCTTGAAGATAACCGATTCCTCCTCCTCCGCTAAAGTCTCAAATGGCGCCGGCAGAACCACCGGCGCGCCGCTCGCCGGCCTTCAGGCGGCGTGCGAGGCCAGTTGGCCCACGCCTTCGCCGGCGGTTTCCGCGGACTGTGGCCACCGTGCATCGGCGCCGTCGCTAATGGCGGCTAACCGGCTTTCCACGCTGGCGATTACGTCGTCCGGCGTCGAGGTTCCCGCCGTCAGCCCCACCGTCTCCGCGCCGGCAAGCCACTCGGGGCGCAGATCGGCGGCCGTCTGGACATGGTGAACGCGCGGGCAGAACCGGGAGCAGGTGGCCACTAGCTCCCGCGTGTTGTTGCTCTGGGCGCCGCCGATCACGATCACCACGTCGGATTGCAGCGCCAGTTCCACCGCGGCCGTTTGGCGCTGCTTCGTCGGCTGGCAGACCGTGTCACAAAACCGGATCTCGGCGCGCGGAAAGCGCTCGTGAATCCGCTCGACGAGCTGCCGCACCTTGGCGATCGGTTGCGTCGTCTGCGCCGCGATGCCGAACCGCGGGCGTTCGCGCAAGCGCGCCACTTCCTCCTCGGTCAACACGACGTCATAGTCGTCCAAATCTCCGGTCAGCCCGCGCACCTCCACGTGATCCCGTCTACCAATGATGACGGGATGGAAACCGTCGCGCACCAACTGGGCGACGGCGCGATGGGCGACATGCACCAGCGGGCACGTGGCTTCCAGCAACCGCAGCCCGCGCGCGCCGGCCTGCTGCTTGGCCCGCGCGGAAGCCCCGTGCGCCGTCACCATGGCCGTGGGCGTGGCCACGTCGCCGGCCTGCCGGGCGATGGCGATGCCGCGCGCCCGCAGCCGGGCGAGGACGGTTTCGTTGTGGACGAGTTCGCCGAGGATGGTCAGCGGCTCCGTGCGCGCGGTTTCGAGCGCGAGGGCGATGGCATCGCGCACGCCGAAGCACATGCCCAAATGTTGGGCGCGGATGATTTTCATTGAACCTCCTAAGTTAAAGGTTTGGCCTGCATCGCGGGCGATTGTCGGTGCCTGCCGGCCCAAGCGGCCAGGGCGCCTCCATAAGCGCCCACCAGCGCCGGAGTGAGCGCCAGCAGGCCAGCAGCAGGATGGACGGTCGGTTCCGTGGCGGGTGTCCCCAGCGCCCATCGGATCAGGCCGCCGGCGGGCACCCAGATGCCGATGAGCAGCGCCCAGCGCCAGGCGTGACGCGGTTGGGCGTAGGCGACGAAGAAACCGGCGGCCAGCAGCATCAGCGCCGGCAATTGCGGTTCGCGGGAGAGCAAGTCGATGAATCCGATCAGCAACCCCAGAAACAGGGCGAGCAGCGGCAGCCAGAGTTGCCGCCGGAAGCAAAGCACGACGGCGATCGCCAGGAGGACGAGCACGAGCAGGTGAAAACCGACCGCGACGACGAGGTTGGACTGGTTCATGACTACGAGCATGTGGTAGGGAGTGGTCTCGATCAGGTTTTCACCCGTGCGACAGAAAAACCCCGGCGGCGAGCGTCGTGCCCATCGCCCAAAGTAGCCACCGCAACCGTCGCCAAGGCGCCTGGTATTCGGACAATTGGATCAGGAGATCGGCAGGGTAAGCGGCGCAATAAAGCACATTCGCCACCCCGGCTGACACCAACAACTGGACGACCGACTGCCAGGTCAGCGCAGCGACGGATAAATGATAGTAGAAGAACGAGCCGGCGACGACCAGAGCGAGGACGGCGTTGTAGGCAATCCGGCGCGGCTCCCAGTAGCGAAGGCTGTCGGTGACGATTTCTTTCACAGGCGATTTTGGATTGATGGTGAACCGACTTTGCACTGCAAAGTAACTGACCGTCAGCGGGCGGAGGTGTTCAAAGGAATTTCATTGGGGCCGGGTTTGCCGGACGATTTGCTCCAGCAGGTCGATGTAAGTAGTGAACGCTTTGCGCCCGGCGGCGGTCAGCGCGTAGGTCGTCACCGGCCGGCTGTCGTGAAACGCCTTGGTCACCGCGACGTAGCCGGCCTCGTGCAGGGTGCGGACGTGGGCGGTGATGTTGCCGTCGGTCATGTTCAGCGTGTCACGCATCTCGGTGAACGAAAGCTGCGGCGAGGCGGCCAGCAGCGACATGATCGCCAGCCGCCCTTTCTCGTGGATCACACGGTCGATCTGGAGGAATGGCTCGGGGTTCACGGGGCATTCTTCCGGTTCTCCGTGAAATACAGATAGACTCCGTAGAGCAGATGCAGCACGCCGAAGGCGAACCCCATCGCCCCGTGCGCCACGTAGCGGAGCGCGGCCGCGCCGACCTCAATGCGGAACAGGGCCGGCAACAAAAGGGCCGTGGCCACCACGATCATCGCCCAGCCAAAGAGTTTCATGCCCCGCGGCATGAAAAATCCCGCCGCGTGAATCGCGCAGCCGTAAAGCATGATCCAGATCGGCAGCACGACCACGCCCACCTCGCCCCAGCCCACCAGCGCGGCCCACAAGCCCAGCACCAGACCGGCAAACAGCGGCGGCAGGAGCGCCTGCGTCACACGGCGCGTCGGCGGCGACCAGAACGGCTCCCGGTCCTTGAGCGCCTGACGCCGCGCCAGCACAAAAGCAACCAACACCGCGCCGAGACAGACCGCCATCCAAAACACCACGAAGTCCCGCCCGGCGCCAATGCCCGCCAGCAGGCCGACGGCGGCTCCCAGCACGCCCAGGGAACCCGTCACCATCATGATGGGCGCCAGCGCGCGGCGATAAATCGCCGAGCGCTCCATAAGCGTGCGGATGACTTGCAGGTGTTCGGCCGCCCAGTCGCTTTCCATACCGGACACTTTGCATTACAAAGTTAATTTCGGCAAGCGAAAAATCGGCGCCTGTTGGGGCCGGTTCAGGACCGGATACATTGTGGGCGCACACCCACGCCGGACTTCGACGGTAGGGGCGGCCGCGCGCGCGCCAGTTGACCATCGGCGAGTCGGCCCTCATCCTGCGGCGCATGAACTACTGGCTGGTGAAGCAGGAACCGGAAGACTACGCGTGGGCGGATTTCGTCCGGGACGGCCGGACGGCGTGGACCGGGGTTCGGAATTTTCAAGCGCGGAACCACCTGCGGGCGATGGCCTCGGACGACCGGGTTTTCTACTATCACAGTGGCAAAGACAAAATGGTCGCCGGCCTCGCCCGCGCGGTCCGGGCAGCTTACCCCGACCCGACGGCCGACGAAGGCGACTGGTCGGCCGTGGATTTCGTACCGCTGAAGTCCCTCGCCCAACCCGTGACCCTGCGCGCGATCAAGGGCGACAAAATCCTGCGTGAACTGGCGCTGGTGCGGCAGTCGCGACTCTCCGTGATGCCGGTGACGAAACAGCAAGCGGAGCGGTTGGCCGAATTGGGCGGGCTGAGATTCTGAAAACGGAAATCCGGTGGGTGCCGCTCCCGATTGCGGCAGGAACCAGCATATTGTCGGCACCCGTGTTCGTGGGGATGCCCCGTCACGGCCGATCCGCTTCGGCGCCGGGCGGGACTCCGCCCGCGGCGGAACGAACCCGGGGCGGCGGCGCGCCCTCGATGCGGAGTTTCCGTTGCAGCTCTTCGAGCGTGATCCCTTTCGTTTCCGGATAGGCCAGCCACACCACGACGAGTTGGACCACCATCATCACCGAGAAGAACACGAACGGATAGCCCCCGGAGGTCTTGGCCAGGATGGGGAAAGTGAAGGTGACCAGCGCGCACATGAACCAATGCGTGAAACTGCCCAACGCCTGGCCTTGGGCGCGGACACGGTTCGGGAACACCTCGCTGATATAGACCCAGATCACCGCGCCCTGGCTGAACGCGAAGCAGGCGATGTAACCCACCAACAGCCAGACCAGCAGGTGCTGGTGTTGCTGGGTGAAGAAGATGAACGCGACCCCCGCCAGGCAGAACGCCGTGCCGACCGAACCGACGAGCAGGAGCACCTTGCGCCCAATTTTGTCGATGACCGACATGGCGATCATCGTGAAGACCAAATTGGTCGCGCCGATGGCGACCGCCTGCAGGTCGCTGGAAACCTTGTTGAATCCGGCGGCGGCGAAGATGTCGTTGAGGTAGTACAACAGCGCGTTGATGCCGGACAACTGGTTGAAGACCGCAATCGACACGGCGAGGAAGATCGGCAGGCGGTAGGCCCGTTGGAACAAGGCGTCTGCTTTCCGGCCGCGCTCGTGCTCCACGGAGTGGACGATGTCCGCTAGTTCGTTCTCGACATCCGGTTCGCCGACCAGCCGCAGGACCGTGCGCGCCTCGTCCACGCGCCCCTGCTTCACCAGCCAGCGCGGGCTGCGGGGGATGGTGAAGAGCATCACGAAAAACAGCGCCGCCGGAACCGCGTTCACGCCCAGTTTCCACCGCCATTCCGCCGCGCCCAGGCCAGCCTGCCCGAGCAGGTAGTTGGACAAATAGGCCAGCAGGATGCCGAGGACGATGTTGAACTGGAAAAAGCCGACCAGCCGTCCGCGCCACTGGGCGGGCGCGATTTCCGCGAGATACATCGGCCCCAGCACCGACGCCGCGCCGATGCCTAGGCCGCCGAGAAAGCGGAAGACCACCAGCGACTCCAGGTTCCACGCCAAGGCGCAGCCGAGACCGGAAACAAAAAACAGGAGGCCCGTCGCTTTGAGACTGTCGCGGCGCCCGAAGCGGTCACCGGGCTTGCCGCTGAGCAGGGCGCCGAAAACGGTCCCGATGAGCGCCGAGGCCACCGCGAATCCCAGCGCGCCCACGCTCAAATGGAACACCTGCCTCAGCGCCGCCGTCGTGCCGGCGATAACCGCAGTGTCGAAGCCGAAGAGCAATCCGCCCAGCGCGGCGACGAGCGTGCTACGGACCAGGTTGGCGGTGAAGCGCGCGGACCGCTGCGGGCCGCCGGCCGTCTCGGAGGGAGGAGTCGTGTGCATCTGGATTTCGCCCAGTCTGACGGTTGCGGCGGACAATTCAAGTTCCAGGAACGAGGATGAACCCCAATACACCCTGCGCAACCCCTTCTCGGTTGAGAAAATGACCCTGGAATCCCCCACGGACATGGTCATCTACCGTTCCCGGCTTGATGCGAAGATCAACCGGAAATTCGAAGTCTTCACCGCCAGTGGCGCGGCGCCAGCCGGCGCTGGATTCGGCGCTTGCGCGCAGGATTTTGGGGTAGTTTAGCTTACTCGAAATGTCGCTTTCATGGGTTGATTGAGTTCTTCGCAAACCCATTTCACCCTGTGTTTTCAGGCATTTCGAGCTTTTTCGTTTCTGAAGATCGTTAAATCACGCTTGTTGAGGGGCTAGGATCGGCTCGGGGGCGATGGGCTGGTCGCGGTGGCTGTCGGTGGTGCAGACCCGGAACCGGCCTTTGGCGCGCCGACAGAGGCCTTGCTGACGCATTAAACGGGCGATCCGGTGGCGACCAGGAGCGTGGCCGGTCTGGGCGCGGGACCACTTGAATGCGGGGGCTACCGTAGGTCTGCCGGCTCTCTTCATGAATCGGGGCAATTTGCCGGACCAGGCGCGCATCTTCCTGGGCGCGTGGGCCGGGTTGGGTCTGGCGGTTGACCCAGTCGAACTAGCTGGGACACGAACGGAGCCAGTTGAAACTGGAGTTCCAATGCGTGTGCTGGAACTTGAAACGGCTGGTCAACTTGAGCGCGGCATGGACAACCTGCGCCCAACACCCGCTGCTGGGTGGAAACGACCGGCAGTTGCGGCGAACAAGCGTCTCTGCCTTGAGTGACCCAAACCATTTTCCCATCAAAAAATGTCGGTGACATCATAACAAACAACTTAAACAACCTTTTTCAGAGGCCTCTGCCTATGATTCGCTCAACCGTTTGACGAAGGTGGATTACGGAGGCGGCAAGGTGCCGAGTTATACATACAGTGCTGCCGGCAACCGACTCGCCTATTCCGGGGCAGTACGGCAAACACCACCGCCCCGGTCGTCACCATTACCAGCCCCACAAATGGATCGGTTTATTCGGCCTCTCGGAGTTCGATAACCGTCGGCGGCACGGCATCCGATACCGTGGGAGTTGTTCAACTGACGTGGGCAATAGCCGTGGCGGCAGCGGCCTGGCGGTCGGCACAGCTAGGTGGATCGCCAACATCAGCCTGCAAACCGGTGACAACGTGATCATTGTCACCGCCAACGCCGCCGCCGCACCGTGTCCACGGCCACGGTCAAGGTGACGTACGAACCATTCACCACACCCCCGGCGATCCTCGCCTTCGGCGTCACCCCAAGCCCCATCGCAGTCGGTGGAGTCATCTCTGTATCTTACCCTGTGTCGGATGTCGGCGGCCCCGGTCTGGCCCGCGTCGGCTTGTCGCGCACTTCCGGGACGGCCCGGCCAGCGACCCAGGCTGGCAGGAGATGGATGACCAGGCGCCGTCCGGCAATGGTCCCTTCTCAGGCTTCTTCCTGGACACGCCCGTCCTGCCCGGCGGCTATTGGTGTGGTCTGAAGGTGTTTGACGGGGCGGGCAATGACATTGACCGGACCAGCGCCGCGACGGGGGCATTCCATGTCACGGTTCTGCCTGCGCAGGCCAGGATTAACAATCCCCGGTTGGTGGGCCACCAATTCAGTGTCAGCGTGACAACCTCCGTTGGGGCGACCTACACGCTGGAGTACAAGAACGCCTGGGCCGATTCCGCCTGGACGCCGGTTCAAACCCTGCCTGGTACCGGCGCCACGATCACTTTGACCGACGGCACGGCGCCGAATCCGGCGCGGTTTTACCGGGTGCAAGTGCAGTAGGGACAGACGCGATCATCGGCGGGGATAATCCCTTTTCCTGTCCCGCCGTGTTCTGTCCGTCCGCGCGACATTTGCGGCCGGTGCCAACGGCCTGTTCTCGCAGACAACCCGGGCGGAAACAGCCGCCGCCGTGAGTTTCGTTCTCCACTGGGCGAGGAAAACGAACGGAGCGCGGGTGTCGGGGAATCTGGCTGCCTCCTCCTACGCGTTCCGTTTCCGAATCGCGCGCGGCCCGGCCAGCTCCGATTCCATGACGCGCCGGGGCTGGCGCTGGTTCAAGGGCAGGAAGTCACCGGGAGCACTGTTTGGGCGGAATCGGCGTGGTTTCCCATCAGAGTCCCGCGTCCCTGGAGCCCACGGGGCAAAGATCCGGATTTTATTTTAGTGCCCTCACCGGGCGCTGCCCGGCACCGACACCCGCGGGCGGCATCACTGGAGCGGACGCGGCGGAACAATGTCGCTATACAGTCGCCCCGGGCTTTGATACATTGCCGGCACGTATGGCAACGGATGCGAAATCGGTGGACGACATTCTCCTCGAGGCGGAAGACAAGATGCTCAAGACGGAACACTTCTTCCAGAACGAATTGGCCGGCGTCCGCACCGGCAAGGCCTCGCCGGCACTGGTGGAGAACCTCCCGGTGGAGGTCTATGACTCGCACATGCGGATTCGCGAGCTGGCCGGCATCACGGCGCCGGAACCGCGCACGCTGGCCATCCAACCGTGGGACGCCGCCACGATTCACCCGATTGAGAAGGCGATCCAGAAGGCGAACATTGGCCTCAATCCGTCCATCCAGGGCAAGGTCATCCGGATTTTCTTCCCGGAACTGAGCCAGGAGCGGCGCGCCGAGTACGTCAAGATGGTGAAGACGATGGCGGAGAACGCGCGCGTGGCGATCCGGCACGTGCGCCGCGATTCCATGGAGGATCTCAAGAAGCAGAAGACGGCCGGCCACATTCCGGAAGACGACGAGAAGACCGGCGAGAAGGAACTCCAGAAGCTGCACGACCAATACATCGCCAAGGTGGACGAGCACCTCGGCCACAAGGAAAAAGAGATCATGACGGTGTGAGGTGTTCGGCTCGGGGCGGTCGCCGGCCAGCGGTTCCGCGAGGCGCCGATGGGAGCCAGCCTGCAAACGGCGGCGTCACTGGAGTGAGCGGGGAAGCCCACCGGAAATCCGCCCCCTCCGCCGAGAGGGCCGGTCAGTCCTCGTCGAAATTGCGCTTGAGCAGACTCTCCAATTCATTGAGCGCCTGCGGGGCGTCGTGGCCCTCAGCGTGGAGCTTCAGCCGGCTGCCCTGGCCGGCGGCCAGCATCAGCAGGCCCATGATGCTCTTGCCGTTGACCTTCTCGCCGTCCTTCTCGATGAAGATGTCACTCTGAAATCGGTTGGCGATTTTGACAAAGAGCGCCGCCGGCCGGGCGTGAATGCCCAGCTTGTTCGTGACCACCAGATCGCGGCTCAGGGCGTCGGCGTCGTCGTTGGCTCTCGTTGCGCTCATGCTGCCTGCGACCGCAGCGTAGCGGAAACGGCCGGTCGTTGTCCAAACGAATTGAGCGCACCCGGCCACGCGGGCTGTCTTCCGGGCGGCTGCTGCCGGGGAAGACCCGCGCGTCACCGCATCCAAGTCCCGGACGGGGGCGTGGGCTTACGCTTCCGTGGCCTCGGCCATCTTGGCCATGAGCCGCTCATTCAACTCCCGCGCCGCGTTGTAGCCGGAGCTCTTGAGTTTCTGGTGGAAGGCGGCGACCTCGATGAGCCTGGCCAGGTCGCGCCCCGGGCGCACGGGAAGGATGATGTGCGGGATCTTGATGCCCAGGATCTCCACGAACTCCTGTTCCATGCCCAGGCGTTCCACGTCGGAGACTTCCTCCCACGGTTTCAGGCTCACGACCAGGTCCACGCGCTTCTCCTTGCGCACGCACCGGATGCCAAACATGGCGACGACGTCGATGATGCCGATCCCGCGCACCTCCATGTGATTGCGCGTCACTTCCGGACTGCTGCCCATGACCTCGCGGCCGTCCAGCAGCGTGACCCGGGTAACGTCGTCCGAGACCAGGCTGTAGCCGCGCTCGATCAGGGCGAGCACGCTCTCGCTCTTGCCGATGCCGCTTTCGCCCTTGATGATGACGCCCACGCCGAGGATGTCCGCCATGCTGCCCATTTCGCTGCCGCGAGGCGCGAACATTGCTTCCAGCGCCAGCGTGGCGAGGTTGATGAACTTCATCGTGATCAGCGGGCACTGAAACACCGGCACGGTCGCCTTCTCCGCCGCTTGCAGAAATTTCTTGTCCGGCGGCAGATCCCGGCTCACTACGACGCAGGGGATTTTGTGGCTGAACAGAAGGTCGTACCGTCGCTGGCGTTCGGCCGGAGGAAGCGACCGGAGGTAGTAATGCTCGGCGTTGCCGATGACCTGCACGCGCCGGCCGGCGAAATACCGGGTGAAACCGGACAACAGCAATCCCGGCCGGCTCACGGTGGGTTCCCGGATGACGCGCTTCAGCCCGGTCGCGCCGGCCACCAGGCGCAACTGCAGTTGGCTGACGTGTTGCGTGTAGAAACTCTCGACCGTGACGACTTGGTGTTGCATCCGGCCAAGGTAGTGGGCGGCGTACGGAGCGGGAAGCGCGAAACGCGAAGCCGTCCGCCGGCCACGATCACGTCCCGCCCGGGGCGGCTCATACAACTCATCGTGAGTTCCGGCAGCAATGACGAGTTTCCCTTTGTTTCGGCCCGGCCGCATAGGAGACCGGGGAGCCTCCGCTGTGCCAGATGTTCTTGCGGAGGCCAAGTCGTGAAGGGTCTGAGGCCCGCGTCGAGGGCGCTCCCCTTCCATGAACCGGTAGGTGCTCCGTGCTCTGCTTCGTCTTTCAGCCCGGTTTGAGTTCGCCGTCCAAGCGATAGGACTTGCCCCGCTGCGTGCCGAACTGCACGACTTTGTCGCCCAAGCGGACCTTGCACGGATTCCCCACCAAGGAGCGGATGGTCGCGCGGGCAAGTTGGCCGTCCTTCCACGCGAGGTCCACCTCAAAGCCGCCTCGGGCGCGCAGCCCGCTCACGCTGCCGGTTGGCCAGGCGGAAGGCAGCGCCGGCAGCAACTCAAGGATGAATTCCGCGTTCCCCGGTCCCT
The DNA here is from genome assembly GCA_021780115.1 of bacterium. Classification (GTDB taxonomy): domain Bacteria; phylum Verrucomicrobiota; class Verrucomicrobiia; order Limisphaerales; family JAJXZI01; genus JAJXZI01. The sequence goes on along the minus strand of JAJXZI010000036.1, from coordinate 9,217 downwards.
GTTCCGCGTCGCGCTCGTGGCTTTGGAGCAGCATCTCCGCGATGCCGGCCGTGCCGCCGAAGTTGCCGTCGATCTGAAACGGCGGATGGGCGTCGAGGAGGTTCGGGAAGGTGTTGCCGGCCAGGGCTTCGACCAGCATTTTGTGCGCGTGGTCGCCGTCGAGGAAGCGCGCCCAGAAATTGATTTTCCACGCCTTGCTCCAGCCGGTGCCGCCGTCGCCGCGAAAGAGCAGCGACTGCTTCGCCGCCGCGCATAGCTTCGGCGTCTCACGCGGCGTGATCTCCCAGCCGGGATAGAGACCCCAGAGATGCGAGACGTGGCGGTGCGTGTTGTTCGGATCGTCCTTGTCTTCGAGCCATTCCTGGAGCTGGCCGTAGCGGCCGATTTGGTTCGGCGCAATCTGCGCGCGCAGCGCCGTGAGCGTGGCGGCGAAGTCTTTGTCCAGGCCCAACACGGCTGCGGCTTCGGCCGTGTTGGCGAACAGGTCGCGGATGATTTGGTGGTCCATCGTCGGTCCCATGACGAGGCCGCCCTCTTCGGGGGAGTTGGACGGCCCGCTGATGAGCCAGCCGGTCTTCGGGTCTTTCACCAGGAAATCCACGAAGAACAGCGCCGCCCCTTTCATCAACGGATACGCGCGCCGGGCCAGGAACTGCTTGTCCCCGGTGAACAGGTAGTGTTCCCAGAGTTGGTGGCAGAGCCAGGCGCCGCCGCTGACCCAGATGCCGTGGTTCGAGGCGTTGATGGGCGCCGTGCCGCGCCAGAGGTCGGTGTTGTGGTGCAGCACCCAGCCGCGCGCGCCGTATTGGGCCTGCGCGGTCTTGCGGCCCGTGATGGCGCAGTCGGCGATCAGGTCGAAGAGCGGCTCGGCGCACTCGGAGAGGTTGCCGACCTCGGACGGCCAGTAATTCATCTCGGTGTTGATGTTCACCGTCCATTTACTGTCCCAGGGCGGACGCAGTTGGTCGTTCCAAAGGCCCTGAAGATTGGCGGGTTGGCCGCCGGGGCGCGAACTGCTGATCAGCAGGTAGCGGCCGAACTGACAATAGAGCGCCGCGAGCTGCGGATCGGGCTGCGTGGCCACGCGCTTGAGGCGCTCGTCCGTCGGCAGCTTGGCCGAGTCGGTCCGGCCGAGGTCGAGCGCGACGCGCCGAAACAACGGCTGATAGTCGGCCAAATGCGCCCCGCGCAGCGACGCGAAATCCTTGCGCGCCACCGCCCGCATCACCCGCTCGCACCGCACGGCCGGATCGGCGCTGATGTCTTTGAAATTCTTGAAATTCGAGGCGCCCGTCAGCAGGAGCGTCGCGGCGTCGGCGGCTTCCACTTTGATGGCGTCGTCGGTGACGGTGACCTTGCCGCCTTTCACCTCAGCGCGCAGACGGGCTTCGAACTTCACGCCGCCGGCCTCGACCTCGCCGATCAAAGCAAGCTGGTCCCCGGGGCGCACCGCCGTGCGCGCCGACGGATGCGGGCTGTCCAGCTTCGCGGCGAAGCTCACCCGTCCGGGCTTGTCGGCGGTGATGCGCCAGACGATTACGCGATCCGGGCGGCTGGCAAAGGTCTCGCGCTGGTAGGTCACATCGCCGACGCGGTAGCTCACCGTAGCGACAGCGGTGTCGAGGTTCAACTCGCGTCGGTAGTTCGCCACTCTGGCCGGCGGCGGGAACTGGATGCGCAGGTCGCCGAACGGCTGATACGCCTTCTGCGTCAGCGGCACGCTCATGAACTCCTTCATGGCCAGATCCTCGGCCTCGCGCTGCTTTCCGTCGAACAGGAGTTGCCGGAGTTGGGGAAGGAATTTCGCCGCGCCCTCGTGCTGGTACTCGTGCGGCTGGCCGGTCCAAACGGTGTCTTCGTTGAACTGCAAGTGCTCGTTATCGACGCCGCCGAACACCATCGCGCCCAGGCGCCCGTTGCCGATCGGCAGCGCTTCCACCCACTTCGTCGCGGGCCGGCGATACCACAGGCTCAATGGCTCGTCCGGCGGTTGGGCTTCGCCGGTGAACTCGCCGGCGAACACCGGCTCGGCGGCCGGTGCCGGTGCCGGGCGTCGCGGCCTCGGGCGGGCGGGTGGGTTGTCACCGGGAGCAGGCCCTTCCGCACCGGGGCCGTTGATCCAGGCCGCCGTCGCCAAAAGGGCCACGCCCAATACCACTCGCGGTCGTACCAATGTCGGTTTCATGCTGGTCGCTGATCTGGTCGCCAATGCCAAGTTGTCGTGGCCCAGGTTTACCGGAGTTGGCGGCCGCGCGCCAGTGGCGTGTTCGGATTCCCACCGTCGGCCGTCAGGGCGCGGAGCTGGGGGATGGCTATTTTCCCGCCGGCGGCACGAGCGGCAAGTCCAACCAGGCAAGCCCGACGTCACGATTCATGTGGCTCTTGACCCCGGGCGGCATCGCGGGCGCGGCGTTGCCGTCATAAAACACGGCCAGCCGCTGGCCGACTTGGACGACCGACGGAAGACCCATGATGTGCCTGGACCAAGTGCAGTTCCGCCGGTCCAGCACGACGGCCTTGTTCTCGGGGTTCCATCGGGCGAGGTCCTTCGTCCAATAAACCCAGATGGCGTCGGTGTATTCCAGGCCGTCTTCGAGGCCGACATGGTCGGTGAACAAGAACCAGGTGTCGTTGGCGGCCTCGTGGTAGAGCGAGGTGTTTTCCACCTGCTCCTCCGGTGGGACGATTGGCTCGGCAGCGACGCGCCACGCGCCGCTCAAGTCCTTCGTCCGGGCGATGCCCAACGTGCGCAGGATGGGCCGGTCGGTCGAGGCACTGAAGAACATCCAATACTCGCCGTCGCGGCGAATGACCTGTCCGGGACTCGCCGTGGCCGAGTAGTAGGTGCCGGGCTTCGGACGAAAAGGAGCCACGCCTCGTTGCTTCACCCAGGGACCGGTCGGCGAGTGCGCCGTGGCCGTGAGAGTCAGATAGGGAAAGGCGGGGATCAAATCCGGCGGCGGACTGACGTGGGGTGTGCCCAGGTAGAACAGGTGCCAAGTCTTGCCGTCGAAAAACGTCACGCCATAGGAGGCGGACGCGGAATCGTCGTCGCCGGGCCGACCCAGATCGAGCACCGGACCTTTCTTCGTCCAATGCGTCAGGTCCGTGCTGGTCGCCAGACAGGCGAGCCAGCCTTTCGGCCCGGCGCCGTCATAGTGCAGGTAGTACGTGCCGCCGTGCCTCCACGTCCAGATGTCCCGCGCGCCGAGATCGTCACAGTGCTCCGGCCCGCCGCCGTGACGCAACACCGGGCCGAAATCCACCGCCTCCAACCGATACTTTGGCGCCGGCCGATGGTCGGGGTAGGCCGGGATTTGCATCGCAGGTTGGACGAGGGAGCCGGCCGCGGCTGCACCCGCCGGAGGCCAGGCCAGCATCGCGGCGAAACCCAGCCCCGTGAGCGTTCCCCGGATTCGTGCCGTGTGGTGGTTCATGGCCGTTGTCGTTGGAAAGCTGCGGGCGATCACGGCGGGATCATGCCTGGGACAACGCTTGAACGAAAGCGAGGAAACACCCGTGGCCAATCTGTCTTGACATGGAACGGCGCTGAAACGCGCGGATTGGCCCGGTGCTCCTCACGCCGGAGGCAGGACGGCCGGATTTTCCATTCCCGACGCTGGCCCTTCGACTATCTTCCGGGCATGGACCACCTGGCCGCACAACTGGAGAACCTGCCCGCGCTCAACCAGGTCGTTTTCCCCGATCTCTGGCAGCAGCAGGCCGTGTCCGCCTTGCGCGAAGGCATGGACGCCGTCGTGCAAGCGCCGACGGGCGCGGGCAAGACGCTCATCTTCGAGCTGTGGTCCAACCAGGGCAGACCGCGCGGCCAGGCGATTTACACGGTGCCCACCCGCGCGCTGGCCAACGACAAACTCGCCGAGTGGCGCTCTCGCGGGTGGGACGTCGGCATCGCCACCGGCGATCTCGCCGAGAATCTCGACGCGCCGGTGCTCGTCGCCACGCTGGAAACGCAGAAGAACCGCCTCATCCGCGGCGAGGGGCCGTCGCTGCTCGTCGTGGACGAATACCAGATGATCGCCGACCCGGACCGCGGATTGAACTACGAGATTTCCATCGCGCTTGCGCCGCCGGAGACGCAGTTGCTGCTGCTCAGCGGCAGCGTGGAGAATCCGCAGGACGTGGTGAAATGGCTCACGCGCCTGGGCCGCAAGGCGGTGCTCGTCCGGCACGACCAGCGGCCGGTGCCGCAAGACGAAGTGCCGGCGGAGAGCCTCAGTTACCACGTGCCCGGCGAGATTCGCGGCTACTGGCCGCGGCTGGTGGCCAAGGCGCTGGCGGAGGACCTGGGGCCCATTCTGGTTTTCGCGCCGCGCCGCCAAGCGGCCGAGACGATGGCGGCTGAGTTCGCGCGCCAGTTGCCCAATCCCCATCCGCTTCAACTCAACGCCGCGCAGAAACTCCTGGTCGGAGAGGACCTGGCGAAGATGCTCAAGAGCCGCATTGCCTATCATCACAGTGGACTGAGCTATGGCGCGCGTGCTGGCGTGATTGAGCCGCTGGCCAAGGCGGGGCAGCTTCGGGTCGTGGTGGCGACGATGGGCCTGGCGGCTGGCATCAACTTCTCGCTGCGCACCGTGGCATTGGCCGGCGAGTCGTACCGCCGCGACGAAGCCGAGCAGCCGCTCCGGCCCGATGAAATTCTCCAGATGTTCGGCCGGGCCGGCCGGCGCGGTCTGGACGAGACCGGCTACGTCCTGATCTCCGCGAACGAAATCCGGCTGCTCGACGCGCACACCGCCCATTTGTCGCGCAGCGGCATGGTGGACTGGGGCGCGCTGCTCGGCATCATGGCCAGCGCCGCGCAGCAAGGACGGGATCCGTTTGCCGAGGCGGTCCGGGCGCAGGAGCGGCTTTACACCGCCAAGCCGATTTTCCTCGGGGTCGAGCAGTCGCTGAAGTGTCCCGACGTGCCTTGCGGATTGCGGACCGACTCCGAGCGCGCCCGCCATGTTCGCCAGCGCGTGCGGCAGATGCGCAACAGCCGCGGCGAGTGGGAGGCGTATCCCCCCGCCACCGAGGTGCCGCTGCGCGAGATTTTCGTGGCTGCGGGTGGAGTGGGCCTCCGGCCGGCTGTTCCTGACGTCGCGCTGGAAGCTTCACCGGCTTCCAACACTGCCAATGGCGCGCCAACCAAGACGGTCCGGCGCGACGCTGGACTGGACCGGCCAGAAACCGAGGCTACCCAAGACGGCTTGTCTCCCGTTGTGAAGGCCGGCGAGATGCGCTCGCTGCGCCCGGTTCTCTCCGAACCCGCGGCGCTGGAAAAGATCGGCAGTGGCACGCTCTGTGTCGTGTCCGAGGACGAGAACGGCAAGACTTACGGCCGGGCCATGACCGTGGCCGAGAAGTTGCCTGACGGCCGCGTGATCCTGGCCAAGTGGATTCGCCGGCTCACCAACTGGCGCGGACGGCAAGCGCCGATGGCGCTGTGGAACGAGAAGATCGCGCCGCTGGTGGAGGAGAGGCTGCGCCGTCAAAAGACATCCGTGGTGCGCTTCGTCACGCAGGCGCAGCGCATCGTGGCGCAGCTCAGCCTCGGCGACCTCACGATGCGCGTGCCGGTGGACCGCCGCGGCGTGGCGCTTTGGCGGCCCGTCGAACGCGACGTGCTGCCGGCCGATTGCGCCCGCTGCGCGCTTGGCTCGGTCTGCCGCCAGTTGCCGACGGCCACCGGCGTGGCGCTGCTCTGGCGCCGGCTCGGCTTGGTGGACGCCGGCGGAGTGCCGACGCCGCGCGGGCGGCTGGTCAGTTTTTTCTCGCAAGGCGACGGTCTCGCCATCGCCGCGGCGCTGGAGGACGCCCGCTATCCGCTCGATGAACTGGTCTATGACCTGGCGAACCTGGACGCCGGGTTTCGTTTCTGTGGGGAAGACAATCGTTGGGCGGGACGCCTGGCCCTGGCGTGCCATGAGCGGTACGGCTTGCAGACGATTGCCGGTTATCTGGAGAACGGCCTGCCGCCCAAGTACGGGGCCGGCGCGGAGCAGATCGTCGCCGCCGTTAACAAAAACCCGGCGGACAAGCACGGCTGGATCACCGGCCTCGTGGGACCGGGGGACATCGACCGCGTCATCATCGAATGGCGCAGCCTGCTGCGGCAAATCACTCACGCGCCCGACCTGGACTGGCCGCGCTGGCAGGCGCTGCGCGCGGCCGCCCGGGCCATTCTGAGTGAAACCGAGTCGCCCACGGTCACGGACCTCCCGCCGCTGGAGTACCACCAGACGCGCCGGGTGGAGCACCGGCTGCTGTTGCGGCGCCACTGAGGCGGGCTACGAAAAAGGCGAGCCGAAAGCGGCTCGCCAGCAATGTCATGGTCGGTAGCGCTCGGCGCTTACTGTTTACGAGCGGTCTCGGGTTTGGCGGCGCCTTCATCCTTCGCCATCTCCTTGTCGCGGTCGGCCATGGCCTCCTTGCGGGAGAGACGCACGCGGCCCTTTTCGTCCACGCCCAGGCACTTGACCCAGATTTCATCGCCGAGCTTGACGATGTCCTCGGTTTTCTTGACGCGGAAGTTGGCCAGTTCGCTGATGTGGACCAAACCGTCCCGGCCGGGCAGGAACTCGACGAACGCGCCGAATTCCTTGATCGTGACGACCTTGCCGCGGTAGATCTTGCCCGGTTCGGCCTCGGCGCTCATGCCTTCGATGGCGTCGCGGGCGATCTTCATGCCTTCCTCGGAAACGGAGAATATCTTCACCGTGCCGTCGTCTTCGATGTTGATCTCGCAGCCGGATTCGTCCACCAGGCGTTTGATGTTCTTGCCGCCGGGGCCGATGAGCGCGCCAATCTTCTCCGGGTCAATCTTGAGGGTGAGGATGCGCGGCGCGTATTTGCTCATCTCCTTGCGCGGCTCGGCGAGGGCCTTTTTCATTTCGGCGAGGACATGGAGCCGGGCCGTGTGGGCGCGTTCCAGCGCTTCGGTCATCAGCGAATGCGGAATGCCCCCGAGCTTGAGGTCAAGCTGGAACCCGGTGATGCCCTTCTCCGTGCCGGCGATCTTGCAATCCATGTCGCAAAAATGGTCCTCCCAGCCGAGGATGTCGGTGAGCAGTTCGTAGCGGGCGATCTTGCCCTGGTCATCGTATTCGGTGCAGAGGCCCACGCTGATGCCGCCGACCGGGCGGATGAGCGGGATGCCGGCGTCCATCAGGGCCAGCGAGCCGCCGCACACGGTGGCCATGGAGGTGGAGCCGTTCGACTCCATGACCTCGCTGGTCACGCGGATCGAGTAGGGATACGTGTCGAGCGGCAGCATCGGTTCGAGGGAACGCTCGGCCAGCGCGCCGTGGCCGATCTCGCGTCGGCCGGGGCCGCTGATGCGGCCGGTCTCGCCGACGGAGAAATTGGGGAAGTTGTAATGGAGGATGAATTTCTTCTCGGTGTCGCCGCCGGTGTAGGCGTCGAATTCCTGCACGTCTTCGTCCGTGCCGAGGGTGGCCAGGGTGACGGCCTGGGTTTCGCCGCGCGAAAACAGGGCCGAGCCGTGGGCGCGCGGCAGAATGCCGGTCTCGCAGTGGATCGGGCGGACGGCGTCGAAGGCGCGTCCGTCGAGGCGCTTTTCCTGGTCGAGAATCAAGCTGCGGACGGCCTCCTTCTCGATGTGGTAGAAGGCGTCTTTGATGACGAAGCCGGTCACCTTTTCCTCGCCGAATTTTTGGACGAGTTTCTGGCCGACTTCTTCCACGATGGCGCCTACGGCGGCTTCCCGGTCCAACTTCCCGTGCGTCAGCAACGCGGGAATGATGCGGTCGCCAACGAGGGCCTTGGCCTCGGCCAGAACCTCCGGCGGAACCTGGAAGACGGTGATTTTGCGCTTGGGCTGGCCGGCCTTCTTGGCGAGTTCGAGTTGGGCGGCGATGACGGGCTGGCAGGCTTCGTGGGCGAAGGCCAGGGCGGCGTTGAAGTCCGCTTCGGTGATTTCCTTGGCGGAACCTTCGAACATCACCAACTCGGTGGCATTGCCGACGTACACCAAGTCCAGATCGCTCGCTCCCATCTGGCTGTGCGTGGGGTTGGCAATGAACTTGCCGGCGACGCGGCCGACGCGCACGGCGCCCAGCGGGCCGTCCCAGGGGATGTCGCTGACCATCAAGGCCGCCGAAGCGCCGTTGACGGCCAAGATGTCGGGATCATGTTCGCCGTCGGCGCTCAGGACGATGCTCTGCACCTGGACTTCGTTGTACCAGCCCTTGGGGAACAATGGCCGGATGGGGCGGTCAATCAGGCGCGAGGTGAGGATTTCCTTCTCGGTGGGGCGGCCTTCGCGCTTGAAGTAGCCGCCGGGGAACTTGCCTGCGGCGGCGGCCTTTTCGCGGTAATCCACCGTGAGCGGAAAGAACTCCTGTCCCTCCCGCGGTTTGATGGCGGCCACGGCCGCAACAACGACGATGGTCTCGCCTAGTTGGACGGTGACGGCACCGTCGGCCTGCTTGGCGATCTTGCCGGTTTCAATGATGATTTGATGGTCGCCCAATGGGGCGGTGATTTTTTCTGGCATAAGTGGTTATCCCCTCCGCGGGCGCCGAGAAACTTCACGGAACGGCCCGGGGCCGGACGCTCAGTGAAATTGCCGGGCGCAGCGGAGCAGATGGATGGTCGATGGTTATGGGTTGAGGACGGAGTTCGAACCGGCCTGGTGGGACGGCCCAAACAATGGGAAAACTGCAAAGCTGTTCATGGAAAACAGGCCCGCCGTGACGCCTGCGGCCCTGGGCCGACGTTACTTGCGCAACTTGAGCTTCTTGGTGACGGCCTGATAGCGGTGGACGTCAGTGCCGTGAAGGTAGTCCAGCAGCCGACGCCGCTGGCCGACCATCATGAGCAAGCCCCGACGCGAGCTGTGATCTTTCCGGTTGGTCTGCAAGTGCTCGGTCAGATGGTTGATGCGCTCGGTCAACAGGGCGATTTGCACGTCTGCCGAACCGGTGTCCTTCTCATGCAATCGAAACTGCTCGATTGTCTTGTTCTTAGCCTGCATGTTTCCAATTTTCTTTCCGTCGTTTTATTGCGGCGGGCAATTTAGGGGTCGGCTGGGAGGGTGTAAAGCATTTTTCCGGAGTTGTGTCGGCGGCGGGTGCATCTTGACACTGTCCTTAGGATGAGTGGGTAAAAGGTTCCTCAACCGGCAGAAAGCGAGATGACATGAAGAATGAACGGAAGCCGGAAGCCTTGAAGCCGCTGCCGAACTTGG
>JAJXZI010000135.1 GCA_021780115.1 bacterium | reverse complement strand
AGCTTCGCTAGAGCGGCGCCGGCGGCTTGAAGGTCTTTGAGAAAAAGGTCCGTCTGGTTGGCGGCGAGCGCCGCCAGGGCCTGGTCGAGATCGGGCAGCTTCACGCCCAGCGCGGCGGCTTGTTGCGCGAGCGAGTTGAGCGACTGCGAAAGCTGTTCGCGGGCGGCATCCGCGGCGGCGCCCTGCTTGCCGGCCAGGCCCTTCGCGGCCTCCTGCAATTGTTCCAACCCTTTTTGCAGCTTCTCCAACGCGGCCGGGTCGCCGGCCTTTTCGCCGAGTTGGCGCTTGAGCGCGTCGATCTGTTTTTGGATGCCGGCGAGGGTTGGCGCGTTCTGCCCGCCGGGCGCCCGGGCGGCCTCCTCCATGCGCCGGAGCGCGGGATCCTTGCTCAAGTCGTTGACCTGGTCCTTGAGTTTGTCCATGGCGCTGGCCAGGTCCCGCAGCGCATCGCCGCGGGTCAGCTTGGCCTGGGCCAGTTTCTCGCCGAGGTTCGCCGCGTTCTCGATGGATTTCTCCGTTGTCTCCACTGCGGGTTTGCGCGTTTCCAGGGTGCGCTTGGTCAACTCGGTGAGCTGCTTGCCGACTTCCCGAATGATCTTTGCGTCGGCCTGCTGCTGAAGAAACTGTTTGCTGCGATATTCCGGCACGAAGCCCAGCCCCACCGCCAGCATGAGCACCAGCAGGGATCCCTTGCTGGCGCGCGTGAGGCTGAACGGCACGAGGCGACGCGGATCAAGCTGCTTCACGTGCTCGACCGCGTCGGCCACGATCAACGCGCGCCATTCCCCTGATGCTTCCTTGCCGGAGACTTCAAGAGCCGTGCTCAACCGTTCCTTCAGATTCTGGCGAACGTCCACCCACCGTGCGGTCTCGCTCAGTGAGGCGCGCCGCCACCCGCCGAGGATCAAGCCGAGGACCGATGCCGCCCACCCCGCGCCCAGTCCGGCCGCCGGCACCCAGTCGGGGATCGGCAGGAGTTTGTAGGCCGCGAGGGCCAGCAGGTAGATCAGCGCGCCGACGAGCAGTCCGCGCCACAAGCCACGCAACGCCCGGTCGCACCGGCCTCGGCGGGCCGCGCTTTCGAGCGTCGCTTGGATGACCCCGAATTCGCTCATGGCAGTGGGCTACATTGGCCCAACGGGTTGGATTTGGCCAGCGGAGAAACGTCACGGCAGAGACGGCACGCCGCCGGTTCACGGGCGCCACGGGCCGGTCCCCGACAACAGGCCAGAGAACCTGCGACCAGCCGCTCGGCATCTCACTGCCGCTCGTATTCCCCCTTGTTAACGCGCTTGAGCACCGTGAACCCGGCTTTTTTGGCGTCAGTGACCGAGAGCGGCTTGAGCTTGGTCGGCGTGTTGAAGACGGAGAGGAGCTTGCGCACCGGTTTCTTGCAGGCCGGGCATTGGGTCAACGCGGGCGCATCCGCCGGGCGACGCAGCGTGAAGCGCCCGCCGCAGACCTTGCAGTCCCCTTCGCAGAGTTCGTATTCGTAAAGGGGCATCGATTCTAGGTTTCCCGCCAAACGTCTGATGTCTGGCTGGTGGTCAGTTCACTCACGGTTGCTTCTTCTCTTCCCCGCCCCGCTTCAAAAATGGGCTGAACAAATCAATCGGCACCGGCAGAAACGTGGTCGTGTTGCGGTCGCTGGACATTTCGCGCATCGTTTGCAGGTAGCGCAGTTGCAGCGCAATCGGCTCTTTGCTGATCATCGCGGCGGCCTGGACCATCTTCTCGGCGGCCTGGAACTCGCCCTCGGCGTTGACGATCTTCGCGCGCCGTTCGCGTTCAGCCTCGGCCTGCCGGGCCATCGCGCGTTTCATGCTGTCCGGCAGGGCCACGTCCCGCACTTCCACCGCCGTCACCTTCACGCCCCACGGCTCGGTTTGCTTGTCGATGATTTCCTGCAACTTCTGGTTGATCACGTCGCGCTGCGACAGCAAGTCGTCGAGCGGCGCCTGGCCGAGCACGCTGCGCAGCGTCGTCTGCGCGATGAGCGAGGTGGCCTTCCAGAAATTCTCCACCTTCACCACCGCGTCCATCGGGTTGATGACGCGGAAATAGACCACCGCGTCCACCGTCGCCGGCACGTTGTCGCGGGTCATGATCTCCTGCTTGGAGACATCAATGGTCACCACGCGCAGGTCCATCTTGACCATGCGGTCCACGATGGGAATGAGGAAGATCAGGCCCGGCCCTTTGGCACCGAGCAGTTTGCCGAGGCGGAAGATGACGCCGCGCTCGTATTCGCGCAGGATGCGCAACGCCTGGGGCAGCACGATGACCGCCAGCACGATCAGCACCATTGCCCCCGAGCCGAGCCGGAAGAGGGCGGAAATGAGTTGGTCCATAATTATTCGATTATTGTGTTTTTGGTTTCACTTTCAACGTCAACCCTTCAATCCCCGCCACCTCCACGGGTTGGCCTTTCTCCACCACCACGTCGCTGACGGCGTTCCAGATCTCGCCTTCAACGAACACTTTTCCGCCGGCCGCGTCGATGCGCTCCAGCGCGGGCACGGCCTTGCCCAGCATCGTCTCCTTGCCCGCACGGACCGGCAGAAGCTGCGCGCGCAACCCGGCCCCGACCACAAAAATGAAGAACAACGCCGTGATGACCGTTGCCGGAACGAGAATCCCCAGCGACAAGCGGAAGGCCGGTCCGGCCTGGTCAAACAGCATCAGCCCGCCCAGGAAGAACGAGATGATGCCACCGGCGGTCAGAACGCCGTGGGTCGGCGCGTAAATGTCCGCGATGAACAGGCCGAGGGCGAGGAGGATCAGCGCCAGACCGGCGATGTTGATCGGCAGGATCGCCGCCATGTAGAGGGCCAGGATCAACGCGATGCCGCCGACGACCCCCGGCAGGATCGCGCCCGGATTGCTCATCTCGCCGATGATGCCGTAGATGGCAATGAGCATGAGGATGAACATCACCTCCGGCCGCCAGAGCAATTGAAAAAGCCTTTCCCGCGCGGACATCGGAATCTCCACGACCTCAGCGCCGGCGGTCCGGAGCCGGTGGCCGTTGACCTCGCGGCGGTCGAGTTGTCGGAGCAGGTCGGGCACGTCCCGGGCAATGAGGTCGATCACGTGCAGTTCCAGCGCCTTGTCCGCGGTGATCGCGGCGCTTTCCTTGACCGCGGCCTTGGCCCATTCGACGTTGCGATGACGTTTGGCGGCGATGGTTTCAATGTAGCTGGTGGCGTAGTTCTCGAGCTTTTGTTTCATCGTCTCGTCCGGCTTCGTGTCACCGCCGATCGGGTTGCCACCCAGCTCCACCGGATGCGCGGCGCCGATGCTGGTGGTGGGGGCCATGGCCGCGATGTCCGCCGCCAGGGTGATGAAACAGCCCGCGCTGGCCGCGTTGGCACCCGCCGGCGCCACGTAAACGACGATCGGCACGGGCGAGGCCAGGAACTTCTGGACGATGGTCTTGGTGGAATCGAGCAGACCGCCGGGCGTGTCCAGTTGCACGATGAGGCACTGGCACTGGTCTTCTTCGGCCTGATCGACCGCGCGAGCGATGTAGCTGGCCGTCGCCGGCCCAATAGCGCCTTCGACGCGGATCAAGCCCGCGCTCTCGGCGGGCCACCCGGCTGTCACGCCGAGCCACAGCCCCGCCGCCGTCAGTGTCAATTGAAGCCGCATAGCCACCTCACTGAAGTCAACTTACCAAAGCCGGTGTCCGGCGCAAAGGAGAATCCGGGAATCCGCCGCGCTTGGTGCGGGACGGGCCGCCCGCCACTTCATCCCAGTGGCGAACTGGGCGCGATGTCTTCGTCCCAATGCGGCGCGGTTTCACCGCGCAGGAGTTTTCGCTCCGCCAGGATGCCGATCATGGCCGCGTTATCGGTACACAGGCTCCGCTCCGCGAGCCTCAGCGCCAGGCCTTCACGCTGGCAGGCCGTCGCCAATTCCCGCCTGAGAACGCGATTGCACGTTACCCCGCCGGACGCGGTGACGCAACGCACGCCGAGACGCCGGGCCGCTTTGATCGTCTTGCCCACCAGCACGTCCACGATGGCGGCTTGCACGCTGGCGCAAAGGTCCCGCACGCGCTGGGCGTCGTCCAGCAGACCGGGATGGTCGCGGAGAAAATAGCGGACGGAAGTCTTCAAGCCGGAGAAGCTGAAGTCGTCGTTCGCGTCGTGAACCATCGGGCGGGGAAAGTCGAAGGCGGCCGGATTCCCCCGCTCAGCGAGGCGGTCGATCTCCGGTCCCGCGGGGTACGGCAGGCCCATGAGCTTGCCGGTCTTGTCGAAGCACTCGCCAGCGGCATCGTCCACGGTCGTGCCCAGCAAGCGGTGTTTTCCCTCCGCCTGGACGTGGACCAGCATCGTGTGACCGCCGCTGACGATGAGCGAAACGTTGGGGCGGAAGGCGCCGAAGTCGGCGCGGAGCGGAGCGCCGGTGATCCAAGGCGAGTAGAGGTGCGCCTCGTGGTGGTGAATGCCGAGAAAGGGCCGGCGCAACGCAAACGCGACGGCCTGCGCGGCCTTCAGCCCCACCATCAGCGCGCTCGGCAAGCCGGGGCCGCGCGTCGCCGCCACGGCGTCCAGTTGCGCCGGGGTCGTCCCCGCCGCGTGCAACGCGGCCTGCGCGATGGGTATCAGGTTGCGCAGGTGCTCGCGGGCGGCCAGTTCGGGTACCACGCCTCCGTAATCCGCGTGCAGCCGGGCCTGCGAGGAGACGACGTTGGCCCGCACTTCGCCGTGGCGCAAAACGGCGGCGCTGGTTTCGTCACAGGAAGTTTCGAGGGCGAGCAGGGTCATGGCCGGCGCACCGGAATCGCGCTTCACATTATTACATTTGCGCGTTCCACCGAATGGGGCAGGGGAACGCGCCGCTCGGAGCGGGAACTATTTCGCCGCCATCTTCCCGGTCGCGCGCGCCTTGTCCGGCGCCGGTTCCCGCGCGGTGAACAGCGTGATGGCCTTGAGCAGGTCGGTGGCCCGCTCAAGCTGCACGTCGTGGGTGTTCTTGACGCGGTCGCGGTCCTTCGGATCCAGGGATTCGACGCCGCCCGGTGTCTGCTGCAGCCGGATGTTCATCTCGTCGTCGTCCGTGATCGGCACGAGGATGTCCGGGGTGATGCCATGCTCGTGGATGACCTTGTGGCTGGGGGTGTAGTACTTGGCCGTGGTCAGGCGCAAGGCGTATCCGTCCTGGAGCGGCAGGATGCTTTGCACGGAGCCTTTGCCAAACGTCTGCTCGCCGAGAAGGATCGCGCGCTTGGTGTCCTGCAGGCAGCCAGCGACGATCTCCGCCGCGCTGGCGCTGCCCAAGTTGACCAGCACGACCATCGGCATCGGCGTGCCCTCCTTGGTCCGCAACTCGTCGCCCCGGCCCAAGGCGAGCCGCCGGGAGTCCTGGGACTTGGTCCGTCCTTCGGTGCTGACCACCAGCGTGCCTCGCGGCAGAAACTTCTCGCAGACGTCCACCGCCTGGTCGAGCAGCCCGCCCGGGTTCCACCGCAGGTCCAGGATCAGCGCCTGCATGCCCTGGGCCTTCATTTTGCGGAGCGCGTCCTCAAGCTCGCTGCTGGTCTTCTCGCCGAACTGTTCGAGCCGGACGTAGCCGATCTTGTTCGCGCCGACCGGGAATTCCTTCCGCCCGTTAATGTCCTTGGCCATGTCCACTTTGATCTCGGCGCGCTTGAGCGGGAAGTCTTTGACCAAGCCGCTGGAGGGCCGCTGGATGGTGATGGTGATCTCCGTGCCGGGATCGCCGCGCAGGCTCTTGACCGCCTCCGGCAGGCTCATCTTCTCGGTGCTCTTGCCGTCGATCTTCACAATCCGGTCGCCCGTCAGCACGCCCGCCCGGAAGCCCGGCGAGTCGTCCATCGGCGCCACCACGGTCAGGAAGTTGTCGCGCATGGAGACAACGATGCCCAAGCCTCCGAAGCTGCCCTGGGTGTCATCCTGCAATTCCTTGAAATCCACTGGCTCCATGAATTCGCTGTGCGGATCGAGCGTGTTAATCATCCCCTTGAGGGCGCGGTCCACCAGTTCCTTGTAGGTTAGCTTGCCACCGTCCACGTACTCGGTGCGCACCTTCTCCAGGACGTAGGAGAACAGCTCCATGCTCGGGTACACGGAGTCCTTGCCGGGGGTCTGAGCGGAAAGCCGGTAGGCCCGTGCGCCGATGGCGAGGTTCACCCCCAGGACAACCAGCGCCACACCGTAGATCAAACGTCGTTTCATCGTGTCAACGCCAAAACATTCTGCCTCACAGTAGAAGGGGAAGATCGGGATGGCAAGGGCGGCATCCTCCGCGGGTTGCGCCGCCGCGGGCAGGAGCGGCTTACTTGCTGATGCCCCGCTCGCTGGCGCGGATAAATTGAACCAGGTGGCGGACCTCCGGCAACGGCGGCAGTTCCTGTTCAATCTTCGCCAGCGCGTTGGAAACGGTCAGCCCTTCGCGGAAGAGGATCCGGTGGGCCTGGCGGAGGGCGGACTGGGCTTCCTCGGCGACGCCGTTGCGCTCCATCCCGACTTTGTTGATGGTGCGGGTCTGGGCGGGGTTGCCGTCCGCGATCATGAACGGCGGCACGTCCTGCACCACCTTGGAACAGCCGCCGACCATCGCCATCCGGCCGATGCGGCAGAATTGATGCACGGCCGCCAGTCCTCCGATGATGGCGTGGTCCTCCACCGATACGTGACCAGCCAGGGTGGCGACGTTGGACATGACGATGTGGTCGCCCAAACGGCAGTCGTGGGCGACGTGGCTGTAGGCCAGCAGGTGATTGTCCGATCCCAGGGTGGTGACGCCGCCATCGTGGGTCGCACTGTGAACGGTGACGTATTCGCGGAAGGTGTTCCGGTCGCCGATCCGGGTGCGCGTGATGCCGCCCTGCCACTTCAAGTCCTGCGTCTTCAAGCCCAGGCTGGCAAACGGAAAGACTACATTCCCTTCGCCGAGTGTTGTGTGGCCGTCAACGACCACGTGGGAGTGGAACTGGCAGCGGTCACCGAGCACCACGTGTGCGCCGATGACGCAATAGGGCCCGATCTCGCAGTCTGCGCCCAGTTGCGCCTCGGGGTGGATGACTGCGGTGGAATGGATCATACGGCTCCTAACTGAAAGTGGGGGTGTTCGCCTCGACCGGGCCGGCGGCTCACCGGTCCCGGAGCATGAACGTGACCTCGGCTTCACTCACGACCTCGCCTGCGACCCGGCAGATGCCTTTGGCTTTGCCGATGCTGGCGCGAATCCGGGTCAGTTCCACCTCGATGAACATCACGTCGCCGGGAAACACCGGCTTGCGCCAGCGCACGGCGTCGGCGGACATGAAATACGCGATCTTGTCGCTCATCTCCGCCCGCTTGAGCATGAGGATGCCCGCCGCCTGGGCCATGGCCTCCAATTGCAGCACGCCGGGCATGATCGGGTGGCCGGGAAAGTGCCCCTGAAAATACGGCTCGTTGATCGTCACGCATTTCACGCCGACGATCTGGTTGCCTTCCATCTTCACAATCCGGTCCACCATCTGGAACGGATACCGATGCGGCAGCACCTTCATGACTTCTTCGATTCCGAGCACGGGACCGCCACCGGATGGGGCCGTGAGCGGCGGGGTGGCCGGGGTGGCGCGGGCCGCCGCGTCCGGCGGGGGCGCAAAGGTCTGCATCACGTCCCTCGGTTTGCGCATCTGGGCGTCGATCCGTCGCGCCAGTTCGCAATTCGCGGCGTGGCTCGGCTTGATCGCCACCAGGTGGCCGCGCAGCGGACGCCCCAACAGGGACAAGTCGCCGATGAGATCGAGAATCTTGTGGCGGACGAATTCCTCCGGGTAACGCAGCGGCTCGGTCGTGAGCACGGCGTCGTCGCGGATCACCACCGCGTTTTCCAGGCTGCCGCCCTTGATCAGCCCGTTTTTGATCAGATACTCGATCTCCTCAAAGAAACAAAACGTCCGGGCCTGGGCGAGGTCCTGCTCCCATGTCTGGGGTGTGACCTCAACGCTGAAGAACTGGGTGAAGCGGCTGTGTTTGTCGGTGCTGGTGCAGGAAATCTTGAAGGTCTCGTCGGGAAACAAAGTCATCACCGACTCCCCGGTTTCTAGTTCGATCGGCGCGGTCACGGCATGTGTCTCCCGCGCTTCCGCCTGCGGCACAATCCCCGCCGCCTGGACCATCCGGCAGTATTCGCGGGCGCTGCCGTCTCCGATGGGCGGCTCGTTGGCGTCGAGTTCCACGATGGCGTTGTCGATCCCGTAGCCGGCCAGCGTGGCAAGCACGTGTTCGACGGTGTGGATTTTGATGTTGCCCTTGGCCAGGGTCGTGGAGCGATCCGTCTCGGCGACGTTCTCGATCTTCGCCTCGACCTCCGGTTTGCCCTCGAGGTCCACCCGGCGGAAACGGATACCGCTGTGCGGCGGCCCGGGCAAAAAGGTCATGCTGACCCGGCTGCCGCTGTGCAGGCCGACGCCGGAAAAGGTCGCCGAGCGGTTCAGCGTTTGTTGATTTGGCACGGGCCAGATTAAAGTCGGCGGCGCGCGGCAATGCAAGCGCGGGGAGACGCGGTGCGGAGGGGCGGGGCAGGTGGAGGATGCGGGCCGGTTCCGACTCTGGCGCCGCGGCCTACCGCCGCCCGTCGTACCACTGGGAGCAGGCCTCGCGCCGGCGCAGCGGACGACCCAATCCGAGCGTTACCCTCACCAGGAAGGTGAGCCACTCCCAGCGCGAGTAAAGATGCACCTTGCGGTCGGAGGTCAGCAGCGGGTGCCGATCCAGAATCACAACGGCCTTGCCCTGTTGGGCGGCCCGCTTCTTGAGCCGGCGGCTCAGTTCCAGTTCCTCGGAGGCAAACAACTCCTCGCTGAATCTCCCCACGGCGCGAAACGCCGCGGCGTCGCAGAAAATGAACGACCCGGCGAGCAGATGGCGGCGCAGGCTGAGCCAGTTCCAGAGGCGGCACAGGGCCTGGCCCCACCCCACCTCGCTGTGCATTCGCACGGTGCTGCCGCCGGCCAGGCAGCGTCCGCCGGCGATTTGTTCGGCCACGTCCTCGAACAGCTCCACCGTCGGCACCGAATCGGCGTCGATGAACAGCAACCAGTCACCCGAGGCCGCGGCGGCGCCGGCGTTGCGGGCGCGGGAAATCTGGTTGATCGGCTCGAAGACCACCGTGGCGCCGGCGCGGCGGGCCAACTCCGCCGTGCTGTCCGTGGAGTTGTTGTCGCAGACGATGAGTTCGGTCATCCAGCCGCGTTGGCCGAAGGCGGCCATCGCCGTCGCCACCGCCCGAAGGGTGGCGGCGAGGAGCTTCTCTTCGTTGAACGCCGGAATGACGACCGAGATTTTCACCCGCCCAGTCTTGGCGAGAAGCCCGCTCAGCGCAACCTTCCCGCGCGTCGTCAGGACGCCGTTGTGCCCGGACGGGTCATCTTTCCGGATTGCATTTGTCCCAGTTGTTGATGTGGAACTGCTTCTCGACCAGGAAGATGAAGCACCAGCACGAGGACGTTTGCTCCGCTGCGCCGGGCCTTTCGACCGTCGCTCCGCGCCTCCTCAGACCGAGGCGTTGGGATTGAAAATGGAGCGGGAGGCTCCCACACTGCCGGCGTGCAACCCAAGAATGAGACACCATGAAAACCGCCTACGAACTCGCGATGGAGCGGCTGAACAAAACGTCGCCGACGACCAAGCTGACCGCCGCGCAGAAACAGCAGATCGCCGAACTGGAGTCGAAATACAAAGCCCGGATCGCGGAGCGCGAAATCCACCTACAAGAGCAGATCGACCTGGCGAAGGCGGCGGGCGACTTCGAGAAGTCGGCCAAGCTGGAACAGGAGCTGTCCACCGACCGCCGCAAACTCCAGGCCGAGCTGGAAGAGAAAAAAGAGTCGGTGAGGCAGAGCTAGTCCGCCAACGGTGGTGTTCCTCCCCAGGCTCTCTGGAATCCGCTGCGCTGCGTTCGCTCTCGCGGAACTGCCGGGCGGTGGGACCGGCATTTGGCCGGTTCCCGAACCGGCGCCAGAGCGGCGGGGCGGGCGTCGTCAGCGCGGCGCGGCGCCGGCGATGCTCAGCGTCAGGTCGATGGCGTCGGAGACTTTCTCCTCCATCTTGCCGGGCATGATGTTGAAGTCGCTGCGCTTGATGGTGAAGTTGGCGCGGATGACAAGCAGGTCGCCTTTCTGGTTGGGCACGCGGGCCTGGAGCTTGTCTTTGAGGTAGGTCAGCCGCACCGGAATGGTGAGTTCCTTGGACACGCCCTTGAGCGTGAACGTGCCGGTCGCATCCGCCGTCGTCACCTCGCCTTCGGTCTTCACGTTCTTCAGCTCCTTCGCCGCGAAAGTGATGTCGGGGAACCCGGCGGCGTCGAGCCACATCGGGCCGTGCAGGTGCTGGTTCTGCATCGGATTCGGCACCGTGAGCGAGGCGCTGGTCACGACAATCTTGCCCTGCGTGGCCGCGGGGTTCTCCGGATCGAAGGTGGCGCTGCCGGAGATGCCGCTGGCGCTGCCGGTGACCGCTTCAAGCGGGGCGTCGAGCTTGAACACGGCGTTGTTCACGCCCTTGGGATCTTTGAAATCGAAGGTCTCCGGCGCGGCGAACACGGCGGCCGGCCAACACGCCAGGGCCAGCAGTCCGATCAGTTTTGAGTTCATGCGATGGTTCTGGTTCGTTTGGGTTGATTTCGAAAAAGCAACGAGCCCGCCGCCAGCCCACCGGCGGCGACCGCGGCGGCGCCCAGAAAATCCACGCCCGGCACGAACTGCCGCCGGTACTCGATGCCCTCGATGCCGGTGATGGCGTCCAGTGTCCGGACCGGCACGCGGGTCTTGGTCCAGCCACGGTTGGCGCCAGTCGCGAGCCAGACGCCGCCGGCCCCCAGGCACAGCAGCAGTCCGGTGATGCGGAGCGTTCGCTTCATGCGCAAGTTGCCGCGTAATGTGTTCCAAGACGGCTGAAATGCAACTGCCGGAGTCTTCCCGCAGTCTTTTCGGAGAGAACCGACAGGTAGTGGCGCAGTTCAGTACCATGGGCATTGGGGACCGTGAGGCGATTCATGGCTGTCGGCGAATCGAATCGGCACCGGGAGGCGCTGCAGAGGCAACGACCGCCCGTCCGCGTGACGGCTTTACGCTGCGATTGGCGGAAAGAAGCCTTCAACCCGGCGATGATCGGGATTCTGGAGAAACGGAAACTGTCCCGTGGTCAAAGCACCCCGTACCTGGGCAAGCACATTCAGCCCAGTTGGGTGCTGGCTGAAGTTCAAACTACCGCCGGCGTCCCGCTGGCCTCCGGGGTGAGATGCGCTTCACCGCGCATCGAGTTGGGCCGGCAGGACGCTGACGTTCACTCGCCCGCGGAGGCCTAGAAACCAGAATCAATCCTCCATTGGCCGCCGATCTGGCGCAGGAGCAGCTTCTGGAGCAGCTTCTGGCTACCGGTGCCTGGCACGATTTCCACTTCCAATTCGAGCGTCCCGTCCGGTTGCGCTGTCTGCTGTTTGATGAGAAATCCGGGGAGTTCAGTCGCTTGTCTTTGGAAGAAGCCTTTCGCACCTAGCCGCTCCAATTCGTTCCGCACATGCTCGGCGACCTGGGGGGTGAATGCCTGCAACAGCAGGTTCGTGTCCTGGTTCTGGGTGGCCCACAGGCGGGATTGCAGCGTGGCTTCCGGCGCGGCGAAACCGACGTATTGGGCCTCGCTGCGGCGGATGTAGCCGGGCGGCAAGGTAAACGATACCCCGCCCGCCGCGGCATTCGTGCGGCTGGCGGCGAGTTGGGAGCGCAGTTGGTCATTCTCCGCGCGGACGCTGGCGAGTTCGCGCCGGCGCGCCAGGAGCATGGTTACCTGGCTGCGCAATCTAAGCAGTTGGCCCTCCTCCGCGTCGCTCAACCGGTCCACCGGCTCGGGCTGCGCGGCCGGCGGTGCCGCCGGCGCCGCTGGCGCCGCCATTCGCTCCTGGCGCACCCGTTGCGCCTCGGCGCGCAAGCGGGCGATCTGGCTGTGCTGCACGAGGACCGCCGCCACCGCCACAAGGCAGCCGGCGGCGAGCAGCGCGTTTGCTGGACGGCGCAAGTTCATTGCGACGGAGGCTCGGTAGCCGGTGGGGCGGCGGTGGCGGGCGGCGGCGCGTCGTGTTTCTCCGCCGGTTGGGCTTGTTCCCGATCGCCGCGGTTTGGCGCAAAGTAAAGCTTGCCATCGCGCCGCACCAGCCAGTCGGCGTGATCCGGGCTGATTTGCTGCACGCTGCCGTCGCACAGCGTGACGCTGCCGTGGATTGGACAGCGGAACAGGACACGCTGCGGCTCGGTGAACGGGGCGGACGGCGCGAGGTAGTCGTAAGAACAATTGGCGCTCGTGAACGCCGCCCAGCTTTCAGCAGCTTGCCGGCCTTCGTCCGCGGGGCAGATCAAGATTTTCGGCGTTTGCATCTCGTTGGTCATGGAAAGGAGGTTCTGCGGGCAGACGTCCCCATTGTCTTCCCCCCAGATTCTGACGGCCAAGCCCAGTTGCTTGAGGTTGTTCACGCACTGTATCTGTTGCGCCCTTTCCATGGCGGCGGCGAAGTCTTGAAACTCCGGCGACAGTTGCCGGGCTGCCGCCAGTTGGCTTCGCAGGTTCTGATTTTCCCCACGGAGCTGCTCAAGCTGGTTCACCTCGGCGGTCAGTTGCCGCGCGAGGGCCGTCAGGCGCTGGATTTCCGCCCGTCCCTTCGCCGCGTCGTCCGCGCCGGCGTCCGCTGGCTGCGGACGCGCCGTGGGCGGTTTCGGCGCCGGGGTCGCGCGCAATTCCTCGACGGCGCGCCGCAACTCGCGGATGTGCGCCTGCTGCACCGCCAACGTGACGGCGCAGGCCAGCGTCAGGCATGCGGCGGTCAGCGCCGGCCACCAGACACGGAGCCAGTGGCCCGGCTCGGCGAGGGAACGCAGGCGCCCGACCGGTGCGTCCCAGGTCCCGTTTTGCGCCCGCGCCGATTGGACATTCGCGCTCCGCGCGCTCAACGTAATCTGCCGCGTCAATTGCGCTTTAAGCCCGGCCGGGGCCGGCGGCTGCGGCGCCCGGCGGAGCGTTGCTTCGATTTCAAGTTCGGTTGGTTTCATAGGCATCGGGGGGAAGAAGGTTGCAGGGCGGGTTCCTCCTTGAACTCGGCTTGCAGGACGGCGATGGCCTGGCGGAGCCGGTATTTCACCGTGCTCGTCGCCACGCCCAGCGCGTCGGCGGTTTCGTCCAAGGTCAGGCCCTGGTAGTAGTGCAGATGCACCGTGGCGCGCACGTCGGGTTCGAGGTGGTCCACGGCGGCATACAGGCTCGCGGCCAGGTCGGCGGCCACGGCCGCCTCGTCCGGCGTGCGTCCGCCGGCGGCGCGCTGCGCCCACCATTCGTCGGAACGGTCCTCCGTGCGATGGTTGGCGCGCAGCCAGTCCACGTAGGTGCGGTAGGCGATGCTGTGCATCCACGACGCGACCGACGAGCGCCCGGCGAAGCCCGGCAACGCCGGCCAGATGCGGGCGAAGGCCCGCTGGGTCAGGTCGGCGGCGTCGGCGTCGTTGCCCGCGAGCCGGCGCAGGAAGGCGTAAAGGCGTTGGTAGAACAACTCAATGAGCCGGGCCGCCGCTTGTTCGTCGCCGCGGCGGGCGGTCTCGACCAGCTGGAGCGCGGGTTCGTTCATGAGTGGTCACTGGGTTAGTCGGTTGCTGACCCTCAAATGGACAAATCATTTTGGAAAACCTCACGAAGGCGGGCGAATCAGGCGCAAATTGGGGTTGCCGGCATCCCGTCGGATTGCGAGAGTCCCGTCATGCCAACCGAGACCTTCCGCGCCAGCCGCTGGACGCGCGGCAACCACCTTTTCCCCACGGTCATCGAAGTCACGGACAAGGCCGTCACCCGCCGCAAGCGGTCGTGGTTCAGCCTGGATGAAATGAGCATCGCCCTCTCCAAGGTGGCGTCGGTCCATATCAAGACCGGGCTGATCTGGTCGGACGTCCTGATCGAATCCTCCGGCGGCTCCGATCCACTGGCCAGCCACGGGCACACGAAAGCCGACGCGCGACAGATTCGCGAACTGGTGGAGTCTCACCAAGCCGCGGCACAAGAAACTGCCCAACCGCCGGGGGGCGCGGGCAGCGCGTGACCGATCCCGTATTTTCCCAGGCCTACTTCGTGAGCGATCGCACGAAGCGGTCCAGCCGCTCTAGTCCTTTCTCGATGTTGGCCAGGCTGGTCGCGTAGCTGATGCGGAGGTAGTCATCCGCGCCGAAGGCGATGCCGGGCACGGCGGCGACTTTCTCCTGCTCCAGCAGCTTCGCGCAGAACTCGGTGGACTTGATCCCGGTCCGAGAGATGTTCGGGAAAAGATAGAAGGCGCCTTTCGCGTTGACGCAGGACAGGCCGGGGATGCTGTTCAACTTCTGATGCGCGTAACGGCGGCGCCGGTCGTACTCCGCCAGCCACGTCTTGACATGGTCCTGCGGGCCGGTGAGCGCGGCGACGGCGCCTTTTTGCGCGAAGCTAGTCGGGTTGCTTGTGCTGTGGCTCTGGATGGCGTCGATCGCTTTGGCAATCGGCTCCGGCGCGGCCAGGAAGCCCAGCCGCCAGCCGGTCATGCTCCAGGCCTTGGCGAAACCGTGGACGATGATCGTGTGCTCCTGGTGCGCGGGCGAGAAGCTGGCGACGCTCCGGTGGACCGCGCCGTCATACAGCAGGTGCTCGTAGATCTCGTCGCTCATGATCAGCACGCCCGTGTCCACGCACACGTCGCCGAGGGCCTGGATCTCGGCTGGCGAATAGACGCTACCGGTCGGATTGCTCGGCGAGTTCAGGATGAAGAGTCGCGTGTGCGGCGTGATCGCGGCCCGGAGTTGATCCGGCGTGACTTTGAACTCCGTGCGGTCCGTGGTGGAAAGGACCACAGGTTTGGCGCCGGCGAGCTTGACCATTTCCGGGTAACTCAGCCAGTACGGCGCCGGGATGAGGACTTCGTCGCCTTCCTGGCAGGTGGCGAGGACCGCGTTGTAGCAGGAATGCTTGCCGCCGCAGGAAACGATGATCTGGCTGGGTTTGTAGGCCAGGCCGTTCTCGCGCTTGAATTTGTCCGCGATCGCCTGGCGCAGTTCCGGGATGCCGCTGCTGGGGGTGTATTTGGTGAACCCGGCGGCGAGCGCCTGGGCGGCGGCGTCCTTGATATGCTGCGGCGTGTCGAAATCCGGCTCGCCGGCGCCGAAGCCAACGACGTCCTGGCCCTCGGCCTTCATCTGTTTGGCCTTCGAGTCAATGGCGAGCGTGAGCGACGGCGTGAGCGCGGCGGCGCGGTTGGAAATGCGGTAGTTCATGGCAACGGCACAAATAGCGGGCGGGCCGGGGAGGCGCAAGTTTTTGCCGGCGGGAAGTGGAAGGCCACTGCGGCGATAGAGCATGGGCCGCTTTGGCCGCCACGTTCGGCCCATCGCCTTGGCCTCCGCACCACTCGACGTTGGGCCGAGGCGCGTGGCAGAACTTCCCGATCAGCGCCCGGCCGGCTGTGCGGCCAAAGGCACAGCCTGTGCCTCCGAGCGCACAGTTTCCGACGGGGCCAGCCGGGGGTAAAACCGGGCGTGGCTTTTTCCACTGGCGGTTCACGCGCGGCGAACACGGGACATAAAACCGGCCGCGCCCGATTAACGATTTGCTTTCGGGCGCGGGGCCGGTAACCTGCGGTTTCGTAACACCGAAACCATGCGGCAGTCCCTCACCATCGCTACGAACGCCTTCATGGAACTGGTCCGGCAGCCCGTCTTCCTGCTGCTGATGACCAGCTCCGCCGCGTTCGAGATCTTCCTGGCGACGCCCTATTACTTCGCGTTCGGCGACGAGCCCAAGCTGGTTAAGAACAGCACGTTGGCGGTGATGCTGCTGGCTGGATTGTTCGGGGCGGTGCTGAGCGCCTCGGCCTCGCTCGCGCGGGAAATCCGCGCCGGCACGGCGCTGGCCGTGCTCTCCAAACCGGTCGGGCGCGCCCAGTTTCTCCTCGCCAAGTACGCCGGCCTGGCGGCCGCGCTCACGCTGATGGCCTACGTCAACATGGTCGCCGCCCTGATCGCCAGCCAGATGTCGTTCGACGTTTACGGGGACACCGACCTGCCGGCGTTGGGCTTTTTCTTCGGCTCCGTGGTCGTGGCCTACGGTTTTGCCGGGTTCAGCAACTTCTTCCTGCGCCGGCCGTTCGCCAGCGACGCCGTGTTCGCGCTGGTGGTGATGGTTTCCGTGGCGGCGTTCCTCATCGTCGAGTTCACCACGCAGATGCGCAGCCTCGGTGAAATGAGCCGCGTGGACTGGCGGCTGGTGCCGGCCGCGCTGCTGATCTTGTTCGCGCTGTGGATCCTGGCGGCGCTGGCGCTGGCGTGCTCGACGCGCTTCGACATGATCCCGACGCTGGCCATCTGCTCGGCTGTGTTTCTGCTGGGGCTGATGTCCGATTACCTGTTCGGCCGGCATGCGGTGCCCGCCTGGCGGTTTGAACTGAAGGAGGAGGCCAGCAACTCGCAGTGGTCCGAACGACAGCGGGCGCTGCTGAAGGAGATCGTGGAAAAGTACGACCAAGACCGCTCGGGCAAACTGGAAGCGGGCGAGCGGGAAAAGATCAGCCCGCAGGACAAGGCGCGACTGGCGCGGGCCGGCATGGGCGGCGCCTGGTGGGCGTCCGTGCTTTACACCGTGGTGCCGAATTGGCAACTATTCTGGCTGGCGGATGTGCTGGAAACCGGGCAGACCGAGATGGCGAGCTTTCCCTGGGGCTACGTGCGGGGCGCGCTGGTTTACACCGTGTGCTATGTGGGCGCGATCCTGTCGGTTGCGGTGCTGCTCTTTCAAGAACGGGAATTGAGCTAAGTGGCAACCTCATTGTCTCATTACGGAAACATGCACGACGCGGGGCGAGCCGGCTCCCCCGCCGCCCGGGGCCAAAGCGGCCCGCCCGGCGCTGCCGACGGAGCGGGCGAAGGCTGACCCACTGGGGCGCGCACGCCCGCGCCCCCACGACATGGAACGAAGCATCGAAAAGAACGGTTTGGTGAACCTGCTGGCCCTCCTGGTGGTGGGCGCGTCCGGCTTTGCCGCGGCGCGCTACGTCAACTCCTCGGCCGGCGAGGTCACGAGCCTCTACCTCGGGCTGGGCCTGCTGGTGGCCGTGGTGAGCTGGTTCCAGATGCGGCTCGCCGGGCGGGAGCGGCTGGAAAAGCTCGAATTCGACGAATTGACCCGCAGCCCGGCGGGCGGCGCCAGCTTGTTCGAGTCGAAGGAGGCCGAAGTGTTCCCGGCGCGGCGGGCGCGCGAGCAATTTGAGAAGTATTTCGTCCCCGTCTTCACGCTCCTCCTGTTTCTGGTGCAGGCGGGCGGCGCCGTCCTGCTCTGGCGCTGGCTGCAGCCGCCGGCCGTTGCCGGGCCGGCGCAGCCGATGGTCGGGCTGGCGCTGTTCGCGCTGTTCGGGCTGGTGCTGTTCATCCTCGGCCGGTTCGCCGCCTCGTTCGCGCGGCTGGAGGGGAATCGTCTCCTGCAACCCGGCGCCGGCTACCTGCTGCTCGGCGCGTATCTGTCGTTCCTGGTCGCCGCCGGCCTCGCGCTGGGGCAGGCTGGATTCGCGCGGGCGGATTTCTACGTGGCCAAGGCGCTCTGCGCTCTGCTTGGACTCATCGCGGCGGAGACGCTCGTCAGCCTCATTCTCGAAATCTACCGGCCGCGGGTCAAAGGCAAGGAGGCGCGTCCGCTCTACGAGAGCCGGCTCGTCAGCCTGCTCGGCCAACCGGAGGGGTTGGTGACCACGGCGGCGCACACGCTCGATTACCAGTTCGGCTTCCAGGTTTCGGAGACGTGGTTTTACCGCTTCCTCGAGCAGGCGTTGGGCTGGATTCTGCTCCTGCAATGCGGCGCGCTGCTGGCATCCACCTGCTTTGTCATCATCGAACCGGGCGAGCAGGCGGTGTTGGAGCGCTTCGGCCGGCCCGTGGGCGGTGGTCTGCTCGGCCCCGGTCCGCACCTCAAGTTGCCGTGGCCGATCGACCGGGCCTATCGCTACCGCACGGAGCGCGTGCAAAGCTTCACCATCGGCCCCGCCGCCGGCGAACCGGAGGAACAGGCCAGGGTCGTGCTCTGGGCCTTCGCCCACGGCAAGGAGGACAATTTTCTCGTGGCCAACCGCCAACCGGCCCCCGCGCCCGGGCGCTCGGAAGGCGCGGACACTACCGATCTCGCCGCCAAGCCCAGTCCGCCGGTGAGCCTGCTGGTCGTCAGCATCCCGGTGCAGTACCAAATCACCAACTTGTTGGACTGGGTGTACAACAACGCCGATCCGGCCAATCTCTTTCAGGAACTAGCCAGCCGGGAAGTGGTCAAGTACCTCGTCAGTGCCGACACCACCGAGATCATGTCGCAGGGCCGGCTGGCGGCGACCGAGGAGTTGCGCGCGCGGATCCAGCGGGCGGCGGACGCCTACCAACTCGGGGCGCGGATCGCGTTTGTCGGGTTGGAAGACATTCATCCCCCGGTCAAGGTCGCGCCCGATTACGAGAAGGTGGTCAGCGCCATCCAGCAAATGATCGCGAAAACGAACAGCGCCGCCGCCGATGCCATCAAGACCAACGCCCTGGCCGGCGCGGAAGTGACGCGCATCCTGAACGAGGCCACCGCCGACCGCGCGTGGCGGGAGGCCAACGCGCTCGCGTCGGCGGCCTTGTTCACCAACCAGGTCGTCGCCTGGCGGGCGGCGCCCACGGTCTATGCCGAGCGCGCTTATCTCCAGATGTTCCCGCGCGCCGTGGCGGGGGCGCGCAAGTATCTGCTGCTCACCACCAACACCTACGACATCCTTCAGTTGGACCTGCAGGACAAAATCCGCTCGGACTTGCTCGAGAGCATCGGAGCGCCTCCGCCTGCCAAAACCAAGTGATTTGCCATGAAACGGAATGCCTTGACCCTCATCGTCGGCGCGTTGTTGCTGATTATTTTTTTCCTGCTGCTGTTTGTGTTCCAGGTGCGCAAGTCCGAGGTGGCCGTGGTCACCCGCTTCGGCGCGGTGGTCCGGGAACAGACGGCGCCCGGGGCGTACCTCAAGTGGCCCTGGCCCATCGAGCAGGTCTATAAATTCGACCAGCGCATCCAGAGTTTCGAGAGCGACCCGCTCCACGAGGCCCTGACCGCCGACAATTTCAACTTGCTCGTGCAGGTCTATGTGGGCTGGCGCATCCGCGATCCCAAGGCGTTCTTCCCGAAGTTCACGGACGGCTCCATCACCGCGGCAGAAACGACCTTGAGGGGAATCGTCAGCACCGCCAAGGCGGGCGTCATCGGTCGCCACCCGCTGGCCGATCTTGTCAGCGCCGACCCCCGCCAGATCAAGTTCGACGCGATCGAGAACGAGATCAAAGCCAGCATCCAGCGGCAGGTCGTCACCAATAATTACGGCGTGAAGATTGACTTCCTTGGGATCAAGCGCATTGGTCTGCCCGAGAGCGTCACGACCGCCGTGTTCGACCGGATGAAATCCGAGCGCGACCGCATCGCCAGCAAGTCCCAGTACGAGGGCCAGGCGCAGGCGGACATCATCCGCTCCGACGCCCAGCGCGACGCCGCCGGCCGGCTGGCCGCGGCCAGTTCCCAGGCGAAGGAGATTCGCGGCCAGGGCGAGGCGGAAGCGGCCAAGTCGCTCGACGCCTTCCGCCAGAATCCGGAGCTGGCCAACTTCATCTTCCGGCTCGACGCGCTGGAAAATTCGCTCAAGGAGCGCTCGACGCTGATCTTTGACCAGCAGACCCCGCCGTTTGATTTGTTCCGCGGCGGCCTCACCACCACCAACGCTCCGCTCCGCCCCCTGCCATGAACGGCGACCAGGACAAACGCGAGCACGGTCTCGCCGCGGTGGCACCGGAGGACGCCGGTTCCCAGGCGCTGGCCGAGGCCCTGCGCAGCAGCTTCGGCCTGATCAAGCTGGTGATGGTGCTGCTGGTGATCGCCTTCTTCGTGCGCGGCTTTTTCACCGTCGGCCCCCAGGAACGGGCGATTATCCTCCGTTTCGGCCGGCCCGTGGGGGAAGGGGAGAAGGCGCTCCTCGGCCCGGGCCTGCACTGGTCGTTCCCGTACCCCATCGACGAGGTCAACCATGTCCCCATCACCGAAATTCAGCGGGTGGAATCGACCACCGGCTGGTACGCCGCCACGCCCCAAGAACTGGTGGATCCCCGGCTGCTCCCGCCGGCCGGACCCTCGCTTCGGCCCGGCGCGGACGGTTATGTCCTGACCGCGGACCAGAACATCGTCCACACGAGCGCCACGCTGTCCTATCGCATCAACGATCCGATCCGGTTTCTCTTCGACTACGTCAGTGCCACCAACGTGATTCGGGACGCGCTCGACAACGCCCTGATTTACTCCGCCGCCCGCTTCAAGGTGGACGACCTGCTCCGGAGCGACCGGGCGGGTTTCCAGGAGGCCGTGCGCAAGCGGGTGACCGAGCTGCTCGACGCGCAGCAGGTGGGCGTGGTCGTGGACCAGTGCAACGTGCAAAGCACCTGGCCGCGGTATCTGGATGGCGCCTTCAACAGTGTGCTCCAGGCGGAACTGACCCGCAGCAAAGTGCTCGAACAGGCGCACAGCGATGAGAACCAGGTGCTCAGCCAGGCCAGCGCCGAGGCCATCTCGCTCACCAACGCCGCGGTGTCCGTGCGCGCCCGGCTGATCAAGGATGCCCAGAGCGACGCGCAGCGGTTCAATGATTTGCTGCCGAAGTACCGCGAGAATCCCGGCCTGTTTGTGCAACAGCGCCTCACCGAAGCCATCTCCCAGGTGCTGACCAACGCGCAGGACAAGTTCTACCTGCCCGACCGCGCCGATGGCAAAGCCCGCGAACTGCGCCTATTGTTGAACCGTGAGCCGCTGGCGCCGAAGACCGAGAGTTCCGCGAAATAGCGCCTTGTGAAATCCGAAATCCGAAATCTGAAATCCGACGGAACCCCGAAGCTCGAAATCCGAAACGGGCTGCGAGCGGGCGGCCCTTGCTTCGGACGGTGGCTTTCGGCTTTCGGCTTTCGGCTTCCTCCATCCGTCCTATGCAAGTCACCTCTCTGTTGAGCCAGCACGAGCACGCCGAAGGCATCGCCTGCGAATCCTGCGGCCACGACCACGAGCACGCCCCGGTGCGCCTGTGGCAGACGCTCGTCGGCGTCGTCTTCGTCATCAACGCCTACTTGGTGGACTGGTTGTTTGGCGAGTCGGGCCACACCATCGCCAGCGCCAGTGGTTTCATCGGCGTCCTGATCCTGGGCTACCCGATCGTCATCACTGGCATCAAGGACGTGCGCCGCGGCGTCCTGAGTATGAACGAACTGGTCGCCATCGCCGTCCTCGCCGCCTTCGCCACCGGCGAATACAAGGTCGCCGGCGTCGTCGCCTTTTTCATGCTCATGGGCGAGATCGTCGAGACCCGCACAGCGGAAGGCGCGCGGGCGTCCATCGAATCGCTCATCCGCCTCACGCCCACCAAGGCCCGGCGGATCCTTCCGGACAACAACGAGGAGGAAGTCGCCGCCAGCCAGCTTACGGTGGGCGACCTTATCCGCATCCGCCCCGGCGACAACGTGCCCGCCGACGGCGTGATCCTTACCGGACAAGGCTCCTTCAACCAGGCCACCATCACCGGCGAATCGCTGCCGGCGGACAAGAAACCCGGCGACGAAGTGTTCGCCGGCACGCAGAACCTCACCGGCGTGTTGGAAGTCAAAGTCTCCCGTGCTGGCACGGACACCACGCTGGGCCGCGTGCGCGAGCTGATTCTCGCCGCGGAGAAAACCAAGCTCCCGATCATGAAGATCGTGGACCAGTACATGGGCTTTTACACGCCGCTGGTGCTGGTGATCGCCGCGCTGGTCTGGGCCTTCACCCACGACCTGCACAAGGTCATTTCCGTGATCATCGTCGCCTGTCCGTGCGCCTTCATCCTGGCGACGCCGACGGCCATCGTGGCCGCGCTTTCCGCCGCCGCGCGCCTGGGCATCCTCATCAAGAACGTCGCCGATCTGGAACTGGCCGCGCGCATCAACGCCTTCGTCTTCGACAAGACCGGCACCATCACCACCGGCGAACTGGCGGTGAGCCGCCTCGCGCCGCTGGGCGAAACCTCCGCGGCGGATTTGCTCCGCACCGCCGCCTCCGCCGAGAAATACAGCAATCATCCCACGGCCAAGGCGTTGGCGGATTTGGCCCGGGAGGCGGGCGTGCCGTTGGTCGAGCCGAAGGATTTCACCGAGTCCGCCGGCCGCGGCATCCAGGCGCAGGTCAACGGCGCCGTCGTCTTCGTCGGCCGCGCGCAATGGCTCCAGGACAACGGCGTGCGGGAGGATTTCCTGAAATCGGTGGACCTCAACGAGACGGAGGGCTTCAGCCTCATTTTCGTGGCCCGCGACGGCCGGTGCATCGGCTGGGTCGGCCTCCAGGACCAGACGCGCAAGGAAGCGCGCGAATCGCTGGCCGAATTGAAGGAGAGCGGCGTGCGGCGCATCGCCATGGTGAGCGGCGACCGCCAGCCCGTGGCGGCGCGCGTGGCCCGCGAGATCGGCTGCGAGGAAGTCGCTGGCGAGTGCCTGCCGCAGAACAAAGTCGATTTCGTCCGCGCCATGCGCAGCAAGGGCTACCGCGTGGCGGTGGTGGGCGACGGTGTCAATGACGCCCCGGCGCTGGCCGCGGGCGACATCGGCATCGCGATGGGCGCGGCTGGCAGCGAGGTGGCCATTCACAGCGCGACCATTGCGCTGATGAACAACGACCTCCACCGGCTGCCGTTCCTGGTGAAGCTTTCCCGCAGCACGCGGGCGGTCATCAACCAGAACTTCCTGTTCGGCGTGTTGTTCATCCTCGGCGGCCTGTCGCTCTTCTCCTTTGGTCCGCTGTCGAACCCGATCTGGGCGGCGATCTTGCACCTGACCGGCTCGTTCATCGTGATCTTCAACAGCGCGCGGCTGGTGCGCAAGGGCGAGGAGCTGGAGCATTACCAGCCGGCACCGGCCGCGCCGACGGATCGCGGCGAAGGCCCGCGCCACGAAGCCGTTGGCCAACTGGCGCCGCTGGCGGCGTGAAACTCATGGCGTATGCCAAAACTCTATGACTACTTTGGCCTCCGCGTTTTTTTCTACGCCAACGACCATGAGCCGGTTCACGTGCATGGATTCTATCAGGGCTGCGAGAGCAGGGCGGAACTCAGAATCGTCAATGGCGTCGTCACCGGAATTCAGATTCTGCCGGTCGCGGGCATGAAACCACTTGCCGGCAACGCGCGGTCGAACTTTGAATTGCTTGTCGCCCAGCGGGCCGACGATATCGTTCGGAAGTGGATTGAAT
>JAJXZI010000251.1 GCA_021780115.1 bacterium | reverse complement strand
CTATTTGTTCGGGACTGGGTCGTGTTCGTTTCATGGGTCATCAGTGTTCCTGACGGCGCTCCGCGCCGCCAGCAACTCTCATAACTCATGGCTCAGTTTAGGGGGAGCTTTCCAAGTTTAGGGGGAGCTTTCCACCAGACCACGGCGAATTCACGAGGCGGCCGAAATCTCTGGTTTGGCGTAACTTGGCCTCTCGCAGCAGATGATGCTACAAACACGTTCGGTTCCGTTGGAATAGTCGGCGTGTTCCGCTTGCGGACCGCAGCGCGACAATCGTTTGGCCGCCTTCGTGAATTGGACGTGGGGGCGCGTCTGTTTCTCATCCAAGGCATTGAACCCCTTGCGGAAAAACGCCATTCTGTCGGCGCCGATAGAGGCACCGAAGAACTGCGCCCATGATCTGCGCCCTGAGACCCTGGTCCCAGCGTTCACTTGCCCTGCTCTGTGGGGCGGCCGCCGCGCTGTGCCTTCCCGCGGTCGCCGCGCGGGAGCCGGCGCTCCACGTTGCCGGCTTGCGCTGCGAATACCGCACGGATCCCGCCGGTCTGGATGTGGTCCCACCGCGGCTGAGTTGGACGCTCACCTCCGACCGGCGCGCCCAACGGCAGACGGCCTACCAGATCCTCGTGGCGTCTTCGGTGGGAATGCTGGCCCGCGATGAAGGCGACTTGTGGGACTCCGGCAAGGTGGTTTCCGCTGAGACGCTCCAGGTGGTCTATCAAGGCAAACCTTTGCCGTCGCGGCTGCGGGCTTGGTGGAAAGTGCGCGCCTGGGACAACGATGGTCAACCTTCGGCATGGAGTACACCCGCCTCCTGGACAATGGGACTTCTGGAGAAATCAGACTGGCAAGCGAAGTGGATTGCGGATCCCGTTAGCGCGGCGAACGCCTCCCTGCGCGGCCCGCTCAACGGCTACCACAGCCAACTGGCCGGCCGCGCCGACGTCACGAAGTGGGTCGCCATTGATCTGGGGCGGACACAGATCTTTGACGCCGTGCGCCTGTTTCCGGCGCGGCCGTACGACTGGCAGCCGGACACGCCCGGTTTCCTCTTTCCGCTGCGCTTCAAAATCGAAGTGGCGGGGCAGGCGGACTTTTCCGACGCGCACACGGTGGCGGAGCGGACGAGCGGCGACGAGCCCAATCCCGGCACCAACGCGCCGGCCTACCGGTTTATCGCGACGACGGCGCGATTTGTCCGGCTCACGGTGACGGCCTTGCGCCGGCGCGATGGGACAAACCACGCATTCGCGCTGGCCGAAATGCAGGTTCTGCGCGGAGAAACGAACCTGGCGCTCGGCGCCCAAGTGCTCGCGCTGGACTCGATTGAAACCGGCGCGTGGGCCAAGGCCCATCTCACCGATGGCGTGCTCCAGACGGTGCCGCCTGGTGGCGCCTCCGGCGCGTTGCCCGCCACGATGGCGCGCCGGTCCTTCACGCTGTCGCAGCCGGTACGGCGGGCCACGGCGTACGTCACCGCGCTCGGCTTGTACGAACTCCGCCTTAACGGCCGGCGCGTCGGCGACCAGTTGTTGGCGCCGGAATGGACCAGTTACCGCAAGCGCGTGCAGTATCAGACCTGCGACGTGACGGCGCTGCTGCGTCCCGGCGAAAACGCCGTCGGCGCGCTGCTCGGCGAAGGCTGGTACGCGGGCCGCCTGATGGTGGTGGGCCGCTTTGCGTACGGCTCCTTCCCGCGCTTTCTGCTTCAACTGGAAATCGAACTGGCCGACGGCACGCGGCAAACCGTCACCACCGATGAATCCTGGCGGAGCACCACCGACGGGCCGATCCGTTCCGCCGGCATCTACGACGGCGAGAGCTACGATGCGCGGCAGGAAATGCCGGGTTGGGACACGCCTGGCTTCGATGACCGGGCATGGCGACCGGTCCGGGCTTTCGCTCTGGATGCGCGGCGCCTGGTCTGGCAGCGCAATGAGCCGATCCAGGTCGAATTGGAACGGGCGCCGGTCCAGCTCACCGAACCGAGGCCGGGCACATACGTCTTCGACCTCGGGCAGAACATGGTCGGTTGGTGCCGGGTGCGGGCGGCCGGCCGGGCCGGCCAAACCGTCACCATCCGTCACGCCGAGATGCTCAACGACGACGGCACGCCCTACACCGCCAACCTGCGGGGTGCGCCGCAGGTGGACCGCTACACGCCGCGCGCCGACGGCGCGTTCCTCTTCGAGCCGCGCTTCACCTACCACGGCTTTCGATACGTCGAGTTGACCGGCCTGGCCGCGCGGCCCGGCACGAATGCGGTCCTCGCCCGCGTCTTTCATTCGGCCGCGCCCCGCGTGGGCTGGTTCGCGTGTTCGGACCCGGCGCTGAACCAACTCATGCGCAACATCCTCTGGACCGAACGCGCCAACCTGATGAGTTCGCCGAACGATTGCCCGCAACGCGACGAACGCTTCGGCTGGATGGGCGACATCCAGGCCTTCGCGCAGACCGCGGCGTTCAACCTGGACCTCGCCGCCTTCTTCACGAAGTTCGCGCAGGACATCCGCGATGACCAGGCCGACGACGGGCGTTTCCCGGACTTCGCGCCCCATCCGGGCGACCCGAACGCACAGTTCTCCGGCGTGCCGGCGTGGGGCGATGCGGGCGTCATCGTGCCGTGGCGGGCGTACCAGAATTACGCCGACACCCGGCTCCTGGCCGAGCATTTCGAGGCCGCGCGCCGCTGGGTGGACTACATCCACCGCCTCAACCCGGACCTCGTCTGGACGAACGGTCGCGGCAACGACTACAACGACTGGCTCAACGGCGACTGGGTCAAGCAGGCCGGTTGGCCCACCACCGGCGGGGCGGTGCCCAAGGACGTGTTCGCCACCGCGTTCTTCGCCCACTCGACGGAGTTGGTGGCGAAGATGGCGGAAGCGATTGGCCGTCCAGACGACGCCCGGCGCTACACCGAATTGTGCCGTCAGATCAAGGCCGCCTTCCACCGCCACTTCGTCCAACCCGACGGCCGTCTCGAGGGCGACACGCAGGCCGGCTACGCGCTGGCGTTGAATTTTGACCTGCTGCCCGAGGAGCTCCGCCCGAAAGCCACCCAGTACCTGGTCGAAGGCATTGACCGCTACCACGGCCACCTCTCCACCGGCATCCAGACGACCCACCGGGCAATGCTGGAACTTTCGCGCGCCGGCCACGACGAGGCTGCCTGGCAACTCCTCACCAACCGCACCTTCCCGTCGTGGCTTTACATGATCGACAACGGCGCCACCACCATCTGGGAGCGCTGGGACGGCTACGTCAAAGGCCGCGGCTTTCAGGATCCGGGCATGAACTCCTTCAACCACTGGGCATTCGGCGCGGTGGGGGAATGGATGTGGCGCCACGTCGCCGGCCTCAACCCGGACGACGCGCAGCCCGGCTGGAAACACTTCACCCTCGCGCCGCGTCCCGGAGGTGGCGTCACTTGGGCGCGCGGCGAATATGAATCCATCCGCGGCCGCATCACGACCCAGTGGGGCGTCACCAACCACACTTTCTCTCTCGCGGTCTCCATCCCGCCGAACACATCCGCCACGGTGATCCTGCCCGCGCAAGACGCCGCGACCGTGACCGAGTCGGGGAAACCGGCGGCCCAAGCCGAAGGAGTGAAGTTGCTGAAGACGACGGAGGGCCGGGCGTGGTTCGAAGTCGCGAGCGGCCGATACGCATTGGAATCGTCGCTACCCGTGGCGTCGAGACGAGACCGCCGCTGACGGCAAGAGATCAAAGGCCAGCCGGCGGGCGCATTGGCGCCATCCCGCCATCCCGCACAACGCCCTCTTGAGCTTTGCGCGAAACCAGTTATCCTGCCGCCATGCCCATTTACGAATTCCATTGCGTGCAGTGCGAAAAGGACAGCGAGATTCTGGTTCGCTCCACTCGCTGGAAGGGCGCGAAATGCCCGCATTGCGGCTCGACGAAACTGGAGAAGAAGCTTTCGGTTTTCGCTTCGAGCGGCGCGGGAGAGGCGTCCGAGGCCTGTCGTGCCCCATCCAGCAGCCAGTCCAGCGGCTGCGGCTGTTGCTGTGGCGGCGGGAAGCACCGGCACTGAGCCAGCGAACCATTCCCAGGTCAGACCGAGGGAGGAACGATGACGCCAGTCGGGCACGACTTGCAAAGCGTCCCCGTCGGCCTGCGGTGCTAACGCTCCGGACGGCAGACTTCCTCGGCTGTCACTTCCTGTAGAGTGCCCACCAGCCAGTCCGGTTGGTATTCCCGCAAATCTGCGGGCGTTGCCCCGCCGGTCGTCACCGCGAGGACTTTTGCCCCGATGGCCCGGCCGCAGCGGACGTCGTGCGGCGTGTCGCCCACCACGACGATTTCCTCCCCGCGCAGAGGTCCGTCCAGCAACTGGCGGGCGCGATCGCGGGCGACGACGGCGATCTGGTTGCGGTCCTCGTGGTCGTCCGCGAACGCGCCCGTTGTGAAAGTCTCCCAAAGTTCGAAGTGGCACAGCTTGATCTCCGCGCCTCGCCGGATGTTGCCGGTCAGCAACCCGACCAGCGGCGGCTTCGGCAGCCGCGCCAGACCGCGGAGGAACTCCCGCACGCCGGGGCAGGTGTGCCCGTCGGACGCCGCCATCAGTTGCCCCAACCAGACGACATAGCTCGCGAAAAACCGGCGGAAATTCGCGGGGGTCGCCTCGACCCGGCAGTTGGTGAACATCTCGCGGGCCAGCGACACGTCCGTGCGCCCGGCGAACCGGATGCCGTCGGTCGCGTCGGGCACGCCGAACTCGGCGGCAAAGGCGCGCGCGAACGCCTGCACGCCCGCCCCGTTCGTGCGAATGAGCGTGCCGTCGATGTCGAACAAGACGAGCCGGACCATCGGAAGCGGAGGTTAGCGCACGCGGACACCGCTGGCAACGGCGCGGCAACCCCGCGGACGGAATCGGGTCCGTGTTGACTCACGGCAAAATGTTACCGAAGGCGGGACTCATCCGAGCTTTGTTGCCTCACGATTGACGGAACCCAGCGGAGTGAAGAACTTCCGGAGTTTGAGCTCAATATTCTTTCAAGGCAAAGGGATCCAACGGGGCGTGTTGATCCCTCAGTTGGGCGTTTGTCACTTCGGGAATGTCCGGGCTGGCCAGCCGGCGTTGATACGGGGTCTGCGGCGCCTTCGCATAGTCGGTTGGTTTTGTCCTCCTTCTTCTCCCGCTTCACCAACTTGAACTTCTCGGTCCCGCCGCTGAAAAGCTCGGTCAACGTGAGGGAATGGACGTCACCGCCCTTGTTGGCGTCGTCGCACTGCGCGACGGGGTCGGCCTCAACCGGACCGTGCCGCCGGGGTGTCGGGCGGACCGGAGCGGGTCGGCACGAACTGGCGCAGAAGCGGGCCGGGGCCTCGCGTTTGGCTGATAAACTCATGTTCGGGGCTTGGGTACCCACGAATAGGAGTCAGCTCGGGGCCGGCCGGCAGACAAGAATAGTGCTGTGAGCCGGCCCGGTCCTGTGTTACTCTCCGTTGAGCGCACGTTCAGCAAGCCACCAAGGCCATGAAAATCCTGCTCGTCTATCCGCAGAACCCGGACACGTTCTGGAGTTTCAAGCACGTCCTGCGGTTCGTCTCCAAGAAGTCCACCTTTCCCCCGCTGGGGTTGCTCACCATTGCCGCCCTGCTGCCGGAGGATTGGCCGCTCCGGCTCGTGGACCTGAACGTCCAACGGCTGCGCGACGAGGATCTGCGCTGGGCCGATTACGTGATGCTCAGCGCCATGATCGTGCATAAACCGTCGGTGGAGGAAATCATCCGGCGCTGTGCGGCACTGGACAAGCCCATCATCGCCGGCGGGCCGCTCTTCACCACCGGTCACGCGGCGTTTCCCCAAATCCGGCACTTCGTCCTGGGCGAGGCCGAGGAGTTGATGCCGCGCCTGGTGGAGGACCTGCGCGCCGGCACGCTCCGCGCCTGCTACCAGGCGGACGGGCGGCCGGACGTGACCCGCGTGCCGGCGCCGCGCTGGGACCTCGCGGACCTCCGGCACTACGTCACCATGGCGGTGCAGTTCTCGCGCGGCTGCCCGTTCGACTGCGAGTTCTGCGACATCGTCGTCATGAACGGTCGCGTGCCCCGCACCAAGACGCCCGCCCAACTCATCGCGGAACTGGAGGCGCTGCGCCTCCGCGGTTGGAAGGACATGGTCTTCGTCGTGGACGACAACTTCATCGGCAACAAAAAGAAGACCAAGGAACTCCTCCGCGAGATGGTCGCCTGGCGCGAACGCATCCGGCCCAGCATGGGATTCCTGACCGAGGCCTCGGTGAACCTCGCCGACGATCCGGAGTTGTGCGAGTTGATGGTGAAGGCGGGCTTCAAGAAGGTCTTCGTCGGCATCGAGACGCCCTCGTCCGAGGGACTGCTGGAGTGCCACAAACTCCAGAACCGCGGCCGCGATCTGGTGGCGAGCATCCAGACGCTTCAACGCGCCGGCCTGGAAGTGATGGGCGGGTTCATCGTCGGGTTTGACAGCGACAGCCAGGACATTTTCAAGCGGCAGTTCGAGTTCATCCAACGGTCCGGGGTGGTGACCGCGATGGTCGGCCTGCTCACCGCGCTGCCGCAGACCAAGCTCTGGCACCGGTTGAGCCGGGAGGGCCGGCTCGAAAAGGACAGCACCGGCAACAACACCGAGGCGGTGCTTAACTTCAAGGCCAAGCTCAACCGCGAGTACCTGCAGTCCGGCTACCGCGAACTGATGCGGAAACTCTACGAGCCGAAGGTGTACTACCAGCGCATCCGCACCTTCCTGGAGCAGCACAAGCCGCGCGGGCCGCGTCTGCGGCTCTCGCGGGCCGACGTTCAGGCGTTCGTGAAATCGTTCTGGCTGCTCGGCATCTGGCATCGCGGCCGGACGCACTACTGGCGGTTTTTCTGGAGCACGCTCCTCCGCCGCCCGCGCCAGTTCCCGCTCGCCATCGAACTGGCCATCATGGGCTACCATTTCCGGCGCGTGGCGAATCTGCTCTGACGGCCGCAGGGGGCATCGGCTCCGGGAGCGGCGCGGCCCATTCCGTGCGCCGCAGATAAAAGGAACTGCCGGAGAACTCGAACCGCGGATCCAAGGGGAGCCGGCGCACGGCCTCCCGCACCGCCGGAGACTGACGGGCCAGCAAGTGGACTGGCAATTCCACCGCGAAGGCCGCGTTGAACGTCAAGAACGCCTCCAGCACGTATTGTTCGTTCCAAAACCGCTTCTCCTTTACGATCCACTCCAACGGGTAATCGTAGGGCGAGAAGATGTCGTGCAGGTGCAGCAGGGTGTTCGGCGGCAGGAGCGGATAGAGACGGGCGAATTCCCACGCGACGTCGCTGCCGAACTTGTGGACGTGGCTCGAATCGACGAACAACAAGCCGCAGCCCGGCAGCAGCGGGTCCATCGGCACCTCCTGGACGGGCCGCTGGATGATTTGCAGCGAGATCAGGTCCGGCACTCCGGGAGGCGCCACCCGCGCATACGGATCAATGGAGACCAAAAGGGCGCGCTGGCCGGTTTGCTGGACGTTGCGCTCCAAGGCGGCGAGGATCAGGCGCGTGGACATGCCCTGGCCGATCTCGATGATCTTGCCCGGCTTCAGGTCGCGCACGTTCAGATAGAGCAGCAACGCATCCAGGCCGCGGAAATAATGGTTCTTCTCCCGGAAGCCGAAGCGCTCGGACGCGGCGAGGTACTCCGCCCCGTAGGCCGCGAGGAGGCGCAGAACGCGGGCCTCGCCGGCGCGCAGCCGCCAGTCGATCCCGGGCAAGGACCGCGGCGCGGCGGAGTACTGCGCCGCCACCAGCCGGGTGTTGGGCACGATCTCGTAGAAGTGGTCCCCGGTGACGTGCAGCCCGAGCCGTTGGCAGACCTCGAACAAGACCCGCCGCGCGAGATGGCGCTGGAGGGCGTTGCGCTCGTGGAATGCTTTGAACAGCCTTTCGCGCAGTGCCATAAACGGTCCGGAGTTGTGCCGCCGTCAACGACAGCAAAGTGGGCCCGGTCTTGACAAGGCGAATCCGCCAGCGCCGTCATCGCCCATTGCCGCCGGGCGGCGCTCACCGGACCGGTTTCTGCCCGACCACCATGATCTCCGATCGGAGGCCGGGGAAGAGCCGGGTGAGCAGCAGGCAGACCAGCCGCAGGTATTCGTACGGATGCCAGGGATTGAAGCCCGCCCCGAACTCGGAATGCTCGCCGGCCTTGGCCCCCATGGCCTGGACGCCCCGAAATTTGCGGAGCGAGAAATGAAAGAAGAACTCGAAGGCGATCCGTTCCACGTTGCCGAAGCCGGCCAACTCGAAGAGTTGCCCCAATTCCCGCAGCGTGTACTCCTTGTGATGATGCGGGTTGATGTCCAGGTGGTAGAAGCTTTTCAGCGGCGCCCAGTTGTGGACGCCGCACAAGACCTTCAGCCGGGTCTTCAGGTCCACCGCGTTCTTGGTGTCCATCACCAGAAAGCCGCCCGGCTTGAGCACCCGCCGCAGGTCCTCCATGAACGGCCGGGGCGAATGCGGCAGGTGCTCGATGACGTTGCCGGCGAAGGCGACGTCCACCGAGCCATCCGCGAGCGGGAGCGGCTCCCGGCCCACGTTGACATAATGTCCCTCAATGCCGAGGTCGATCAGCGCCTGCAGTGACGCGCCGCCGGTGGCGGGATAATCCGTGGAGATGACCTTGAAGCCCAAGCGGTGAAAATAGCGCGGCACGAAGCCATAGCCGCAACCCACGTCCAGGAACACGCCCCGCTCGGGCAACTTGGCCGCGATCTGGGCCACCTCAACGCGGCGAATCCGCCAGGAGGGATCGTCGGCCGACCGGGCGTCCGCCGCCGGACTCAGGTCAGAGCACACGGCGCGGAACACGTCCTCCGCGATCGGATTGGGCTTCATAAACAAGCACCTCAAGCACGGCCGAGATGGGCCTCACCAGTACGCCGCGGGACGGGAATGTCAATTGTGGAGGCGGCGCCGGCGCGGGACAGGGCCGGGCGGCGCGGCGCATTTGGCTTGGACCCGGCGGCGCGGCGGCGCTAGCTTCGCGCCACGCCTGCAGCGATGAAATCCGGAATCCCAGTTGCCGACCTCCCCGTCGGCCCCGACACCAGCGCAGCCTGCGCGCGGCACGGCCTGACCGTGCAACGCGGCGGCGGGCCGGGGCGCGCCGTCGGGACCCGGGCGGAATTTTGCGTTCTCCCATGCCGCTGACCGTCGCCTGGATTTCCGACTACCCCATCGAGTGGATGCCGGACCCGCCGCCGCCGCTGCGCGGTCTGCCCCGTAAGCATCCGGAGACGTGGATGTCGGTCCTGCTGGGCGAGTTGATGGGAAGGGCCGATCTCAAGATTCACGTCTTGGTCCTGCGCGGCCGGGTGGAGCGAGGATTTGAATTCGAGCGCAACGGCGTCCGGTTTCACGTGTTGAAAGCGACCCGGTCGCAGCGGCTCCTCTCGCTGTTTTGGGTGGACACGCTGCTCCTGCGTCGGGCGCTGCGGCGCATCCAGCCGGCGGTCGTCCACGCCTGGGGCAACGAGTACGCCGCCGGCCTCATCGCCACCCGCCTGGGGTATCCGTATCTCGTGACGATCCAGGGCCTGCTGACCTGGTACCGCGAAACCGTTCCGGTCCCGGCATACGGCAAATTCACCGCCCGTGTGGAAGCCCGCTGCCTGAACCGCGCGCCGCTGGCCACCACCGAATCCAGGTTCGCTGTCGAATATCTCCGGCGCCGGTATCCCCGGCTTGCCGTCCGGCAAATCGAGCACGCGCCGCAGGGGGTGTTTCATCAGGCCCCACGGCAGCCACGGACCCAGCCGATCCGGTTCGTCACCGGCTCGCCTTCCTACCGCAAAGGCAGCGATCTTCTCCTGCGGGCGCTGAACGAACTGCGGACGGAGCTGCCGTTCGAATTGGTGGTCATCGGCGACCGCAATCCGGAGGTATTCGGGCCGCTGGGCGGGGTGCTGGCGCCGGAATTCGAGCGGCGCCTGGAGTTCAAGACCGGTTTGGGGCCGGCGGAGGTCGCGCGGGAATTGTCGGCGGCCACTGTCATGGTCCTGCCCACCCGCGCCGACACCAGCCCGAACTCCGTCAAGGAAGCCGTGGTGGCGGGCGTGCCGGTCGTGGCCAGCCGCGTGGGCGGGATTCCCGACTATGTGATCGAGGGAAAGAACGGCCTGCTTCTGGAGCAGACCACCGTGCCGGAACTCGTCCAGACGCTCCGGGCGGCGGTCCACCATCCGCAATTCGGCCAAGGCGCGGTGGATCCGGCCACGCTGGCGCGGCAGCGCGAGTATCTGTCGCCGGTGCTCATGGCCGAGCGTTTCCAGGAGGTATATCGTTTCGCCGCCGAGCGCCGCCGGCCCGCGTGAGGCGGTCGCCCACGCCCCGTTCGTCCGGATCACTGGGCGCGTTGCCAGCAAGTTCGTCCTTCGTCGTCGATTGGCGCGTCACGCGCTCCGAGGACGAGGACGAAACTTCTTCGCAAGATTGCGCGGTTCTGAACGATTGCACTGCGGAGCGATCTTGTCAGTGGGAGGAACGGTCTCAGGCGATGGGCCTCGCGGGGGCAACGTCCTGCCGCGACCGGCCAAGTAGGTGCTTCGCGAGGGAAACGGCGAGTGTCGCG
This sequence comes from bacterium, assembly GCA_021780115.1. Lineage (GTDB taxonomy): Bacteria > Verrucomicrobiota > Verrucomicrobiia > Limisphaerales > JAJXZI01 > JAJXZI01. The sequence goes on along the minus strand of JAJXZI010000251.1, from coordinate 12,737 downwards.
AGGGGGGGCGGGCGTCCGCGAGGGGCAATGTGGCCGGTTCCACCAGTTCAATTGGCCGCGCGCCAGCCACCGGGGCCAGCCACCGCTCCGCCTCCACCGGCAGCACAAAAGCCCGCGACCCCGCCGTGCGCGCCGAAAGGCCACGCCGGCGGAAAGCGAAATCTCATCGGCGCGAAAGGCAACAGAATGAAATCCCCGGAATAAATCAGCGGAGACTGCTCGCTTGACGAGACCGCAAATGAGGAGCAAAACTACGCCGAACCGTCAGAAGAACCAATCCAGGAACCTGGGCTGCATGTCCTTGTCCGACCACATGCGGAGATTGGCGCCGCCAAACGTCGAACAGTTCGTCACCACGCATTGGAGCATCGTTCTCGCAGCGCGGGATTCGGATTCACCGGCCGCCCGTGCGGCCCTGGAGCAACTTTGCCGCACCTACTGGTATCCCCTTTACGCCTTCGTCCGCCGCCAAGGGTATTCGCCCGCCGAGGCGGAGGACCTCAACCAGGCATTCTTCGAGCGGGTCTTCGAGAAGCAGTATTTTGCCGATGTGGACCAGAGCAAGGGGCGGTTCCGGGGGTTCCTGAGGGCGGCCCTGAAGCATTTCCTGTCGAATGATCGCGACCGCGCGCGGGCAATTAAGCGTGGCGGCGGCATCCCCCCTCTCGATTTGGACGGCCTCACTACCGAGGAGCGTTACCGACTGGAACCGGCGGACACGCTAACGCCGGACCGATTGTTCGACCGCGGCTGGGCACTGACCGTCGTCGAAAGCGCCGTGACCCGAATGCGCCAGGAATATGCCGACGCGGGCAAGCGCGAAATTTACGAGCATCTGAAATTCCAGTTGCCCGGTGCCTCAACCACAGGCGAGTCGTACGTCCAGATTGCCGCCCGACTCGACAAGACCGAAAGCGCGATCAAATCCGAGGCCTCGCGCTTGCGCGACCGGTTCCGTTTTTTCGTGCGGGCCGAGATTCAGGAGACGGTCGCCGGCGTCGCCGACATCGACGAGGAAATTCGTTACCTGTTGGAGGTCTTGTCCCTGGGAACTGTCGGGTGAACAAACAGGACGCCGGGGCCCGCGATGCGTTTTCCGCAAAAATTCCCGCAACCGTGGCTGGAATTTTCTTCTTGGTATCAGTGAGAGCAACTGGCGAATCGCATGATGGCGCAAGAACCAACGTGCCGCGAATGCGGGGCGAAACTCGGCCCCGACGTTGCTGAAGGCATCTGCCCGGCGTGTGCGCTGCGGGCCGCCCTCCTGCCGGCGCCCAACGAACGCCTCGTGCCCGACCCGACGCTGCCCGCCGAGACCACGATCCACTACTTCGGCGACTACGAATTGTTGGCGGAAATCGGTCGCGGCGGCATGGGCGTGGTCTATCGGGCGCGGCAGACGAAGCTCAATCGCCCCGTCGCCTTGAAGCTGATCCTGGCGGGCCGCTTGGCGAGCGAGGCGGACGTGAAACGCTTCCAGCAAGAGGCCCAGGCCGCCGCCAATCTGCAGCATCCCAACATCGTCGCGGTCCATGAAGTCGGCCGGCACGAGGGCCAGCATTACTACTCGATGGACCTGGTCGGGGGCCGCAGCCTCGCGGAACTGGTGCGCCCGCAACCACTGCCGGCGCGGGAGGCCGCTCGCTACCTGAAGACCGTTGCCGACGCGGTCCACTATGCCCACCAACACGGCACGCTCCACCGCGATCTTAAGCCGACGAACATCCTGATTGACGGCCGGGATGAGCCGCGCATCACCGACTTCGGCCTGGCCCGCTGCGAGCATTTCGATTCGCATCTGACCACCACCGGCCAACTCCTCGGCACGCCCGCGTTCATGTCGCCCGAACAGGCGCAGGCCCAGCCCGAAGCCCTCGGCCCGGCCAGCGACCTCTATTCCCTCGGCGCCGTCCTTTATTATCTCCTGACGCAACGCCCGCCCTTTGCGGCGGAATCGCTACCGGCTCTGCTCGATCAGGTCGTTCATGAAGAACCCGTCTCGCCGCGCGCCCTGAACCCGAGCGTTCCACGAGACCTCGAAACCATCTGCCTCAAATGTCTCCAGAAGGATCCGGCGCACCGCTTCGGCTCCGCGCAGGACCTTTCGGACGAATTGGGCCGGTTCTGCAACGGCCAGCCGATTCTGTCGCGTCCGCCCGGCCTGGCGGAGCGAACTTGGCGCTGGTGCGCCCGAAACCGGGCCGTCGCGGGCTCGCTCGCCGCGGTGCTCGTTGTGCTTGTCGCCGGAACGGTGGTAAGCACCCGGGAAGCCATCCGGGCGCGCGCCGAGGCCGCCAAAAGCCAGCAGATCGCCCGGTTCCTCCAAGACATGCTCAAAGGCGTCGGCCCCTCAGTGGCACTGGGACGGGACACGAAGCTCCTGCACGAGATTCTCAACAAGACAGCCGGGCGCATCGGGCGCGAGTTGAAGAACCAGCCGGAGGTCGAAGCCGCGTTGTGGAGTACCGTCGGCAACGTCTATGAACAAATTGGCGAATACGATCGCGCGGAGCAGGCGTTGCATGCTGCCATCGCGCTGAAAACGGCGTCGCCGGGAAAAGAAGACGCCCAACTCGCGGCTTTGTTGGGAAACCTCGGAACAGTCCTTGAGCGCAAGGGATCCCTTGCCGAGGCGGAAATATTGCACCGCCGCGCCCTCGCCATCCAGGAACGCGTGCTTGGCCCGGCCAATCCCGAAGTCGCACAATCCCTCAGCCACATCGGCAACGTCCTTTTCCGCCAAGGTAAGTTCGCCGAGGCTGAGCCTTATTACCGCAAATCGCTGGAACTGTCACGCAAGGTGGACGGACCACGGAGCCTGTCTGTGGCCATGGCCCTGGGCAATCTCGGCAATCTCTTGGGCCGGCGCAACCAGTTGGAAGAGTCGGAGAAGATGTTTCGCGAAGCGCTGGGACTTCAGAAGGAGTTGCTGGGCCCCGACGATCCGACGGTGGCCAAAACGCTCAGCAACCTCGGCATCACCCTGGATGCCCTTGGGAATACTGCCGAAGCCGAAGAGTGTCTTCGCGAGTCGGTCGCGCTCCGAAGGAAGATCCTGCCGCCCGACCACCCAGACCTGGCCTTCTCCTTGAACAATCTGGGCGCCACGCTACAGCACCGTGGGAAATACGCCGAGGCCGAGCTCGCCCACCGCGAGGCGCTCGCCATTCGCCGCCGGCGGCTGAGCAACGAGCATCCAGACGTGGCCTTCTCCCTCAATAACCTGGCTGAAGCGCTTCAGGCACAAGACAAACTCGTCGAGGCCGAAACGGCGTATCGCGAAGCCGTGGCAATCCGCCGGAAAGCGCCAGGGCTTGACCCTGCCTACCTCGTCCAATCACTGGTTGGCCTCGGTGGTACTCTGGTGGCCGAACGCAAACTCACCGCGGCGCAAGACGTGTATGACGAATCATTGGCGATACTCAAGGAGTTGCCCGGCGATCGCGACAAGGACGTTGCTGCCGTGGAGAAGGATCTGGCCCTTGTGTTGACCGCTGAGGACAACCTGACCGAAGCGGAGTCCCTCCAGCGTGAGGAACTGGCGCTACGGCGCAAGCTGCTCCAGAAACAGTCGCCGCCCCTGCCCGCCTCGGTCAGCGGCTTCGCGGACGCTTGTTCCAGACTGACGCGCACGCTCATCGCCGAGAGCAAGTTCTCCGAGGCCGAGTCCCTGGCCCGCGAAGGGCTTGCTTTCGGCGAAAAGCACCTGCCGGACGACTGGCAGACCTTCAACGCCCGCAGCCTGCTGGGCGCGAGTCTGGCGGGCCAGAAGAAATTCGCCGACGCCGAACCCCTCCTGCTCTCCGGCTATGAGGGACTCAAGCAGCGCGAGCACTCAATCCCTGATGAACACAAATCCCGGCTCTCGGAAGTCATCCAGCGCATTGTTCGCCTTTACGAAGCCACCGGCCGGCCGGAACTGGCCAAGCAATGGCGCGAAAAAATGCAACCTGCAAAGGAAAAAGCCAAGTAATCGATAATTTAGCTGTCGTGCTCACGCCGCTGGAGGCGGTTGGGGCCAACGGACCAAGTAGATACAAAGCAAACAAAACAAAACCAACACGAAACATGAAAGCAAGTACGCGAGTCCTAGTATTCGCTGCCCTGGCAGCTTGGGTGTCCGCCGTCGGTTCGGCGCGCGCGGCCACAGTCGTCTGGTCTGAGAACTTCGACGACGGAAATGGCAATAACCGCTGGTATGCCGACCACGGCGTCTGGCAAATCGGCTCACCGACGCTCAGTACCGGCCCTGCGGTCGTCGGCGGGTGCCGCGCACACTCGTGTCCAAACTGCGCGACTACGGGATCGACGGGGAATTATCCCCGCGGCACCACTTCGAGACTCATACGCATTCAGCCGTTCAGCATACCATCTGCCGGTCAATTTCCCCGCCTCCGGTTCTGGCAGTGGTACAACTTCGATTGGGATGCTGGCGGCTGCGGTGACTACGGCGTCGTCGAAGTCAGGATTGGGAGCGGCGACTGGCAGGAAGTCTCTCCCAGATATTACAGGAATGGTGGCGATTGGACCTACACTTCCGTGGATCTAAGCGCGTACGCAGGGACGACAGTCCAGGTAGCCTTTGAAATATCTGGAGTAACGGGCGGGACGTGCGGGGGCGCACCGGGCTGGTACGTCGATAACGTTGTGTTTGAGACGGGGACGCCGGTTTTCAATAATCCCGAAGGTTGGGAAAGCGGGATTGGCGACTGGTATGCCGAGACTGGCCTCTGGCAGGTTGGCATAGCCCGAAAAGCACAGGGTGCATCGGCGGATTCGCTTGGCTACCAGGCTCATTCGGGAACAAATTGTGGTGTCACCCTACTAAGTGAGAACTATCCAGCAGAGTCGGGCGGGCGCCTAGTATCGCCCCCATTCCAGTTACCACCTCAATCTACCGCTCCCCAATTGCGTTTTTGGCAGTGGTACAACTTCTACTCAGACGCCGGGGGCTGTGGCGACTGGGGGGAGGTCCAGGTGAAGGCGGGAACGAATGGCTGGCAATCGATCTCTCCGGCGTACCAGAATTACGGCGGCGCTTGGTCCGAGCCGTACTTCGACCTCACGGCCTACGGGGGCATGCGCGTGCAATTGGCATTCCACACAACTGGGGTAACAGGATGGCTGATGTGCGGCAGCGACCAAGGCTGGTACGTGGATGACATTGAGGTCTTGCCCTACGTGATGCCCGTCGGTTCCATTCTGTCCGCAATTCCCGACACCAACATTCTGGCGGAGTTGTTGTGGCAGTACACGCCCGCGGTCTTGGGCGGCACGTACACCTTCGGCGTGACCAACGGGCCTCCGGGCTTGACCGTGGATGCCACGAACGGCACGATTTCGTGGACCCCCTTGCAAACCCAGTCCGGCCCCACCTTCCAAAATGTAACCTACTTGGTATATCAAGGCGGGGCGCTGATTGCATCGACCAGCTTCAACATCAGCGTCATTCCCCAGCCCCCGCACGCCGCGACAGCCACACCAACTCTGGCGAACGGTTTTCTGGTGGGGCTCACAATCATCGACCAGGGCGCCGGCTACACCAACACGCCCACCGTCAGAGTCATCGGCGGCGGCGGCAGCGGGGCCCAGGCTACAGCCGTGGTCAGCAATGGCGTCGTGGTCGAGGCGGATGTCGTGAACCCTGGGAACGGCTACACCAGCGCCCCCGTGGTGGTCATCGAGCCGCCATTTATTCCCAATCCGGTGTTGAGCATCGCGCCTTTGTCTTTCCTTTCTTTTTCAAATTTGACCGTTGGTTCTCAATATCAACTGCAGCAGTGGGCGGGATATTATTGGTCAAACCAACCGCTGAACTTCACGGCGACAAATGTCCTCTATACGCAGTTGGTCACCGGAGCGGTGAACAGCGGGGATTTTCAATTGGCCCTCAGTCCGGTCCCGCTGCCAGCGTCCGCCACGGCCCAAGTCGTCAACGGTTTTGTCATCGGCGTCACTGTGACGAGCGGTGGTTCGGGCTACCCCTCGGCTCCGGCGGTGACGTTCGTCGGCGACGGCAGCAACGCGGTGGCCGTTGCTTCCATTTCCGGTGCTGGCGTGGTGACCAATATCACGGTCCTCAATCCGGGTAGTGGCTACGACACTGGCACAACAGTTGAAATCGCCCCACCACCTAATCCCGCCGTGTCGCCAACGGTCTGGCCGATGATGCAATTGGGCTCCGCAGGCCTGGCCCCGTACGACCGTTACCAGATCGAGTCCTCGCCGAGCGTCGGTCCCGGTGCGGTCTGGCAGGCTTGGCCCGGTGGATTATTCAGTCCGACAGACGTGACGAACCAGCAGGTGTTTTTCGTCACTAACAACATCGGCTTTTTCCGCCTGCATTATTTGGGGCGCTGAGCGGCCAAACCAACAATCGGCTCGCTTTGCTTCATGGCCATGCTTCAGCAACCATTCCTAAGTCAACCATTGAGGCTTGTCGCTAAACGGCGGGCGTCTGTTCGAAAGAAGAACCAAACAACAACCAAAAGACATGAAAATCAATCAAACTGCCAAAACAGCGTTGCTCAGCGCGGCCCTCCTGGGCCTGTGCAGTTGCGCGTCGATCGTCACCAGCGGCGACCGCAAAATCCAGGTCACGTCCAATCCCAGCGCGGCCACCGTGACCGTGTACGACCGAAAAAACGTGGTCGTGACCTCCTCGGTCACCCCAACCACGGTGAAAGTCAAGAAGGGCGCGGGCTATTTCAAGGCCGCCGAGTACCGGTTGGTCGTGGAAAAGACCGGCTACCAGCCAATGGAGTTCGAGATCCGGCACGACATCAACGGCTGGTATTGGGGGAACTTCGCGCTCGGGGGCCTACTCGGCTTTCTGGTGGTCGATCCCCTCACGGGCGGCATTTGGGAGCTCAAACCCGACAAGATTGACGCCCAGTTGGTCCCCGTGCAGGCGCCGGCCGCGGTCAGTCTCGGCGGGCAAAGGCTGGTGATTTTAGCGCGGCAACAACTCACGCCGGAACAGCAGAAACGTCTGGTGCCCTTGGCGCGGGCCGGAGCCAGGCCGTTCACTCCGGGAAAGTGACGCCGAACCGCCTCCTGCCGGCGTCACACGGGACGCCGGCAGAGGCGACCGATCTTCAACAACCATGAAAACTCAATCCTTCGTGCTGGTCTCGCTCGCGCTGGCCGGCCTGGTCGGATGCGGCACGCCGGACCGCCTGCCCGAATACTCCAGTGCCGCCAGGGCTGGCAGTCCTGTGGGCAGCGCCGTCAAGACGGTTGAAGGCGAGGGCGTCCTTGTGTCGCTCGAACCCTTCGCCGACAAGGCGCGGTGCGAGACTTATTTCGCCCTCAACGCGCCGGCGGCCGGCATTGCCATTCTTCATCTGCGGGTCGAAAACCGCAGCCCCGACACCACGTGGCTACTGCGCAAAGCACACTGCAAGCTGTCGCTGTCGGGCGCAGACTCCCCCCTTGGCGACGCCTCCACCTCCCGGAGCACCGCTTCTGGCGAGGCGCTGGCGATCACCGGGGCCGCCCTCATGGGTCTCGGCAGCACGCCGATCCTGATCGGGTTGGGCAGTCATCAAGTGAAGCACGCCACGACTGTGCAACGCAATTTCACCGAGAAGGAACTCCCCGACAAGACCCTGTCGCCGGGACAAGCCACTGAGGGCTTTGTCTATTATCAAATGCCCAAAAAGAACGTTCCCTTCCACGGCACCCTCCAGGTTTCTCTCGTCAACACTCGAAACGAACATAACAACACCCTGCAAATCCCAATCGACTATGAACCCCAATAACCACACTCCCCGATTCGGCTTGGTTCTGACGGTCGCCAGACTGCTCCTGGTGCCGGCGCTGGCCGCCCTCGCGTCCGGCTGCGCCCACACGATGAACGTCAACGTCAAACCCGCGACATTGGCACCCTGCGCTAAATTGCCGGCTCGTGTCGCTCTGGTCCTGAACAAGGACTTCACCGAATACACGCACACCATGCACATGATGGGCGATTCCTTCGTGTCACGCCTCGGACCGCCCCTTCAGGATTACGCCAAGAACGTGACTCAACACGTCTTCACCGAAGTCTCAGTCCATCCCACCGCCGCAGAGGCCGCCGGGAAGGCTGATGCCATCCTGATCCCGAAGGTGACGAAGTTCGACGAGTCCTACGGTCTCTGGGCCGCCTCCAAACACCAAACGGTGATGATCATGGAGTGGAACTTGAAGGACCGGGACAACCAGAAAGACCTCTGGTTGGATTCCATTGACGCACGCGGGGAAGGCAAAATGGGGAATGCTTTCACATTCAAGAGCAATCATCTCAAGGTCTTGCAGAGTCTCTTCGACGACCTGAGCGCCAAGACCCAGAAAGCCCTGCTGGAATCGCCGGAGATCAGGCAGATCGGAAGCGGCGCTACGCGACCGCCAGATGCACGCGTACTCCCGTAGCCGCCGATCACTGACCTTCGGTGCGTTTTGTTTCACGCCCCATTATACCGGTTCGAATGACTGGCCCGTGACAGTGGCCCGCGCTTCGCTTTCGCGGGTGGCGAGGCTGTCGATCCGGGCGATTTCCGCCTTTTGCTGGAGCGGCTTGGCGCGTCATTCGGCCGCTTCACGTGCCTGCTCGCCCGGCGGCTTCCACCTGCCGCAAGCAAGCACACGGAACCGGAGTTGGGATCCGATGCAATTGCGACTGTTACGCTTGTGGCTCGCGGGCGCGCATACGATGAATCTCCGCGATCATGTCTTCTCCCCAGGCGCTCGCGCACACGACATCATGGCTTGCCGCGCCCAAGGCTTAAAAACATGGCGGTGTCTAAATGACGGTAAGTTAAATGCGTAAATGCTTGAAAATCAGTGACACGGTTGCAGACTTGAACGACGGCATTGCCGACATTTCAGGCTCGGCGGGAAAACAGCAGGCGCCGGTCACGGGCGCGGCAGCGTAGAAAGCGCAAGTGCGCCATTCTTACGAGGAGCAAATTCTGTTCATGGCCGACCAGCTCGCGGCGTTGGCGGAAACGAACGGCGACCCCAATCTCGCCGGCCAAGTGGAACTCACGTTGTCGGCTCTCGATAAACTGGCGGATGATGATTTGGAGGAAACGGGAACGCGCATCGCCAATCTTGCCACGGCCAGTCTCGCGGCGCTGGCGGGTTACGGAATCGCGCAAGCGGACATTGATTCGCTGGAATCGTTGACGACACAATTTCACAACGTCAAAACCGCGCCGCGGGAAGCGGTCGCAAGCCGTTCCGGCGAGACGGATACGTTGCTGGATAAAATCTCTAACGTGACGAGCATCCTTCGCAATCGCCTGGACAAACTGATGACGCGGTAAAAAAATCCGACCCCAGTTTTACGCGGCTTACCTGACGGCTCGCGTAATTGTTGACCGTGGCGGTGCGCAGACGGCGGCCAAACCCGCGCCCGCACCGGTGGCGGTGGCGGCGAAGTGATTGCCCGGGCGGTTTCGGTGCTTGCGCACGGCCACCATAAGTGCCGCAGATCAGCGTCGAGCCCACCGTGCGGCTCTCCTGGCCCGGCACCGGAATGAACTTCGGCGTCGAGGCCGCGCCCACCGTGAACGGCCCGTGGCTGCCAGTCCAAGACTCCGTGCCGCCCTGCTTCGAGCAGATGACGCTTCCCCAAAGCGCCCCGATGCAGTTCTTCCGCTTGGTCCAGACGCCGTGAACGGAATACTGAACGGAGTGATCGGGTGTTGGAGTCGTTGGTCTCTCGGAGCCGGTTTGGAAAATGGGTGGCGCGGGCGACCCGGCCGCCTCGGCCGGTGACCCGCCGACCGGAACGGTGGCAAGCCCCGCTCTGAATAAGGCCGTCCTGATTGGCTCAAATTGCCGCTGCCGTTCCGTGCGGCGAGTCGCCGGACAGAACACAGGCGGGCCACCTGTGCTACCCACTCCCCATTTGCCAGACACGACGGCGCAGTAATTCCAACATTCCATCACACTCCACTAGTGCGCCTTCATGTTCGCGCTCTGCGGATATGCGAACCCGTAACCGCCGCGGCAACGAGGCGGAAGATTCCGGCCGGGTTGGCCGCGCAATCCGCCTCCTCACGTCGGCGGCTACGCCCGTTCACCGCCGGAACAGGCCCGCTGGCGCGCCGCCCATCTTGGCCATCATGCGCTGGAACTTGCCCATCTTCTTCATCATCGCCTGCATCTGGTTGAACTTGTTGAGCATCGTGTTCAACTCGGTCACGGTCACGCCACTGCCTTTGGCGATGCGCTGGCGGCGCTTGGCGTTGAGCAGGTGCGGATTGCCCCGCTCCTGCAGCGTCATGGCGCAGATCATCGCCTCCATGTGGCGGAACTCCTTCTCCTGCTTCGTTAGGTCGGCGCCCGCCATCTGGTCGCCGCCGGGGAGCATCTTCACGATGTCTTCCAGCGACCCGAGCTTGCGCATCTGGCGCAGTTGATCGCGGAAGTCCTCCAAGGTGAATTGGCCCTTGCGCATCTTCTCTTCCAGGCGCTGGGCCTCGTCGAGGTCCACCGCCTCCGCCGCGCGCTCGACGAGGCTGACGACGTCGCCCATGCCGAGGATGCGCGAGGCCATGCGTTCCGGATGGAACGGCTCAAACTCCTCCAACTTCTCCCCCACGCCGGCGAATTTGATCGGCTTGCCGGTCACGGCCTTGAGGCTGAGCGCCGCGCCGCCGCGCGCGTCACCGTCCAACTTGGTCAGAATCGCGCCCGTGATTTGCAATGCCTGATCGAAATGCGCGGCCACGTTCACGGCTTCCTGGCCGGTGGCGGCATCGAGCACGAGCAGGATTTCCTGCGGCTTCACCAAGTCACGCAGGCGCACCAATTCCTGCACCAGCGGCTCGTCGATCTGCAGCCGCCCGGCGGTGTCGAAGATCAGCGTGTTGCGGTTGTTCGCGCGGGCGAAATCGAGCGCCTCCCGGGCGATGCGGAGCACGTCGGACTCCCCGCGTTGGACGAAGACGGGCAGGTCGAGCGAGCGGGCCAGTGTCTCCAGTTGATCCATCGCCGCGGGGCGATAGACATCCGCCGCGACCAGCAGCGGCGCGCGGCCTTGCTTGTGGAGCAGCCGGGCGAGCTTGCCGCTGGAGGTCGTCTTGCCGGAGCCGTGCAGGCCGACCAGCAGGAGGCACGCGGGGTTGCCGCTGAGATTCAGCGCCGCATTGGTCGAACCGAGCAGCGCGACCAACTCGTCGTGGATGACTTTGATGATCTGCTGGCCCGGTTGAATGCTCCGCAAGACTTCCTGGCCGAGCGATTTGGCCCTGACCTGCTCGATGAAATCGCGGGCGACCTTGAAATTCACGTCCGCTTCCAGCAGCGCCAGGCGCACCTCGCGGAGTGAGTCGGCCACGTTCGCCTCGGAAATCTTGCCGAGGCCACGCAGGTTGCGGAAGGCGTGCTGGAGTTTGCCGCTGAGCGAGTCGAACATCTGGCCAGGGTAGGCGCCGCGCGGTCGGTTGACAAGGGCGGGGGGCTGTGGCTTACTTCTCGGCCGGTACGCGGGGAGGCGGCGTGGTGGGATACTCAAGCGGCCAACGAGGGCAGACTGTAAATCTGCTGGCTTACGCCTACGAAGGTTCGAATCCTTCTCCCACCACCACCTTGAAATGCCTTCCAGCAGCCGCAGTCTGGCCTTGATTTACAGTGGTTGGGTGGGCATCACGGTTGTGTGGCGATGCGCTTTCGTGCGCTGGCTGGCCGTGGTGCGGACGCGACGGTCTCCGGAATGGGATTGACGCCGGATCATGTCTCGCGCGGCCGGCGCACTGTGACTTCCTGCGCCGCCTGGTTTTTGGCGATCATGTTCGCCGGCAGGATGCCCCGCCAATTGATGCAGGGATAAACCACCGCGCCGCGCCCGATGATGCTGCCAGGGTTGAGGACGGCGTTGCAGCCGATCTCCGCCGCATCGCCGACCAGCGCTCCGAACTTGCGCAACCCGGTGTCATAGGGTTCCCCAGCCATCTGCACCGTGATATTACCGGGCAGGGACTTCACGTTGGACAGTATGGCGCCGGCCCCGAGGTGCGACCGATGCCCGAGAATGGAGTCGCCGACGTAATTGAAGTGCGGCACCTGGCAACCGTTGAAGAGCAGCGCGTGCTTCAATTCGCATGAGTTGCCGACCACACAGCCGTCTCCGACGATGACGTTTTCGCGGAGGTAGGCGTTGTGGCGGATGGCACAGTTGCGGCCGATGATCGCCGGGCCTTTGATCATTACGCCGTCTTCAATCACCGTGCCCTCGCCGATGGACACCTGCTCGCCAATCCACGCGACGCCTTCACAGCGGTTGTGCAGCGCCGGCTTGACGCTGGCGGCGACATAAGCGGCGAGCTTGCGGAGCGCGTCCCAGGCATGTTCACAGCCCTCGAATAGGGCGGCATGCTCCGTCTGTGCGAGGTCAAATAAATCGGACGCCATCAACATGGGCAGACCATAAAGCCCAGAGTCCAAAGTCCAAAGTCCAAAGTCGGGTGTGATTACAAGTGGGAGAGGTTTAATTCCACAAAGTTGGCCATAGGCGGTGGGCTCGCAGAACGCGCCGGTTTGCGATTTGATCTGCAGGTTCGATCCGCCACGCCGCTCCCGCCTTTTTGAGTCGGGCCTGCAAGTACAGGGCGGTGGCCGGACTCAATCATTCCCGCTCCAATGGGCAAGCCCAATGGGAGCGCCCGGCGATAATCCAGGCAGTCGGTGCGGTTGGTCGGATAACGATGCCCATGGCGTACGGGGGCCTCCTCCTCCGGCGGGGCGCT
>JAJXZI010000272.1 GCA_021780115.1 bacterium | reverse complement strand
GAGTGTCGGCTTTGGTATGGGTGTTCTGTCATACACGTTTACGGATCGGGAGCTTGGTTCAATCAAGTGGCCTTTCCAAAGCCAGGCGACTGCCATCTTGTTTACCAAGCGTTTGATCGTCATCGGTGGTTGCCTGGCGGCATTGTATTACATTTGGCAACTTGCTAAGAGCCTTCATTGATATGGAATTCGAGCGAGCGCAGGAGGGCGCTTCACACCTTCCTGCAAATCCAGCCAATTTCCGTTTTCAACGCGTATTTGTTTTTTTCTATGCCCGTCGCTGAACTCACTCCGCCCTCCGCCCTCCGCCCTCCGCAATCCCAGGACGGCGAGGTCATCGTCTCCGTGCGCGGGCTGACCAAGGTCTTCAAGGATTTCTGGAACCGGCCCAAGGCGCGCGCTGTGGATCGCGTGGATTTCGAGGTCCGCCGCGGCGAAGTCTTCGGCCTGCTCGGCCCGAACGGTTCCGGCAAGAGCACCACCATCAAGCTGCTGCTCGGCCTGCTCAACCCGACCAAGGGCCACATCGAAGTCTTCGGCCATTCGCCGCGCCACGTGGCCACCAAGGCGCGCATCGGCTATCTGCCGGAGGAATCCTATCTCTACCGTTACCTCGACTCGCGCGAGACGCTGGATTTCTTTGGCAACCTGTTCCGGTTGCCCGCCGGCGACCGGCGCAACCGCACCGAGCAGTTGCTCGAAATGGTCGGCCTGGGCCAGACGCGGACGCGCGCCGTGGGCGAGTTTTCCAAGGGCATGCAGCGCCGCATCGGCCTGGCGCAGGCGCTCATCAACGATCCGGACCTCGTGATCCTCGACGAGCCGACCTCCGGCCTCGACCCCATTGGCTGCCGCGAGATCAAAGACCTGATCCTCGCGCTGGCGCGGCGCGGCAAGACGGTCATCCTGAGCAGCCACCTGCTGGCCGACGTGGAAGACGTGTGCGACCGGGTGGTGATTTACTACGGCGGCCGCATCCAGGCGATGGGCACGCTGCAGGAACTCCTCGCCCAGCCGGACACCCTCCGCATCACGACGCCGGTGTTGCCGCGCGAAACGCTGGAGCGGGTGCTGGAGGACCTCCGGCGCGACGTCGCCGCCGACCAGGTCAAGATCGACAATCCGACGCAAAACCTGGAGAGCTATTTTCTCGACGTGGTACAGCGCGCCCGTCAGGCCGCCGCCGAAACGTCCGGCGCGACTTCCGGCCACCGCATTGCCGAGTATCTGCGCGGCGCGACCGCGACGGCGCAGGAGCGGGACCGGATTTTGGAGCGCCTCACGCTGCCGCACGCGGCGCCGACGGCGCCGTCCGTGGTCGAGACGCCGGCGGCCCCGGCGGTGGACACCAAGAAACTGGCCGCGCTGACGAAGGCCGCCGAGCCGACCGCCGTGCCGTCGAGTTCCGTGCCGGCAACGGAGCCGGCGAAGCAGATCGGCGCGGAGGAGTTGAAGAAAGCCGACGAAAAACTCGCCTCGCTGCTTGGGAAACCGAAGAGTTAAAGCCCAAAATCCGAATGCCGACAACCGAAATCCAAGGCCTCCGATTCGCGGCGTGCGGTCGCCGCCGCGGTCGCGCCGGTGCGCCGATCGGCTGTAATGCCGGCTTCAAAGTCGCGGCGGCACGCGGCGTTTCCGTCCGCGGTCGGGCTTCGCCGCCCGCAATCCGGGAAACGCGGAGGTCTGGGCGACGCCGCATCGGGCGCGCGGGTTCCTTTCAGATTTCGGGTTTCGGATTTTGGATTTCGGATTTGGCCTCCGACCTGGCGGACGCAACTCCCGCCCGACTTTGACATGCAGCGCCTCTTCGCCATTTCGTGGTTGACCTGGAAGGCCGCCTTGCGGTTCCGGCTGTTCGTGGTGGTGGCGGTGCTGTTGCTCGCGGCGGTGGTTGGGCTGCCCATCTTGATCAAGGACGACGGCACGGCGCGGGGCTTCACGCAAATCCTGCTCACCTACACCCTCAGCGCCATCACCGCGCTGCTGGGGCTTTCCACGCTCTGGCTGGCGTGCGGCACGCTGGCCCGCGACATCGAGGACTGCACGATGCAGACCGTCGCGGTGAAGCCGATTGCGCGCTGGCAAATCTGGCTGGGCAAATGGCTCGGCATCATGTCGCTCAACGCGGTGCTGCTGGCCCTGAGCGGCGCGAGTGTTTATGCGCTCCTGCAATGGCGGGCGACGAAGCTGCCCGCGGCGGAGCAGACGGTGCTCCGCAACGAGGTGCTGGTCGCGCGCGGCTCGGCCCGGCCCGTCAACGTGGACCAGGAGGTCGCGACGGAGACCGAGCGCCAGATGAACGAGAAACTCAAGAGCAGCCCCATCACGACGGTGGATCTGCCGCTGCTCCGCAAACAGATCAAGGAGCAGGTGAAGGCGGAGTTCCAACTTGTGCCGCCGGGGGCGGGGCGCGTTTGGCACATCGACCTCGGGCTGGCGCGGCATTTCCTGCGGGACCAGCCGCTTTACCTGCGGATCAAATTCAACGCCGCCGAGAAGAGCCCGTCCGGCACCTTCACGGGGATGTGGCAGGTGGGCGTGCCCGACTCGCCGACGCTCTGGCCCAGCGGGCCGATGAGCCTGGCGCCGGACACCTTCCACGAGTTTGAAGTGCCGCCCAATCTGTTCAACGCGCAGGGCGTGCTCACCGTCGTCTTCCTGAATCCCAACGACACCGCGCTGATCTTCCCGCTCGAAGACGGCATCGAGGTGCTGTATCCCGAGGGCGGTTTCGGGCTGAACTTCGCCCGCGGGCTGGGGATCATTTTCTGCTGGATGGCGGTGCTGGCCACGCTGGGCCTGGCGGCGGCCAGCTTTCTGTCGTTTCCGGTGGCGGCCTTCGTCGCGCTGGGGGTGCTCACCCTCGTCTTTTCCACCGGCACTCTGTCCACGGTGGTCGAGGAAGGCTCGATCCTGGGTTGGGATTCGGAGAAGAACCAGTACAGCCAGACGGTGCTGAATTACGTGGCCGTGCCCACTTTTCGCGGCATCCTGGGCGTCATCAACCTGGCGAAGAACTTCTCCCCGATCGATTCGCTGAGCACGGGCCGCAGCGTCAGTTGGGCCGAACTGGGGCGGGCGGTCGCCCAGATCGTGGTGCTGCTGGGCGGCCTGCTGGCGGCTTTCGGCATCTGGACCTTCAGTCGCCGTGAACTGGCCACGGCGCAGGGGAACCAATGAAAAATCCGAATCCCGCATCCCGAAATCCGAAGACCGCCCGCGGCCTGAAGTCCGAAACGGCCTCGGGCCGGCGGCATCTGCCTTCGGAGTTGGGAGTTTGGTTTTGTTTCGGACTGCGGACTTCGGCCTTCGGACTTCCGTCGCCGTCATGAGGGGAAAATTCCAGAAACCTCTTCTGCTCGGGCTAGCGGTCGCGCTGCTGGTCGGCGCGTCGCTCGCCCAGCGCGGGCTCAATGCCGACCGCGACCAGCTCGGCCTGACGCGTGTCGCACCGTTGGAGAACGCCCCGCCCGTCCTGGCGTTCACCACTGTCGCGCTCGGCGGCTTTCGCGGGTTGATCTCCAACCTGCTCTGGATCCGGGCCAACGACCTCCAGGACCAGGACAAGTTCTTCGAGATGGTGCAATTGGCGGACTGGATCACCAAGCTGGAGCCGCATTTCACCCACGTCTGGCTGGTGCAGGCCTGGAACATGGCCTACAACATTTCGGTCAAGTTCAAGGACTTCGCCGACCGTTGGCGCTGGGTCTATGCCGGCATCGAGTTGCTGCGCGACGACGGCCTGCGTTACAACCCGAACAACGTGCTGATCTACCGCGAGATCGCCTGGTTCTTCCAGCACAAGATGGGCGCGAACTTGGACGACGCGAATCTGTATTACAAGCAGCAGTGGGCGGAGCAGATCAGCCAGGTCCTCGGTCCGGGGGGCAAGCCGGACTTTGCCGCCCTGCTGGACCCGCAGACCAACGACCAGCGGGCCCGTGCCCGGCTGCTGCGCGACAAGTTCAAAATGGACCCGGCGGTGATGCAGGCTGTGGACCAGCAGTACGGACCTCTGGAATGGCGTCTGCCGGAGGCCAGCGCCATTTACTGGGCGTACGCCGGCCTGCAGAAGGCGCAGCAGTTCCCGGACAAGGTGAGCAAGGACGACCTCATCACGCTGCGCCGCGTGATTTACCAATCCATGCAATTGGCCTTTTACCGCGGCCGGCTTATTTCGAACCCCTTCGCCAAGCGGTTTGAATTCGCGCCGAACCTGGAGATCCTTCCCCAGGCCAACGCCGCCTACGTGCAGCAAATGGACGAGGACGAGAAGGACCGCGACCACATCGCCCACGCCCACCGGAACTTCCTGCGCGACGCCGTGTACTTCCTGTACGAACGAGGCCGCCTGGCCGACGCCGCGCGCTGGTACCGGTATTTGGGCCAGCTCTACCCGAACCAGATGGTCCTCGACGGCCAGCCCGATTCGCTGCCGTCCAAGGTCAGTCTTGAGGAATACGCCATCGGCCGCATTCAGGAGGACGTGGGCGAAACCTCGCACGACCGCGTCAAGGCCGCTTTGGAGGGGATGCTCTTTCAGTCCTATGAAAACCTCGCCTTGGGCGAAGACGATCACGCGTACGGAATGAAGGCGCTCGCGAAGAAGATTTACGACGCTTACGAAAGCAAAATCCCGGAGGACCAAAAACCGCGCGTCGGCCTGCCCCCGTTTGACGACTTGGAGCGGGAGGTGCGGCGTCGCGTGCTGGATCCGCAGCAAGGCCTCCCGTACGAAGCACGGCAGATCATCCGGACCAAGCTCCGGCTGCCGGCGGAGGCGCCGCCGGCCCCGAGCACCAACGCGCCGCCCGCCAGCACAAACGTTCCCGCCGCGGCGGGCGGGCCGGTCCCCGGTCCGACCGGGCCGTAGCGCGAATGTCGCTGGCCGCGAGCGGCCGCGTCTGTTACCCTCGTCGCCAGTTGCCGCACGATGCCGGACGCCGCGCCCATGCTCAGCTTTGTCATTCCTTGTCACAACGAGGAAGCCAATCTGCGCCCGCTGGTGGCGGCGATTCAGGAGGCCGTCGGGCCGCGGGGACACACCTTTGAGATCGTGGTCACGGATGATTGCAGCACGGACGGTTCGTGGACGGTCCTCAAGGACATCGCGGCCGGCGAGCCGCGCGTCCGGGCGCTGCGGTTCGCCTTCAACTGCGGGCAGTCCGCGGCGTTGTGGGCCGGGATGAAAGCCGCGCGCGGGCGCTACCTCATCACCTTGGACGCGGATTTACAGAACGATCCTCGGGACGTGCCGCGGTTCCTCGAAGCGCTCCAGCAGTTAGACTGCGTTTGCGGCACCCGCGTCGCCGCGCGCCGCCAGGGGGACAACGCGCTCCGCATCGCCTCCTCCCGCATCGCCAACTGGGTGCGCAACCGCCTCTCCGGCGAAACGATCAGCGACGCCGGCTGCTGCTACCGCGCCTTCAAGCGCGAGTGCATTGCCGATCTGAAATTCTTCAACGGCATGCACCGGTTTCTGCCGACGCTGATCAAGATGGAGGGCTTCCGGGTGGGCGAACTGCCCGTGCGGCACCATCCGCGGGCGGCGGGCCGCACGCATTACGGCGTGTGGAACCGGATCTTCGCCTCGTTCTACGACCTGCTGGCCGTACGCTGGATGAAGAAACGGATGTTCCGCTACCAAATCGCGGAGAGAGTCAACTGAGGCGCCCAGTCCGAGGGGGGAAGAAAGTTCAGAATTCCGCGGTCTGAACCTCGGACTTCGATTGCAGCAACTCCCGCTGCCAACTCATCAACTCCGGCTCGTGGGCGTGCCAGTTCTGCGCCAGGCGCGCGAGCATGGTCCGGCTGGCGATGAGGGTCGGATCCAGGCTCAGCCGGGCCGCGTGGGCGTCGCGTCGCTTCTCCAACTCGCGGAACCGGTGTATTTCCGCGAGCGAGGGGCGGCGCGTGATCGGCTTCAGGAGTTCCGGGTGCCGGTCTGCCGGCACGGCCCGGCCGTGCTCGAGCGCCTGGTGCAGCGCGGCGCGGCGCCGGGGCGAATACCGCGCGGGGATCAAGTTCTGGACGTGCCCCGAGTTGGTCGCTGCCGCGGCCAGCGCCACCATGGTTTCGTGGCTGAGGATGAAGTACGGCGGACGGTTGGCGGCGATCGCCTCCCGCTCCCGCCACTTCCACAACTCGCGCAAGACCGCCAGCGCGGGCCGGTCCAGCGCGTGACTGCCCTTGACGCGCCACTCGGAATCCAGTTCCGTCCGCGGGGCGCGGGCACACTCGGCGATGAGGCGGGCGCACGATTCCTGATGCCAGGTCAGCCGGCCCTTCGCCTGCAATTCGGCGCGAAGCTGGTCGGAGAGCACCTTGAGCGAGTGAACGTCGTTGCGCGCGTAACACTCCATGCGTTCGGTGAGCGGGCGGCGGGCCCAGTTGGCCTTTTGCGGACCTTTCTCCAGCGTCACCGCCAGGTGGCGGGCGACGAGATGGTTGAGACCGAACTGGCGCTGGCCGAGCAGGCGCGCGGCCAGCATCGTGTCGAAGACGGCGCGGGGCGTGAACCGATGGTGCTTGTGCAGCAGGCGCAGGTCGTAGTCCGCCCCGTGCATGAGGAGTTCATGCGCGGACAGGGCCTGGAAAAACGGGGCCAGATCCAGTGGCGCCAGCGGGTCCAGCAACTCATCACCCGCCGCGGTGCTGATCTGGATGAGGCAGACCTTCTCCGGGTAGGCGTGCAGGCTGTCCGCCTCGGTGTCCACCGCCACCCAGGTGGCATGGCGGAACCGGGAAAGAAAGTCGGCCAGTTTGTGGTCCGTATCGATCACCCGCGGAGTATAGGAACGAAACGGACTTCGTGAAACGAAAACCGGCAGCGGCCCGGCGCTTGCGCTTTCCCGCCTTCGCGCTCCGGCCACGAACTTCCCCGGGCCTGCGGGCGGCAAGACCCTGGCACCTCACATCCGAGGATCTACCCGCGGACCTCAGAACAGCCGATCCAACGGAGAGCTTTCCCGGGCTTCGTTCCAGTAGGTTTCGGCGGCGGGGCGTTTGAGCCGGAGCGGATCCTTGCCCATAAGCCGCAAGACCAGTCCGAACGGGGTGAGGATCAGCAGAAACACGACAGCCAGCGTGGCGCGGCCGACGAATTGGGTCAGGTAGAACCCGATGCGGCTGGTCAACCGGTAATACCCCCGAAACCAGCGCGGGCGCAACCAGGCACACAGCGCCACGCCGGCCAGGACGGCGAGGGCGCCGCCCAACCCGGCCACGGGCAGCACACGGCGCCAGCACAACACCCCACTCAACCCGCCCAGCCCCAGCGTGCCCAGCAGCGCGGCCTTGCGCCATTCCTGCGGGTCTTCCTTGAGTCTTAGTTTCATGCGGCGGGGTACCTGGGCCGTTGCGCGGAGAGCGGATTCAGTCCAACTGCGGGGCCAGGCGGCGTTCGAGGCGACGGTGCGGTTGGGCCGCGCGGTCCAGCACAAAGCTGCCGATGACCAGGTGGTCCATCTCGGTGTTCACGAAGCACCGATAGGCGTCGTCGGGCGTGCAGACGATCGGCTCGCCACGCACGTTGAATGAGGTGTTCACGAGCACGCCACAACCGGTGGCCTGTTCAAAGCGCAGCAGCAGGTCGTAGAGCAGCGCGTTCTGGCGGCGCGTCACCGTTTGGATGCGGGCCGAGTAATCGACGTGTGTGACGGCCGGCAACGTGGAGCGCTTCTCCCGCAGCAGCGCCAGCCCCTGGACGCCCGGCGGCAGCGGATGACGCAATTCGGTTTTGACGGGCGCGACGAGCAACATGTAGGGCGACTCCGCGTCCAGTTCGAAATACTCCGCCGCCCGCTCGCGCCGCACCACCGGCGCGAAGGGCCGGAACGACTCGCGAAACTTGACCTTGAGGTTCATCACCGACTGCATGCGGGGGGACCGGGCGTCACCCAGGATCGAACGGCTGCCGAGCGCGCGCGGTCCGAATTCCATCCGGCCTTGAAACCAGCCGACGACTTTCTCCGCCGTCAGCAAGTCCACGGTGGCGTCGAGCAGCGCGTCGGTCGGCAGCCGGCGGTACACGGCGCCGTGGGTCCGAAGAGCCGCTTCCACTTCGTCGTCCGAATACTCCGGCCCGAGCAGCGCGGCGCACATGGCGTCGGTTTCCGTCATCCGGTCGTCGCCAGCGCCGTTGCGCCGGGCATCCGTCCGTCCTGGCGCTGCGTCCTTAACCGACGTCGCTTCGCGGACGACGGACGAAGGCGAGGACGAGGACGCTGGAGCATCTCCGGAAGCCGGCGCGTGCCAGGCGGCCAGCGCGGCGCCCAGCGCACCGCCGGCGTCGCTGGCGGCGGGCTGGATCCACAGCCGGTCGAAAATCTTTTCCCGGAGAATGCGACCGTTGGCGACACAGTTGAGCGCGACGCCCCCCGCCAGGCAGAGGTGGTTGAGTCCGGTCACTTCTCGGGCGTGTCGTGCCAGACGCAACATGATTTCCTCGGTGACCACCTGGACCGAACGCGCCACGTCCATGTGCCGGGGCTGGATCGGATTTTCCGGCCCCCGCGGTGGCCCGCCGAAGAGCCGGTGAAAGCGCTCGTTGGTCATCGTCGTCCCGCGGAGAAAGTTGAAGTAGCGCAGGTCCAGCCAGAACGAGCCGTCCGGTTTCAGGTCCAGTAATTGGCCGCGGATCGCGTCGGCGAACCGCGGCTGGCCGTACGGCGCCAGGCCCATGAGTTTGTATTCGCCCGAGTTGATGCGGAAGCCGCAGTAGGCGGTGAAGGCGGAGTAGAGCAGGCCCAGCGAGTGGGGAAAACGCAACTCCTTCAGCAACCGGATTTCGCGCCCGCGGCCGCGGCCGATGGTCGTGGTGGCCCATTCGCCCACGCCATCGATGGTGAGGATGGCCGCCTCGGGGAACGGCGAGGGATAAAAGGCGCTGGCGGCGTGGGCCTGGTGGTGTTCGGTGAACCAGATCGGACAGTCGGCGCGGAGGCCGGGCAGTTCTTCGCGGATGGTCTTCCGCAAATCCAGTTTCTCGCTCAGCCAGGTGGGCAGGATGACGGGAAAGGTGCGCCAGCCGCCGGGAGCCACGGCGAGATAGGTCTCCAGCATCCGGGCAAATTTGAGGACCGGCTTGTCGTAGAACACCACCGCGTCGAGTTGCGCGGGCGACAGACCCTCGTGGCGGAGACAGAACTCGATGGCCTGGCGCGGGAAGTCCGGATCGTTCTTCTTCCGGCTGAACCGTTCCTCCTGGGCAGCGGCCACGATGGCTCCCTCGCGAAGCAGAGCAGCGGCGGCGTCGTGGTAGTAGGCCGAGAGGCCGAGAATGTGCCGCAGCGCGGGCATGGTTCAGGGCGAAGCCCCAATCGGAAAAGCCTCCCCCGAAAGGCGCCGGCCCCGGACGCCGCACGCCGGAGACTGGCTTGCAGTTCGTCCGCAGGTCCGCCAGTGGCTGCTTGGCTCAGGCATGGCTCACATGAACGGATAAAGCGCCCAAGCGATCCCGGAACTGGAGGTGAAGATGAGGATCGCCCCCAGCGCCAACAGCAGCACGACCAGCGGGATCAGCCACCATTTCTTCTCCTGCCGGGCGAACCGCAGGAATTCTTTGAGCAAGGACCACATGGACGCGCAGAAGGTAGGGCGAACCGTTTCCACGGGCAACGGCAAAGGGACCGTCGGCAAAGGCCGGTTGGCCATCGACGATTCGCGCTCAGGCCCGCCCCTTGGCCACGCTCTCGAAGGACGTGGCGGAAATCACACCCGACGCGGACCGGCGAAGACCCGCGCAGCCCGCTGCTCCAACTGCGGCGCTCCTCCGAGCTGGATTTGCTTTTGGGCGGCCGGTGTGCTGTATTGCCGGCGGCCTCCCGGCCAGAAGTTGGGGAGGCGCAGCCGACAAGAGTTAAAACTATGCTCAATCACACCGAAGAGGACGCGGTCCTCCAGAAGACGAAGGAACTGTGCCAGGCCATCCTGGACCAACCCGCGCTGACCTCGGCGCGGGAAAGTGTCACCGCCTTCATGGACGACGTCCCCGCGCGCCGGCAATACGAAGAAGTGCTGGCCCAGAGCCAGGAACTTCGGCGCAAACAGGAATCCGGCCTGGCGCCGTCCCCGGCGGAGATTTCCACCTTTGAAAGCTCGCGCGACCGGCTCCTGAGCAACCCCGTGGCGCGCGGCTTCCTCGACGCGCAGGAACAGTTGCACCAAGTCCACCAGACCGTCACCAACTTCGTCAGCAAGACGCTTGAACTCGGCCGTGTGCCTGCCGCCGAAGATTTGCACTCCGAATGCTGTGGCAGCGGTTGCGGTTGCGAGCACTGAGTCGCGCCGGCCCGCTCGGGTGCGCGGGCGAAGTCTGTCGCTCGCGGCGCCGGGTCTTTCCGCCGAACCTCTGCCGAACTTCGCCGCCGCCGAAGGGGGCCGGTGGCTTCGGCGTGATTCCCGGTTTCACGGTGAGCGGGCGGGCGGCACGGGCCCCGGTCGAAACACCAGCCGCGCGTAGCCGTAGGCGATCAGTTCCCCTGTCACCTCGCGAAAGCCCTGGCTCGATCTCCACCACTCGCCGGGGTCGTAATCCCGGCCCTCCATTGCGGTGATGCCGACCTGCGCCCCGGCGCCGAGCGCCTCCTCGAACAACAGGCGGCTGCGGCGCGCATGAGGTCCCAGTGTCAGCAGATGGAAGTTCTTGGGCGCGATCCGGTGTTCGCGCAGCCACTCCCGCAAAGCCACCGCGGAGGTGTAGGTCCGGTCCTGACGCACCCACGGAGCGGGGATGGCTTGGACCACCGCGTGGTCGAGACCCAACCGGAGCAGGATGGCGGCGCCCAGTTGGGCGTAAGTTTTGTATTCGGAAAGCGGCGCGCCCCGGTCGATCGGCCCGCCGGTGACGTAGAGCTTCTCGTACGGGTGCCGTTTGAATTCGGCGATGGCCGCTTCCAGCGCGTAATCGGGCTGCCAGCCTTCCACGACCAGCGCCCCGCCGGCCACGGGATCGTTCACCGCCAGGAAAGCGTAGGCGTTTCGCACCGCCAGCCCCAGCAGCAGCGTCACCGCCAGCCCCAGCCCCAGCCAGCCGCGCCAGGTGGGAAGCCAGCAGGGCCGGCGCGCGAGCAAACCCCAGAATGGCTTGCGTTCTTTCATTTGGTTCCAGTCGCAGACTCTTAACGGCCGGAAGCGTGCCGTGTCAAGGCGTGGGGCGCGCCGCGCGATCAGCGGGCCAGGAGGTCGGCAACGAGGTTGCGGACGGACCGCGCCTCCGGTTATCCTGGCCGCGGGTTGGCAAGAAACAGAAGACGAAACATTGCGATGCATCTGCCTGACGGCTTTCTGGACGCGAAAACGGCGCTGCTCTCGGCGGGTGTCGCCGCGGCTGGTGTCGGCTTGGCCGTGCATCAGGTGCGGGCGTCGCTTGAACCGCGCCGGATGCCGCTGCTCGGGGTCGCCGCCGCGTTCGTGTTCGCCACCCAGATGCTCAATTTCCCCATCCCCGGCGGCACCTCCGGTCATCTGCTGGGCGGCGTGCTCACGGCGGTCCTGCTGGGACCCAGCGCCGCCGTGCTGGTGCTGACGTGCGTGCTGATCGTGCAATGCCTGATGTTCGCGGACGGAGGGTTGCTTGCCCTCGGCGCGAACGTTTTCAACATGGCGCTCGTCAACGTGGGCGGCGGCTACCTCGTGTTCCGCGGGCTCAAGCGGCTCATCCCGATGGAGGAGAAGCGCTCGACGGTTTTTGCGGCGGCCTTCGCCGGCTGGTTCGGCACGGTGCTGGCGTCCGTCAGTTGCGCGGGACAACTGGCGCTGTCGAAGACGGCGCCCTGGTCGGTCGCCTTTCCCGCGATGGCGAACATCCACATGTTGATTGGCTTGGTCGAAGGACTGGCCACTGGCCTGGTTGTGCTGGCGGTCTTGCGGGTGCGGCCGGAACTGGTCGCCGGCGCGGCGGAACCGGGCCGGGCCGGCCGGCGCGCGTTCGTGGCCTATGCGCTCCTGCTTTCGCTGGGCTTGGCGGTCTTCGTCGCGCCGTTCGCCTGCCCGTGGCCGGACGGTCTGGAAGCGGTCGCCCGGGCGCTGGGCTTCGCCGGCAAGGCCAAGGCGCCGCCGTTTGCCGCGCCAGTGTCCGAGTACCAGGTGCCGTTCATCGGCTCGCCGACGGCAGCCACGGCCTTGGCCGGGCTGATCGGCACCCTCATCGCCTTCGTCGCCGCCTACGCCTTGGCGCGGGTGCTCGTCCCGGTCCTGAACGCCCGCAAAGAGGATGCGCGTCCCGGTAACTGAGGCGGACCGGCGGACGCCGCTGCATCGCGCCCCGGCGGCGTTCAAGCTGGCCGGAGCGCTGGGGATGGTGGCGGGCACCGCGCTGTTGCCGCGCCGGCTCGACGCGCTTTACTGCGCGCCCGCGGCGGTGGTGGTGCTGGCTTGGTTGACCTGCCGGATGCCGCTGGCCTACGCCGGCCGACGGCTGCTGCCGGTGGAGCCGCTCATCCTCGGCGTGGCGCTGCTTACCTTGGCACGACCCAGCGGGGCGCCGGTTTTCCTCTCGACCGTGGTGAAGAGCCACCTGTGCCTGCTCACGATGTTCCTGCTGACATGGACGACGCCCTTCCCCGAGACGCTGCAAGTGCTGCGCCGGCTCCGCGTGCCGGCGGTGATGCTCACCACGCTGGCGTTGATGGTCCGCTATCTCCCGGTGCTCGCCGAAGAAACAATCCGGATGCAGCGGGCGCGAGCGAGCCGGACTTTCACGCGCCGCCGGGGCGCGGCCTGGCACAACCTGGCGGCAATTATCGGACAACTTTTCGTCCGTACCGCCGACCGTGCCGAACGGATTTACCTGGCGATGTGCGCCCGCGGCTGGAAATGAGCGTCGCCGTCGAAATCCGCAGCCTCTCCTACCGCTACCCGCACGGCGGGCTGGCGCTGGAGAACCTCGCGTTGTCGGTGAACGACGGCGAGTGTCTCGGCGTGCTCGGTCCGAACGGCGCAGGCAAGTCCACCTTGCTGCTCCACCTCAACGGGCTGCTGCCGGAGCATCCGCCGAAGGAGCCGAGCGTCTGGATTGGCGGCGAACCGCTCACGGCGAAGACGCTCGACGCCGTCCGCCAGCGCGTCGGGCTGCTGTTCCAGGATCCCGACGACCAGCTCATTTCGGCCACCGTGTTCGAGGACGTCGCGTTCGGGCCGCGGCAACTCGGGGTCGAAGGCCCGTATCTCCGGTCGCTGGTGGCCTCGTGCCTGGGCCAGGTGGGGTTGCGCGGATTTGAAGAGCGCGCGCCGCATCACCTCAGTCACGGCGAGAAACGCCGCGTCTGCCTCGCCGGCGTGCTGGCCTGCAAACCCACGGTGCTGGTGCTCGACGAGCCGACGAGCGACCTTGATCCGCGCGGCCGGCGGGAGTTCAAGGCACTGCTGCAATCGTTGCCCGGCGCCAAGCTCATCGCCACGCACGATCTCGAATTGGTGGTGGACCTGTGCTCGCGCGTGGTGATTCTCGACGGAGGGAAAGTGGTCGCCGAAGGCCCGACGGTCCCGCTGCTCTCGGATGAGGCGCTCATGCTCAAGCACGGCCTGGAAAAACCGCACATCCTGCTGCACCGGCATCCGCACGGATAGCGGCGGAAAAGAGAACGCCGCCGGTTTGCACCGGCGGCGACACACGGTTTTGTTCTCTGTTCTCAGGACGCGCCACTCAGCGCGCCCGCCGACACCGTGCTCTTTCTGGAGTGGATTTCAAGCCCGGAGTCGGTCCTTCGCGCCGCTCAAATCCGTTTTTCATCGGCGTCGATAAAGTCCACGAAGGAGCGGATGTCGTCGCGGTGGCTGAGGCCGGCCTCCGCTTTGCGCTTCTGCAAGCGTTCCTGGCCCGCGGCGTCGTCCGGCCGGGGGCGGTTGAGCATCGCTTCGCGGTGCGCGGCTTTTTCCGCGTCGGGCTTCGGCGCGTGGGTGCGGACCCAGTCGCAGATCTCGCCGTCGGTGAGGGAGCGTTGGACCACTTCGACAAACTGCTCGTGAGTGACGCCCGCCGCGCTGAGCCACATGCCGTCGAAGCCTTTGCCCAGGTTGGACTGGTAATCCGGATGCAACCGGCCGGCCAGGTGGAGGCGGATCTTGTCCACGTAGCGCGGCAGGTGCGTCCAGCCACACATGGTTTCGCGTGGACTGCGGGGGTAGATGAGATCGTTCATCGGGCAAATCTGGAGGGTTCCGGGCGCCTGTCAATCGCTGCGGGCGCGGTTCATTTGCTCGGCGAGTAGTCGGTGGCTTTCATAAAGACCGACTTGACGCCGTCGGGCGCCGGCAGCGTGAGCGGGCCGTCTTTTTCGGACGCGGCCTTCGCCGCGATCCAGTCGGGATCAGCCAGGAACGCCTGGAAGGAGCGTCGCGCCGCGTCCTGGCTTTTGTGGATGAGGAGGTAGATGAGCGTGTGGTCGGCGCCTTTGTCCGCGTCCATCGGCACGAAGTAACCGAATTGCGTCATGCCGTGCTTGGCGAAGAGCTGGCAGGTGTGGTCGCGGAAGCGGGCCAGGAGCGCGTCGAGTTTGCCGGGCGGCGTCTGGTAGGTGCGCAATTCGAAGGCGCGCGGCTCCGCCGCGGTGGACGGCTTGATCGGAGGGGAAAAGTCCGTCGCGGTCAGGAAGGTGGACTCAACCTTGGTGACGAGCCGGCCGTTGGCTTCGGATTGCTGGGCGACTTCTTTCCACTCCGGGTCGGCGCCAAACTCGCGCCAGGAGGCCCGGGCCGCCTCGCGGCTGGGGAACGCCAGGAGATAGACGAGCTTGTTGTCGGTGTTGTCCACCGGCAGCCAGTAACCGAGGCTGGTCATGCCGTGTCTTTGGAAAATCGCCATCGTGTGGTCGCGAAACCGGGCGTTCAAGGCGTCCAGCTTGCCGGGGGCGGCGTAGTAAACCCGCAGTTCGAAGCAGCGCGAATCCGGGGCGGCCTGCGCGCGAATCGGTCCGGTGGCGGCGAGCAACGCCAGACCGACGGCGAGCAACGAGAACGGGAGGAGTGTTTTCATGGTGTTGAGCATTTCGATTTTTCCCATCGGAAGGCGAAACCGCCCCGGCTGTCAAAGCAAAAACGCGGGGCGTTGGCCGGCGAACGCGGCTCCGCCTGGCGGGTGTGCGGCGGAGCAACCGGCACAGTCACACTGCGGTCGCGGGAGATTCACCCCTCAGCGAAACAGCCGGGCCAGATCGAAATTGAAAATAAGTTGCAGCCCGGTCAGCAGCAGCGTGCCGAGGATCACGAGCAGGAAATGCCGTTCGTCAAACCGCCGGTTCAGCCACACGCCCAGCCACACGCCCACCGGCACCAGCGGGAAAAACTTCAGACTCAGCAGGAGCGTCTGGCGGTCGATCAGGGATGCCGGCGCGAAGCAGGGCAGGGGGACCATCGTGCGGTCCAGGCAGAAGAACGGCAGTTTGATCGCGTTGATCCAGGCAAAGAGCAGCACATTCGTGCCCACGAAGATGTCCTTCGGCAGCCGCTGGGGCACCAGGAACATCGCCGCCACGGGCCCGGCGCCGTGTGCGAACGTCGAAGTGATGCCCATGCCGATGCCGCACGGCAGGCCGACCGCGTGGTTGGGCTGGAACGCCCCCTCGGCGCGGAGGAGGCGTTCCTTCGCGAGCTGGAACAGCACGAACAGCACGGCCAGGAGGCCGATGACGACGTTGAGCTGCCGGTTGGAAAACCGGCCGACGAGTTGCACGCCGATAACGACCCCCACGACCGCACCGGGGAGCAGGTAGCGGAGATTGTCCCGGCGCCATTTCCCCCAGTAGTGATAGAGGGAGAACACGTCGCCGGCGCACAGCAGCGGCAAGAGCACGCCGATGGCGTGCTTTGGTCCGAACGCCAGCACGCACAACGGCGTCACCAACATGCCCAAGCCGCCGCCGAAGCCGGCCTTGGCGACGCCGATGAACAGCACCGCAAAAGCCGCCAGCAACAGCGAGGGCCAAGTCATGTCGGCGCTTCGTGTAAGCGAGCCGATGGGGCAACGCGAGCCAAATCCGAAACCCGAAACCCGGACGACCACCCGGGGCAGGAGCGCCGCCTTCGGACGGGATATCGGGTCGCGTTCCGTTTGGCTTTGCGGCCCCGGCGGCTTTGCGTAACCTGCCGGCGTGGTGACGCCGCAAATCGAGTCGCTCGGCCTGATTGCCGGCAACCGTTCGCTGCCGCTGGAGTTGGCGCGGTTAGCGCGGCAGGCCGGCGTGAAACGGCTCGTCGCCGTCGCCTTTGAAGGCGAGACGGACCCGGCGCTGGCGGCGCTCGTGGACGACATCGTCTGGCTGCGCGTGGGGCAGCTCTCCAAACTGATTGCCGCCTTCACCGACCGCGGCGTGCGCCAGTGCGTGATGGCGGGGCAGGTGGCGCCGAAAAACCTGTATGACCTCCGCCCGGACTTGCGCGCGATGGCCCTGCTGTTCCGCCTGAAGGAAAAGAACGCTCACACGATCTTCGGCGCGATCGCCGACGAGTTGAAGAAAGAGGGCGTGGCATTGATCGAAGCCACGCCGTGGCTGGGGCCGCTGATGCCCGGCCCGGGATTGCTGTTCGGTCCCCCACTGACGGCGCCGCAGCAGGCGGACGTGGAATACGGCCACCGCATCGCCAAGGAAGTCGCGCGGCTCGAGATCGGGCAGACGGTGGTTGTAAAGGACGGCGTGGTGCTGGCGGTGGAAGGATTTGAAGGCACGGACCCATGTCTGGCGCGCGGCGGCGGGCTGGCCGGCAAGGACGGCGGCGCGGTCGCGGTCAAGGTCGCCAAGCCGGGCCACGACCTGCGGTTCGATATTCCTTGCCTGGGGCCGCAAACCTTGGAGACTTGCGCCGCCGGTCGGATTGCGGTGCTGGCGGTGGAGGCCGGGAAGACCATCCTGCTGGAGCAACCGGTTTGCCGCCAGCTCGCGGCCCGGCATCGGATTGCCGTGACTGCCGTTCACTGAGAAAGACAACGTCAACCAGGACCAGAGCATGCTTGCCGCCCACGAGATTTTTGGGTTCATGTCGCCCGCGCTGGCGACGGAAATCATTCAGCAAGTCCACGCGAGCGACCGGGAGGCCTACCGCGGCCTCATGGCCGCGGTGGCCGAAGCGCGACGCGTGCGCCCCGTCTTCCTCGAACGCAAACCGCGCGCCGACCAGCACCAGGCGATCATCGAGTCGCTGACGCGGTCCCGCCTGGAAGCGATGGCCATCACCACGCTCCAGTCCTGGCTGCTGAAACAGCAGACCGCGCTGCTGACCGAGTTCCTGGACGCGCTGCAGATCAAACACGACCGCGGCGCCGTGGATGAATTGCCGAAGGAGATGGCGGACGAGAGGTTGCAGCCGGCCATCGAGGGATTGCTGGCCAAGCATCCGCATGAGACGGTCGCCGTGTATCTCCGCGCCTTCAACGACCTCAGCCAGGCCAACTGGCCGAACCTGGCGAAGCTGCTCGAAGAAGACAAACGTCTGCAGCTCGGCGGCTGAAACCGGCCGACTGACCGGCGTCGCGCCCGCCCCGGGGCGGCAGCCCGAGTGTCGCCGGCGCGCGGATTCTGCTCGCGTTCGCCGCCTCCGTCCCTATTGTTCCAGTTGACTTTGTGACGTCGTCACGATTGAACCGTTTGAGTCATTTAACCTATGGATCCAAAAGCTGACATCGCCGTCATCGGTCTGGCCGTGATGGGCCAGAACCTGATACTGAACATGAACGACCGCGGCTTCACCGTCGTGGCCTTCAACCGCACTGTCTCCAAGGTGGATGACTTCCTCGCCCACGAGGCCAAGGGCACGAACATCCTCGGCGCGCACTCGCTGGCCGAGATGGTCGCCCTCCTCAAGAAACCCCGCCGCGTGATGCTCATGGTCAAGGCCGGCGTCGCGGTGGACGAGTTCATCGAGCACCTCCTGCCGGTCTTGGAGCCGGGCGACATCATCATTGACGGCGGCAACTCGCTCTTCGAGGACACCATCCGCCGCACCAAATACGTCGAAGGCAAGGGTCTGCTTTACATCGGCACCGGAGTCTCCGGCGGCGAAGAAGGCGCGCGTCATGGCCCCAGCATCATGCCCGGCGGCAGCCCCGCCGCGTGGGAACATGTGAAGCCGATCTTTCAAGCCATCTCGGCCAAGGTTTCCGACGGCACGCCCTGCTGCGACTGGGTGGGCGAAGGCGGCGCCGGCCATTACGTGAAGATGACTCACAACGGCATCGAATACGGCGACATGCAGCTCATCTGCGAAGCCTACCACCTCTTGAAAGACGGCCTCGGCATGACAGCCGACGAGATGCACGAAGTCTTCAAGGAATGGAACACCGGCGAACTCGACTCCTACCTGATCGAGATCACCCGCGACATCCTTGCCAAAAAGGACGACGACGGCGCACCACTCGTGGACAAGATCCTCGACACCGCCGGCCAGAAGGGCACGGGCAAGTGGACGGTGATTTCCTCGCAGGACATGGGCATCCCGATCACGCTGATCGCGGAAGCCGTTTACTCCCGTTGCGTCTCGGCGATGAAACCGCAGCGCGTGGAAGCGGCGAAGGTCTTCAAGCCTGGCAACCCGAAGTTCTCCGGCGACCGGAAGCAATGGGTGGCCGACATCCGCAAGGCGCTCTACGCCTCGAAGATGATCAGCTACACGCAGGGCTACATGCTCATGCGCGCGGCGGCCAAACAGTATGGCTGGAACTTGAACAACGGTGGCATCGCGCTCATGTGGCGGGGCGGCTGCATCATCCGCAGCGCGTTCCTGGGCGACATCAAGAAGGCGTTCGACAAGAACCCGAACTTGGACAACCTGCTCCTCGATCCGTTCTTCAAGAAAGCCATCAAGAGCTGCACGCGGAGCTGGCGCAAGGTCGTCAGCACCGCCATCAAGAAAGGCATCCCCGTGCCGGCGTTCAGCACGGCGCTGGCGTTCTTCGACGGCCTCCGCAGCGAACGCCTGCCGGCGAACCTGCTCCAGGCCCAGCGCGATTATTTCGGCGCGCACACCTACGAGCGGGTGGACAAGCCGCGCGGGGAATTCTTCCACACCAACTGGACCGGCACCGGCGGGCGCGTGGCCAGCAGCACGTACACGGTGTGAGGTAGGGGCATCCCGCCGGGATGCCCGACCGGACGCCGAAGCGCGGCGTCCCTACCATCGCTCTGAAGCGGGGCCGAAGCCCGCGCTTTTCTTTTGGACACTGCGATTCTGCTTCACGGGAACGCCTTCATCGTACTACAGTTCTGCCATGCCACATCCGCGCACAACCATTTAGCCGCCAGAGGACTCCCAAGACGACGAGAACGGCATGATCGCCGTGAAGGTGATTGATCAGCGCGGCAGCAAGTCGCCAGTGGTGAACAAACCGGAGAGAGAAGGATGAGCACAATGCGCTTTGCACAGGTGGAACTGAAGAACTGGAAGAATTTCACGAACCTGAATGTCGGTTTGGCGACCAGGGTTTTCATCGTCGGGCCAAACGCCATAGGCAAGTCCAACTTGCTGGACGCTTTCCGGTTTCTCCGCGACTTGGTGATGGAGGGCGGCGGCTTGGCGAAGGCAGTTTCGCTGCGAGATGGCATGGGCAAGGTGCGCTCGCTTTACGCCCGACAGGACACCGACGTGATGCTCAAAGTGGTGGTGAAAGACGCGAGCGGCGCAGGCTGGCGCTACGAGTTGGCGTTCAGCCACGAATCGGTGAGGAATCCGCGCCCAGTCGTGGTGCAGGAACTCGTGGACCGCTTGGAGGCTGACGGGAGGGAGGAGCGAAAGCTCACCCGCCCAGACGAACACGACCGTGGTGATCGGGAACGATTGACCCAGACCGCTCTCCAGCAGGTCACTGCCAATCAAGACTTCCGGGAGTTGGCTGACTTCCTTCGCAGTGTTTCTTACTTGCACTTGGTACCCCAACTCTTGAGGGAAGAGCAGACTCCGAGAGCGGGGGGGCTGGGACCGGACCCGTACGGGCGCGACCTTCTAGACCGGATTCGCAACACCACGCCAAGACAACAGAAAGCGCGGTTAAGACGCATCGAAAAGGTTCTGCGTATTGTTGCTCCTCAATTGGAGGGGTTGCGACTGGAACTGGACGCCCATGGGCACCCGCATCTCGAAGGCAAGTTCAAGCACTGGCGTCCCCAAGGCGCCTATCAGAACGAAACACAATTGTCTGACGGCACGCTACGGCTGATCGGCTTCCTATGGGCCTTGCAGGAACCCGCCGGGCCGTTGCTGCTGGAGGAGCCGGAATTGTCTCTGCACACGGCTATTGTGAAACGCTTGGCGCCGTTCATTCATCGTGCGCAGCAGGCGGGGAAGGGACGGCAGGTCATTCTCTCCACGCACAGTGAACACCTGCTCATGGACGTAGGGATTGCTCCCGAGGAAGTCTTGCTGGTGCAACCCGCCACCGAAGGCTCAGAGGTCATCGAAGGCGCCGGACCCAGTGGCATCGTGAAGCTAATGCAATCTGGGTTGACCGCTAGCGAGGCCATCCTGCCAATCACTGAAACCCGACAGATGGCCCTCTTTGACCGCCTAGACGTATGACGCGAGGCTTCGCTTTGGTTGTGGTGGAAGGTGCGCTGGAAGTTCCTGCAAGCCTGAAGCTGCTGGTAGCGGCGGGAGCCGGTATTGAAGGGCTGCATCCCATCGACAAGGGTGGGCGCATTCGGTTTTGGCAGGACGCGCGCCGATACAACCGTGTCGCCGCGAGCCTGGGACCGGTCTTGGGGCTGGCTGACTTGGAGGCGTTTCCCTGCCCCAGTGGGCTGATCGCCAAGCATCTGAGAGCAGCCAAGCACGCTGATTTTGTTCTGCGGATTGCTGAACGGATGCTGGAGAGCTGGTTTCTGGCGGATGATACGCTTGCCGACTTCTTCCACATTTCCGGAGCACTGCTACCGCGAAATCCCGACGCCGAGACTAATCCAAAGCAGACGCTGGTGAACTTGGCGCGGAGGTCGCGATCCGCACGGCTTAGGAGCGATCTTGTGCCTGAAGAGGGAAGCTCTGGGATCGTGGGTAAGGGCTACACTCCGAAAATGACCGAGTTCATTGAAGGTCACTGGCGTCCGAACCGAGCGCAACGTCGCAGCGAAAGCCTGCGCCGCGCCTTGGCTGCCATCCGGTTGGCTACAGTCAGATGATCAATTCGATTTCTTCCACGCCCACTGGACCGGCATCGGAGGCCGCTAGCGCAGATCCATCGGCAGCATGGGTGAGTTTTACCCGAAAGCCGAAGCGCTGTCAGCAAGGTTTCCGCAGGGGTGTTCGGCCGCTTTCGAGCCTGGTGGTCACGTCGCATCTGTGGAAGTGGTTTGTTCGCGTTGCGTGTCGGCGATGAAACCCCAGCGTGTGGAAGCGGCGAAGGTGTTCAAGCCTGGCAACCCGAAGTTCCCCGGGGACCGCAAGCAATGGGTGGCCGACATCCGCAAGGCGCTCTACGCCTCGAAGATGATCAGCTACACGCAGGGCTACCTGCTCATGCACGCAGCGGCCAGGCAGTATGGCTGGAACTTGAACAACGGCGGCCTCGCGTTGATGTGGCGGGGCGGCTGCATCATCCGCAGCGCGTTCCTGGGCGACATCAAGAAGGCGTTCGACAAGAACCCGAACCTGGACAACCTGCTGCTCGATCCATTCTTCCAGAAAGCGATCAAAGGCTGCACGCGGAGCTGGCGCAAAGTGGTGAGCACCGCGGTGCGGAAGGGCATCCCCGTGCCGGCATTCAGCACGGCGCTGGCGTTCTTCGACGGCCTCCGCAGCGAGCGGCTTCCGGCGAACCTGCTCCAGGTCCAGCGCGAGTTGATTCGCTCGCCGCCCGCTCGCTCACCGCTCCGCGGTTTTCGCCTCCGGCGAAACTCCTTTCGCGGCTACCCGCGCCGCTCAAGTCTTCGGCGCGCACACCTACGAGCGGGTGGACAAACCGCGCGACGAATTTTTCCACACCAACTGGATCAGTTTAGGGGGAGCTTTCCAAGATCGCCTGTTGCCATCGTTGCTTTGCGCAGGAAGGCCGTTTCTCGTTTCATACGGCTGGGCCGAGCAGACCGGCCCGGCGCGCCCGCGTGCCGTAAACCCATTCGAACGCCGGCGTGGCGAGCAGGGTCGTGACAATCGCCATTGTTACCAGCATGGAGAACATGGGCGGTTGGATGATCGCGCGCTGGAGGCCGATGTTGGCGATGATCAGTTCCATCAGGCCACGGGCATTCATCAACGTCCCGACCGCCAGCGCGGCGCGGGGTTCCTCGCCGTGGAACCGGGCGGCCAGCCAGCACGCGCCGCCTTTGCCCACGCACGCCGCCGCGAGGAGCAGCACCGTGATGCTCCACAGCGTCGGCGTGTTCACCAGGTCGAGCCGCGTATTCAGCCCGGAATAAACGAAGAACAGCGGCAACAGGAGGACCACCGTGACCGGCTCCAGCAGGCGGAGCAGTTCGCGGCTGAGCACGCCTCGCGGCATCGCCGCTCCTAGCAGGAAGGCCCCCAACACGGGATGGATCCCGATCGCATCGGTAAACCACGCCCCCAGCAGGACCAGCAAGAGCGTCGTCGCCAGTATCGGCTGCGAAACGCCGCCGCCCCGCTCCGCCTGCCGGTTGAGCCGCCCAAACACCTTCGGGCCGAGCGTCAGCACGAGCGCGGCATACGCCCCGGCGCCGCCGATGGCCTTGGCCGCGAGCAGCCAGCTATGATCCAGCGTGGCCAGCACGACTGCAAGCACGCACCACGCCGCGCCGTCGCTAACTGCCCCAGCCGCCAACACAAGTGTACCCAGCGGTGTGCCGGCCAGACCGCGCGTCTGGATGATGCGCGCCAGCACCGGAAAGGCGGTGATAGCCAACGCGGTGCCGAGGAACAGGGCGGCATCGTTGGGATGCGCCTTCGCGCCGAACAGGCCCGGCTGGCGCGCCAGTCCGTAGCCGATCCCGGCCCCCAGCGCCAGCGGCACCAGCGTGCCCGCGAGGGACACCGAGAACGCGCGGCGCAGCCGACCGACGAGCAGCCCGGTGTGAAACTCCACCCCCACCAGAAACATGTAGAGCGCCACCCCGACTTGGCTCAACCCAAAGAGGAGACTCATGGATTGTCCGGGAAACAGCCAGCCTTGCGCCGCCGGCCACACCCAGCCGAATAGCGACGGCCCCAGCAGAATGCCGGCGATCATCTCCCCGACCACCTGCGGCTGTTGGATCAACCGCGCCAGCCAGCCCACGAGGCGGCCCACCGTCAGAATGAGGGCCAGTTGCAGAAACAGCCTCAGCGCCAAGTCGGAATTCGCAAGCATTGTGTCGCGCTGAGTCTCGGCGAAAGATTGTATCAGTCAACTAGCGCGGGAGCTGGCCGCGGGCATCCGCCAGCGGCCGATCTGGTCGGCGCGAGTCGCGGCCGAGCGGGGCGGGACCAGCCCGCAACGCATTTTCTCGAAATGGGGGCTTGTCAACGTCCGGTCGGGTGGTTAGTTTCTGCGTTCCTTTTCGCGGAGAACCTATCGGC
>JAJXZI010000285.1 GCA_021780115.1 bacterium | reverse complement strand
CATTCGCGTCGGACAGATTGAGATTAAATTCCTGCTGGAAGCCGCCGAGACCAACGGTTCACTGGCCCTGTTTGAATTTGCCGTGCCCGCGAGAGCCCAGGTGCCCGCGCCCCATTCCCATGCCCATTACGACGAAACAGTCTATGGTCGGCAAGGCGTCATCACCTTTACGGTGGCGGGCGAGGCTGTGCCCATCGGTCCGGGTGAGTCCTGCTTTATCCGGCGCGGAGTTGTTCACGGTTTCACGAATCTGCACACCGCGAATGCCCGGGCGCTGGCAGTCGTGACGCCCGCGCTCATCGGTCCGGATTTCTTCAAGGAAATGGCAGCGATCGTGAATGGCGGCGGTCCGCCTGATCTGGTGAAAATGAAAGCGATCATGCTGCGGCATGGTTTGGTGCCCGCGCCGATGGAGCCAGCGACCACTCCGTCCTGATGTGTGTGTATTCCATGCCGCCAACCCAATTCCCACCCACCTGCTACGAGCGCTTGGCCGCGTTGTCCGCGGACGCGCTGAAGCGCCTGCAAGGCCAGAAAATCGCCATCCGCGTCCTCAGCCAGTTTGGCGAAGAAACCACGAAGGTGCTGGAGGTGAAGCAATGAAGCAGGTGCAAAAGGAGTCTGAAGCGTGAACCAGGCGTCTGAATCCAGCACCCGTGAGAAGGAGAAACTGCCCGCGTGGAGGTCGGCCGAAGAGTGCCTCGCTTATTCCCCCGAGGAGGCCGCCGTGGCCTTGCAGGAGGGGGTGCGGATCGCTTATCAGCGACATGCGCAGTCGGATTTCGGAAGGGACGTTTGTTCCGCGCCCATGGCTGGCCGTCAGCGCCTGCGCGCCGAGCCAGTCGTCGCCGACCCGCGCCACGAACGTGACGGCGCCGCCCGCCCGCGCAGCGCCGACGGCTTGGTTCGCGCCTTTGCCGCCCGCCGCCGTAGCGAACTCGCCGCCCAGGAGCGTTTCCCCCGGCTGGGGGAGCCGGTCCAGCTTGAGGATCATGTCGGTGTTCGAACTGCCGACAACGACGATTCGAGAGTCCATGTGAGGGCAGCCCTTTCCGCAGCGACTTCTTCAGCCCGATCCCCGGATGCGGAACTCTCGCCCGCGCCCAGCCTCAGGGCTGAGCGGCTGTCCGCCGCCGGTATCCAGCGTCCGGCGCGTCAGCGCGCCTGCCGCACGCGAAGGGTGTACTTCTTGGCCAAGTTGTTCATCGAGACGAAGCGCACGTCCTCGGTGCCGTTCTCCGTCAGGATGACCTGCTGGAAGGGCGTCTCGTCGCCGGTGGAGAAGCCGTTCGCGTCCTTGAAGACGCAATTGGCCTGCACCTCGATGCGGCGGTTCTCGCGGTTGCGCAGGTGGACAATGACTTCCAGCCGGCCGTCCTCCAGCTTCCGGTCTTGTACGCCGGTGAACGTGACGGAATGCTGCACGCCCGGGTCCAGCAGGACGACCGGTTCGTTGCTTTCGTAGGCGGGCGTCTTGGCGCCCTGGGGCAGATACGGCCCTTTGTCGTAAGTGCTGCAACCGGCGGCGAGCAGGACCGTCGCGCCGGCCGCCAGGAGTGAAACGAATGGCTTTTTCATTGGGTTTGTGGAGTGATGGAACTGTCGCTGACGAAGACCACTTTGTCACGGTCGGTCGTGGTGACGTTCACGGTGATGGTTTTGGTCAACTTCGGGATCGGTTGCCCGGCGGCGTCGAGGAACTGCACGGTCGCCACGTGTTGGCCCGCCGGCAGCGGCACCGCGGCGAAACTCAGATACTGCGGCAGGTTGTCCCAGGACCGCACGTCCGCCGCCGGCACGGTCGCGGCGGAAATCAGTTTGCTGATCACGCCGGCCAGCGCGACGCCCAGCCCCACCTCCTCGGCCGTGCGGTCTCCGCTCAAGGCCGCGGTGCCCAGCCCGCCGATCAGCGCCACGTCGCCCACGGTGTCGGTCGTGGACTTGAACACCGCTTTGTTGGCCAGGATGTGGTCCATCACCCGGCCACCGCGGGTGGTGGCCTGAAAATTCACGTCGTCCGTCGGCGCCACGGGAATGGCGAGCGCGTCCACCTTCAATTCCGCCGACTGGTCCGGCGACGGCACGGTGCGGAAGCGCAGTTCCTGGCGGTATTCGCCGGTGGCGAATTTGGTGGGACCGGGGCCAAACTCGAAGAAAAAGAGCACGTTGGCCTTCGGATTGTACGGCGGCAGTTTGATGCCGTGGGCGTTGGCCTCGGCGCGCTGGAACGCGTCCGAGCCGTCGCCGCCGAGCTTCGTCGTGGCCAGGCCGTCGAGATAATCCGGCAGCACCCAGTCGCCGGCGTATTGCTGGTTCTCGGCGTCGCTGTCCTCGAACTCGGCGCTGCGGAAGCAGGCGCGGGCGTTGTCGGGCTGGCCGTCCCTCCAGTAAAGAATGCCGCGGTAGATGTAGGCCATCGAACGCTCGTACGGTTCGCCGATGAAGGTCTTCTTGGACTCGGCGTGGAAGTAGCTCCGGGCCTTGCGGGCGCTGGGGTCCGGACCATAAATGCCGCCGAGCGTGCGCAGCGCCTCGTCGAGGTCCTCCTTGGCGACGTCGAACTGGCCCTGGCGCATGGCGGCGACGGCGGTGCGGTATTCCCACAACACGCGATTCTTCGGCGGCCCGCTGGCGATCTCGTTCGGCCCGTCCACCAGGATGTTGCCCGTCCGGGCAGCGCGGTCCTTGGAGGACGTGGCGCAGCCGATCATCAGCACCAGCGCCAGCAAACCGGTGAAGCAAAAAACGACTTTCATGCGCGCACAAAATGGAAACCAAGCCCTGCCAAAGGCCTAAGGGCAGTCACGCGGGCGGGAAGCACTCTCGCCCGCGTGAACTGGCGTGTCCCGCCTTCAGATCGGTACTTCGACATACGCTCCTGGGGTCGCGCCGTCCACCGCCTGCTGGATGCGCGCCACCTGCGGGCGCATCCGCGGCCAGGAGGTGGACAGCAAGACCACGACCGCGAGACGGCGGCCAGCAAGGTTTTGCTGGTAGCGCAGGTTTTGGTCCGTTGTCACAAGCACGTCAAAGCCGAGCTGCTCGGCCCTTCGTATCAACTCACCGTTGCGCAAGCGCGACCATCCCAGCTCCGCGGCGGCTTGGACTTCGTGGCCGGTTAGGTGGCGGCGCAGAGGATGCGGCGCGCCTTGGTCGAAGAGCACCTTCACGCCGTCGTCTCAATCGCCAACGCCCGGGCCTCATGGTCGAGCACCGCTTCAACTTGTTCGCGCGCCACGCCGGGAAACCATTCCAGAAACTCTTCAACCGACGCGCCGTCCCGAAGGTTCTCGAAGAGGGCGCGGATGGGTACTCGCGTGTCCCGGAAAACCCAGGCCCCGCTCACCACGTCCGGGTGCTGCTCCACCGCTGCACAGTTGCTCCAGTCAATCATAGCCTCATGCTAAAACCTGCGGCCGTGTGCCGCAATCGACAACCGCCGCCTGAAGCCACCCGCGGACGGGTCTGGGAGGCAGCGACTCTCACATCCCGCCCGGAATCTGGGGGGCGGCTGCTGTTGGCTCCAGCGCGGTCTTTTATGCATCATGGTGGGTCTCCCAACACCTCTTCAAGTCTGGCCGAATCATGCTCAAATAGACTTGGATAAATGCGAAGAAACCAACGAACCCACCTCGCAAACGTGAGGAGAACTGTGGCCCATGGGAATCGGAACGTCTCTCGGCCCACCGAGAAGCGGCGCGCTGGCCTCCGGGGTTGGCCCGACGGCGGGACGATGGGTCCGGTCAATCATGGGAGCAGGCATCACGGCCGGAACGCGTGGGAGACAGCGGTAGCGCGGACGTTGGCATCACTCATGGCGGCAATCCTCCTTCGATCCGCCATTGCTCGAGCGTCCGCTCCCCCGGAGACACGCTGTCCAGGTACGCCTTGGGGTCGAGGATTTCCGCCCGGAGCCGGTCGTCCAGCGACCACCATCGCACGTCAGACGGCGGCCACGACTGGGCGTGGTCGGTGGCGCAACCCGTTACCGCGATCACGGCGAGCACCAGGAGGGGAAGCGTCAGGTTCTTAGCTGGGGTCGTTGGCGGGATTTGCTCCGGACAACGACCCAAGCTCAACGACGGCGGCCACGAGACGCACCGATGGCAACTGCGACGGCCCGCCGCCGTTCGCTGCAGCGCATGGTTTAGCCAATGGTCAGACAACTCGAAATACATACTCGTCTCCTTGTGCGTGTGCTAGCAAACGCTTCGCATGGTGAAGACGCTGCTCCACTTGCTGCAATTCTCCCATCGCTCTGACGACCCTCCCAATGCTCTGCCGCCGCTGGCCTGGAGTGGTCGCGCTGTGGCAACTGCGAATGGCCTCATCTCGCTCGGCCTCCAAGCGTGTGAACTCCGTGGTGAGACGGGAAATCCGCTGCTTCAGTAATCGCTGGTAAAGAGTACTCATGACGCACGAATTGGCCTAACGACCCAAGCTCACCGATGGCTGCCGGCGCCAAAGGTGGAGCGCAGAAAGGAGCCAAGGCAACCCCACAGTGACAAGCGTAATCGGAGGGCAGCCATTCGATGCACCGCATGGTTAGGCCGTCGTGTCATCTCAATTTGGCGGTGGCTGAAGCCACCCGCCGCCAGCAAAGCCTATGGGAACAGCCGCGGCGCCCCCGCGAATCATCTGCCGGAACTGGTTCAGGCTATAGCGGCTCTTGGGAAAACAACGAACTGCGTAGCCGTTGTCTGCGGGCAAGGGATAGCCGTGGTAGTGGACGCCGGAGACCCAATGCGTCGGGTGATCGCTGTAATAAACGGCATCCGCCCGCGGTGTGGGAAGATCGGCGCGGCCTGCGAGTTCAAGCAGCTTGTCGAGCAGACCAACCTGCACCAACACGGTTTTAGCGTCGGCGTCATCAAGGAATTCCCGAAGATCGTGCGGCGTCTTTTCCAGCGGTGTCATGCTCGGCCTAACGATCCAAAGCTGAGCCACGGCCACTGACAGCCAGGCTCCGAATGCAATCTGGACTTTCAAATTTCATATCTCAACCGAAATCTCAAGGGGCAGTGGCCGTTGGCTCCAGCGCTGTGTTAGGCTGCGTCGTCATAACTAAACCTTCGGCTCATCCTTCCGACGTAAACCTTTCGCGGCAAAAATCAGAAGAATGACGCCGATAACCAAAGTCGGAATGCCGAGCGAACTGGAAATCTGCGGATAATACTGCATCGCCAAAACGCCGAGTCCAAAACTCATAAAAACACGGCCAGCGATGAATCCCCAAATCTCCCACGGCGTAAGATTCTGAACCTTCCGATGATTCCAATTTAGAAAACGCATAATAAATCCTCTCGTGTGTCTCGCAGCCTAACATGATATTGAGCCGCAGTTCCCTCCCCCTACCGGTACGCCGCGTCTTCCAGCCCCTGCTCTTTGATTTGCTTGTTGTCATCCCTGACGATGGCCGTGAGGGGCGAGCGGGGAACGTCACTTTGCGGCAGATTCCGATGGCGTTGGCTGTGTTCAGGGTTTTGCCTCCTTTGGAAGCAGGTCCAGGACGAAATCGTAAACTGCCTGGGCGTGTCGCACGGCTTCGTTGTATTCGGCAGGTTGTGGTTCCACCGCGAAGGTGGCGTTGGGATAACGAAACCGCGTGGCGTAGGGAGTCAGCGCATCGGCGGCATCGGCCAGGCTGCTGAAGTGGGGATCCACCTCGCCCGCAAGGTCAATCAACACCTCGATGTCGTGGGTTTTCTCGCCGGCTTTACCTTGATGAACGAGGTAAGCTTTGACCGCCTTTTCCGCCGCCTG
>JAJXZI010000075.1 GCA_021780115.1 bacterium | reverse complement strand
AAGGGTCCGGCTGTTCGCCGGTTAAAGCGGTACGCGAGCTGGGTTCAGAACGTCGTGAGACAGTTCGGTCCTTATCCACTGTGGGCGCAGGAGACTTGAGGGGTTCCAACCTTAGTACGAGAGGACCGGGTTGGACGCACTTCTGGTGTGGCAGTTGTCCCGTCCGGGGCAGCGCTGCGTAGCCATGTGCGGAAGAGATAAGCGCTGAAAGCATCTAAGTGCCAAGCTCATCCCAAGATAATGTCTCCCGGCCGCAAGGCCCTTAAGACCCCCGCGAGACGAGCGGGTTAATAGGCTGGACGTGTACGAGCCGCGAGGCTCTTAGCCGACCAGTACTAATCGGTCGTGAGGCTTGATCGCTTCTTCCCTTTTTTGAAGGTGAAGATGGCTTTCATCTCGCGAGTTGTATCCGTGTGTCCTGTGTGTAGTTTTCAGAGAACGCCCCGCGACTAGCTTGCAGTGAACAGAGCGCGGCAAGTGGTTTTTGAGATGTTCTTTCGCATTCGAGCGTTGGGAAGATCGCGTATGTTTTGCGCATGTTCAAATTGCTCGGATTTATTTTCTGGTGGCTATGAAGCGGTGGCTCGACCCGTTCCCATTCCGAACACGGCCGTCAAACGCCGCCTTGCCGATGGTAGTGCCTGTCTAGCTTGCGCGAGAGTAGGTTGCCGCCAGGATAGTGTCGCTGTAGTCTGTTTCTGTTTTGCAGCGTCTTCTGTCGCCCGCTCTGCACCACCGGGTCGCGATTAACAGAAACCAGCGCCGCCCGCCCGCGCGCTCCACGTGCTGGTCCGGTTCGAGCAGGCACAGGAACAAATGCCGCAGGTTGTAGAACAACAATCCGAGGCGGGCGGCCAGCGCCGTGGCATTGCGTTTCCGGCAGCAGAAGCCCTCCAGCCCCCACTGGTGTTTGAGTTCGTCGAACACGTTCTCCGTGTCCGCCCGCTGCCGATACCGCTCAATGATCTGCCAGGCGTTGACGTCGCCCGCCGGCAGACTCGTCACATACGCTTCGAACTCGTGCTGCGCCTCGTCCCAAAGCGTGCCCGCCACGTCCTTGCTCACTTCGCCCAGACAACGCCGGCCCGCGACCACCCGCCGGGCACCACTTCAGTCGGGCAGACGCAAACTTACCTCCGCCACCTGCAACAACCCCAAGCGCGCCGGCCCCTGCCAGTCCCGCTCGGCCACCGCGACGATCGCCCGCTTCACGTTGGTCGTGAGCTTGAGGCGAAACAGATAATGCGGCCGGCCCGCTTGCGCCTCGTGCCACGCACACACCCGTTCATGGCCTAATCCCAGATCGCCCCGGTTCAGCCGCACTCGGACTTTGCCCAGCCAGGACTGGCATTGCTCCATCGGGCTCTCCCATTGTATGGCCGTCACTGTGTCCCCGCGGCGGAAGCGATAATACGGACCGAGCCGCGTCCCCGCCGCCACCGCCAGCAGCGGATGAAAACTTTTGCGCCCCCGCTTCTGCGGATTGTAGCCCACCATCACGCCCTCCTGCCGGCCATACTTGGTTGGCACCGTCGTGTCCCTGTCCAGGATGAGCTTCTCCGGTCGCGCGCCCCAGCGCCGTTGCGCCACGCCGGCCACCCACGCCGCGCGCCCTCGGCTTCCGGCACGCTCGCCGCAAAGCGCCGCAGGGTGTCGTCGCCGACCACGCCCTCCAAGCCGAAGAGTTCGTTGAGCGTCGGGTCTTCCCGCAGCCGCGACATGTGGGCAAAGCGCCGCCCATCACAGAGCACGGTTAGACCGAAGCTGGTCAGCACGTCATACCCCGGCGCGGCGTTGGGACGGGCGCGCCTGACCGGACAGGTGGCCGCCAGCGCCCTCGATCAGCCCGCACTGCTTCTGAAGCGCCGCCCACGGCGCCAAGCCCCCCCGAAGGGCGTGAGGGCATCCTTGGTCGGACAGAGCCGCACGTTGCCGCCGTAGGTCGGAAAGGTGAAAACGCCTTCACCGGCCGGGTGAAGCACCGCGTCTTGGGAAGAGTTCATGCCGGCGGTTTAGCCGCAACGACTTGCCCGCGCAATCCCCCTCGCGCACCTGCTTCAACTGCGGAATGTAGGATCAATCGTTCGATCACGGCACTGGCTTTCGTGGACCGGCATGTTGCTGACTGTCAGCGCCGCCAATTCCTGCACCGAGGGCGATGCGCCCCGGGTGTTGCTCAAGCCCAGCGCCGCAGCCGCCGGATAACGCCACTCCTGGCCGTGCGGCCACCAGCCGCGCAGCCGTTGGACCGTCACCGGTTCGAAGCGCGTGTGGAAGGTGCGCGCGTGATCGTGCGTGCGGCGGCTCAAGGAATGGCCGCAAACTGGGCCAACCAGCGGCGTTAGGTCGGCCTTCTTCTGATCGGCTTCCTTAGGAGTTGGCGCTTCAGACCCTGCGTCTGCCGCGGGATTCGCTCCTCCCAATGGCCGAGCGTTTGATCCGAGGCTTGGACGCTTTGGTTCCAGCCCGCCGTCAGGCGTGCCCGCCAGTCGATCATGGGGCGGGCGAACGTCTCGTAACTGCTGTCGGAATGAGGAACCGATTTCGCCCAGCAGTCGTTCATACCGCCGTTTATATCGCTGCCGGGCCCAAAATTCACTCCTTCCAATTTTGATATGCGCCCACTACACGACCCCATGCTCTTTAGCGGTTGACAGCCAGCTCGGCGTTCCTATTCTCCGGGCTGCTTAAGA
This sequence comes from bacterium, assembly GCA_021780115.1. GTDB lineage: Bacteria > Verrucomicrobiota > Verrucomicrobiia > Limisphaerales > JAJXZI01 > JAJXZI01. The sequence goes on along the minus strand of JAJXZI010000075.1, from coordinate 3,142 downwards.
GAACGAGGCGGCCCGCGGGCCGGTTCGTTCCACGGCTCCGGGAAGGAAGTGACTGTGCGTTGACCGAAATCAAACTGAAAAAAGGCGAACCGGTTGATAAAGCCCTGCGGCGCTTGAAGAAGAAGCTGGACCGTGAGGGCACGCTGCGGACCGTCCGCAGCCATCGGCATTACGAAAAGCCCAGCGAGCGCCGCCGCCGCAAGGAGAAAGTGGCCCGCTTTACCGCCATGCTGAAGGAGCGCTACGCGGACCTGTAACGGCTGCCGGGGTTGATGTGAGCAGGCTGGCCGGGGGCAGACCGAATGAGCTATGCACCCGGCCTTCGTCTTTTTGAAAGCCAAAATCCGAATGTCGAACGCCAAAGAGAACCCGAAATCCGAAGCCCGGAAACCGCGGAGGACCGGCCCGCTGGGAATTGAATCCCGCGCGGCATTGGGCGTCAACGCCCCAGCCTTTTGGTTTCGCCTTTCCGCTTTCGGATTTCCTTCGGACTTCGGATAATGTATTCCCTCTCCACCTGCTGGAATTCGCACCGCCACACGGACGGCCGCGCAATGCTCCGGGAAATCCGCGCGCTGGGCTTCGCTTACGCCGAGTTGAGCCACGGCACGCGCATCAGTCTCCTGCCGGGCATCCTGGAGGCGGTGGACGCGGGCGAGATTCGGATTTCCAGCGTCCACAATTTCTGCCCGCTGCCTATCGGCGTCAACCACGCCGCCCCGAACCTATACCGGTTCTCGGACGAGCGCCCCCGCCACCGCGAGTTGGCCGAGAAGCACACCCGCAAGACCATCGAGTTCGCCGCCCGGGTCAAGGCGCGGGTCATCGTGCTGCACCTCGGCTCCATCGAGATGAGGGACTACACCCGCAAGCTGGAGGCGATGGTCGAGCACGGCGAGCGCGCCCAACCCCGCTACCAACGGCTTTGCCAGCGGTGCGCGCTCCAGCGTGCCGCCCGCAAAACGCCGTGGTTTCAGCGCGTTCATGACGCGCTGAAGAAGCTCCTGCCGGAAGCGGAAGCGCTGGGCCTTCAGTTTGGCCTCGAAAACCGCGAGGCGCTGGAAGAACTGCCGCTCGACAACGATTTCCCCGCGCTGCTCCAGGAGTTTCCCAGCCCCGCGATCGCCTATTGGCACGACACCGGCCACGCGCAGATCAAGGAGAACCTCGGCTTCCTCCACCACTTCTCACACCTGGAATCGCTGCGCCCCCGGCTGGGCGGCTTCCACGTCCACGACGTGCAACCGCCGGGCCGCGACCACTGTCCACCCGGCACCGGGGGCATCGACTGGATCGCGCTGGCGCCATTGGTGAAGCCAACCGACCTCAAGGTGCTGGAGCTCAGTCCCGGCTTAAAACCGGATGAGGTGAGCGCCGGCTTTGCCTACCTCCGATCCGTCTGGGGCCAGGAATAGGCATCCGACACCTCGGGTCCGCCGGGGCGGCTGTTGAATGCCCCGGGAAATTCGCTGTGCGCCCGGACCGGCGTGCCTTCCACTTCTGCTCGTGACAGCCGGCTGCGGCTTGATTACTTTCCGGGCGTCGCCGCCATGAAAACCTCGCGCATCGCTTTCTCCGTCGCGCTCGCCGCGCTGTTGCTGCCCCGGCTCTCGCCGGCCCAGCCGTCCGAAACCAATTCGCCCGTGCGGGTCTTTGCCGGCGCCTTGGCGCGGGTGGCGCTGGTCGTCGAACCGGCCAAGGACGCCCCGCCGCGCACCTTCACTACCACGGTGCGGATCGTCAAAGCCGGCGGTCTGCCGAAGGAGTTGCTGGGCCGCGAATTCAGCCTGGCGCTCCAGCCGCCGGATCGAATGCAGATCTCCGCCGAATGGGATGGTCAGCGCTACCTCGTGGGCCGGAACGGGCCGGAAGTGTGGGTCCACGAGCCCGCCAAGAAATTCGGCCTGATCGGCTCGCCGGACGTGGCGCGCTTCGCCACGGCGCCGGAAAAAAAGGATCCGACGCCGCTCGGACCGATCAAACTGCCGCTCCCGCCGGAGCAGCTTCTCATCCTGCCCTTCCTCACCGACGTCGAACCGTTGCCCGACGAAACCGTGGACGGCACGAGCTGCCGGGTCATCCGGGTGACGCCCAAGCCGGAGGCCGTACGCGGCCTCAAGCTGCCGCGCGGCACGCTGCAACTCTGGGTCCGGGAGAGCGACTTCCTGCCGCTGCGCCTGGGCTACCGCGACGCGCAGGGCGCCGACGTTCAGGTCGAGTTGCGCGATCCGAAATTCAGCGAGCCGTGGCCGGTGGAGAAATGGAACCTGCAGCCCGCCGCCGGCGACAAGATTGAATCCGTCGCGCGGTCGCACCTGACGCGGTTTTTCTCGGTCGCGCTCAGTATGTTGGGCGACAAAATTCCGCCGCTGGGCCCGGCCACCGGGGAGCGGCGCGTGGTGGCGCGCGAAGGCCAGGGCCGGCTGGAGCAGGTGGATGGCACCCGCGTGCTGTTTCTCAAAGGCACGCCGGAGGAGATGGGCCGGCAACAGGGCGTGCTGCTCAAGAAGGAGATTCACGATCTGGTGAACCACATTCTTTACGGCGTCGGCGTCGGCAGTTCCTTCGAGAAGGGGCAGTGGTTCTTCGGCGAAGTGGAATCGGCGCAGCAACGCCTGACGCCGTTCATGGACGGCCGCTATTTCCGGGAGATGGACGCGCTGGCCGACGCCTCCGGGCTGGAACGCGAGGAGGTGCGGCTGGCGAACTTTTTCCCCGAGCTGTTTCATTGCAGCGGCTTCGCGCTGTTCGGCAAGGCCACGGTCGGCGGGCGGATGTACCACGGGCGCATCCTCGATTACCTGCGCGGCCTGGGGCTGGAGCAGAACGCCGTCGTGATGGTTTTCCAGCCGGACCAGGGCAACGCCTGGGTGAACGTCAGCTACGCCGGTTTCATCGGCTCGATCACGGCGATGAACGAGAAGCACCTCGCCATCGGCGAGATGGGCGGACGCGGCGAAGGCCACTGGGACGGCAAACCGATGGCCGAGTTGGTCCGCGAAGTCATGGAGCAGGCCAGCACGCTCGACGAAGCCGTGGAAATCATGCGCCGCGGGCCGCGCACCTGCGAATACTACTACGTCATCTCCGACGCCAAGGCCAAGCGGGCCGTCGGCATCGCGTCCACGCCGGACAAGTTCGA
>JAJXZI010000108.1 GCA_021780115.1 bacterium | reverse complement strand
CGGCAGGGCGAAGCCCGCGGGAAAGGTCAATCGCACGTCGAAGAGTTTGCCCGGTTGGGACTCCAGGATTTGCGCCTGAACGTTGCTGACGCTGACGCTCGGCGCGGACAACGTGACGGGTTGAGCGCCGTTATTACGGACGCTGACGTTGATCTGGGTCTGCGAAGGCAACGGCCCAGGCTGGAGAAAAACCTGTCCCGGCATCGCCGACACTGGCGGCTGCACCATCGCCATGGTCGTGACGCTGAGGGCGGGCATGTTCGTCGAAGAAGTCCGGGCCGTGATCTGCCCTTGCACCGTTCCACTGGCGAGCGGCGGCACGGTCGTGATCCGCACCTCGTATTCCTTGCCGGGCTGGTTGGTTTTGAGTTCCGCCCGAAACGACGGATTGCTGCTGTGGATGTCCGAGATCGCCAGCGGTCCATCCGTGTTGTTGACGATCTTCACCGCGCGGGTCTCGTTGGTCTGCGCGTCGGCGACGACGTTGAACACGACGAAGGTGGGCGTCACGTCAATCGGCTTCCAGATCGTGCCTTTGATCTGGAGCATCACGTTGGGCTGGCTGGGATCGTTGCACACCACGGTGACATACTTGACCACCGGCCCGGCGAAATTGGCGGTGTTCACCTGGAGCGGGATGGTGCCGGTCTTGCCCGGCTCGATACGCCGCTCCCACGACCCGGCGGTGGTGCAGCCGCAAGTGGGGCGGACCTGGGTGATTTCCAGCGGCGCGGTGCCGACGTTGGTGAAGGTGAAATCGGCGCGCACCACCTCGCCGGCGCTCACCTTGCCGAATTCATGCACCAGCGACGCGAACTGGATTTTGGGGGCCGGTGCCTTGTCCGCCGGGGCGGGGCCGGCGGCGGGCGCGGTCGGCAAGACCGGCTGGCCGACCACGGCGAAAGCCGACGCCAGCAGGAACCCAACTCCCGGCAACGACAAACGGAGGAATCGCTTGCTCATACGGCGCACAAGATAGCAAGACTCCGCGCCCACGGCGAGGAATTATGCGCGGCCCGTCGCGTGAAGCGGGACACGCCCGCCCCGGAGCGCGCGCGTCATTGGCGATCAGCGGACTCGTCTCCCGTGGACGTTTGCCCCGTGGTTTTCGAAGATCGCACGGATGAACCGCTCTCGCCGCCCGGTCCCGGTTCTCGTCGGCCCGGCCCGTGCTTTGCGAGCGACGCCGCGCCGGGGAATTCATGTGCCCGACTCAAATCCCTTGATCGTCCCCGGCAAATCGCCGATGATCCGAATGCGACGTGAGAAGGGAATCAGGTTCAATGAGCGACGCATCCGAATTCGGGACCGGCCGTTCCGAGGCATTCCGCAAACGCTGGGGAGCATTGGCTTTGGTCGGCGTCACTTTGATCGTGGCGTTCCTTCTGTCTGCGCGTCCCCTCTACCACAACTTGAAACGCTGGCGCGCGCGCCAGTTGGCCTCCCAGGCGGAGCGGCTCCTGTCCGAGCAAAAGTGGCCTGAGGCCAGTGAGAAGGCGCAAGGGGCCTTCCTCCTCTGCCCCACCGAGCCGGACGCCATCCGCGCGGTCGCCACGCTGGAAACCAAAGCCGGTCTGCCCGGCGCGCTGGAGTTCTGGCAAACGCTCCTGGCGACCGGGCGCGCCACGCCCGCTGACCGCCGTTCTTATGTCGCCGCGGCGCTCCGCTCGGGGGCGCCGGGCCGGGCCCACGCGGAATTGGCGCGGCTCTTGACCGAAGAGCCGGACCAACCGGCCGACCTCTGGCTGCTGGCCCGCGTCTGCCTCGCCGAGGGCGATCCGTCCGCCGCGGGGCGTTTTGCGGCCGCAGCCGCGACCGGGGATCCCACCAATCGGCAGTACCGGTTGTTCGCCGCCACGCTGTCCGGCGATGCGGCCCAGGCCGGCGCGCGCCAGGTGGTCTGGGGCCTGGGACGCGAGGACGACGCGATTGGACTGCAAGCGCTCGAGTACCTCGCCAGCCTGCGCGATCTCCCGGCAGACCAGCTTCGCGAACTGGCGTCTCTGTTGGAAAAACATCCGCTGCGCCGGACGGCGGATCGGCTTTTGGCCCTGACGTTGCGCCTGCGCGCGCAGCCAGCCCGGCGGGCCCAGGTACTGGACGCCGCGACGGACGCGTTCGCTCATTCCGACGCCGCCGACCGGCGCGACTTCGGCGCCTGGCTCAACCAGCAGGGCGAGTTCAACCGGACCCTGGCCGTGCTTCCACTCGCCGACGCCCGCCAGCGGATGGATCTCTTCATTGTCCACCTGGATGCGCTCGCTTCCCTGGGGCGCTGGTCCGAGATCGAGGCTCTCCTCAAAGACCGGACCACACCGCTCCCGCCGGTCTATCGGGAGGCGTTCCAGGCGCGGTGCGCGCTGCAGTTGAAAGACCCGGGCTTGGCCGCGGCGTGTTGGCGCCGCGCGCTGGCGGCGGCGGAAAACAATCTGTCGGACCTGTGGTGGCTGGCGGATTACGCCGGGAAAAACGGCGAAGTCGGCGCGGCCCGCAAAGCGTATCGCGCCTGGATGGATCGCGTGCGGGATCCCCGGCCCGGTTACCAGGCGCTCACCCGCCTGCTCGAGCAGACCGGCACGACGGCCGAACTCCGCGACCTGCTGGCCGAAGGTCTCAAGCACTGGCCCGACGACCCGGCGCTGCGCAACGACCACGCCTACCTCTCGCTCCTCCTGGGCGACGAGTTGGACCGGTGCCGCCGGACGGCGGAGGAGTTGGTGGCGCAAAATCCCGACAGCCTGCCGATCCGCACCACCCTGGCGCTGGCCCGCTACCGGCTGAAGGATTTTCCGGGCGCGCTCCAGGTGTACGCCGGCCAGGACTACGATTGGCAGGCGGCCCTGCCCGGCAACCGCGCCGTTTATGCGGCGGTGCTGGCGGCCAACCACGCCACCGCGGAAGCACGCCGGCTGGCGCGCGGTCTGCCCGCGGCGGCCTTGCGCCCGGAGGAAGCGGCGCTGGTCCAGCCGTTGCGGGAGAAAAATGGGGTTGACACCCATTAACGGTTCAGGTAGAAACGCCGTCGGAATTTAGCAGTCAAGGACGGATAACAGCAAACCAATGAGAGACCCGGTCACGCATGGGCGGCGCGGCCGGGAAACGAAAGGCGCCATGGATTTTCAAGCCCAGACCCACTCCGACGCACCTCGACCGCGGCCAACCGCCCGCTCTCCGGGCAAGCGGACCTCCGCTGGCGGCACGACCGCACTGCTCAAAACGGTGACGCTGGTCTGCGCCCTGGGCTTCGGCGGCCTGCGCGACGGGCCGGCGGCCGACGTGACGTGGAACGGCGGGGGCAATGACAATTTCTGGCAAACCGCTGCCAACTGGGGTGGCACGGCGCCCGCCACCGGCGACGCGCTGTTATTTGCCGGAACCACCCGGCTGGCTCCCACCAACGACTTTTCGAGCCTCACCATTGCCGGCCTCACCTTCAGCAGCACGGCTGGGGCCTTTACCCTTAGCGGCAATGCGGTGGGCCTGGGCGGTGGCATCACCAACAACAGCGCCAGCCTTCAGACGATCAATCTCGGCCTCAATCTCACCGCCAACCAGACCGTTTACGCCGTGAAAGGCGACGTCACGATCAACGGGGCCATCGGTGAAACCGGGGGCAGTTTTGGCCTTGCGAAACTGGGGACGAACACGCTGACGTTGAGCGGCGCCAACACCTTTAGCGGCGGCGTCACCTTGGCCAAAGGCACGCTGGCCATCGGCAGCGATGCCGCCCTGGGCACCGGCCCGCTGCGATTCGGAGTGACCGGCAGCACGATCGCGGCCGGCATTCAAAGCTCCGACGCCACCCCACACACGATCACCAATAAGCTGTCGATGGCTGGCGATAGTGTCGTCTTGACCTTCGGCGCTGTTAGCGGCGGGACCGGTGACCTTACGTTCACGAACAACTTCAGCCTCGCCAGCGGCGGGACTCCGACGCGAACTTTCGCGGTGAACAACACCACAACATTCAACGGCGTGTTATCGGGAGGTGGCACGACGCTCATCAAGACCGGCACCGGCACGCTGATTCTGAACGGTCCCAACACTTATGGCGGCGGCACGACCATCAACGTCGGGACATTGGCGATCAGAGCGGACAACAATCTGGGCGCCACCAACGGGGCCTTGAGCCTCGCGGGCGGCACGTTATCGAACACGGTGGACGTCGCCCTCGATCCGGCCCGCACGGTCACGCTGGACGCCGGAGGTGGCGCGTTTGCCACCGCCGCCGGGACAACGTTGACCCTCGACCACGCGCTCAGCGGCTTCGGAAGCTTGACGAAAGCCGGCGCCGGCACGCTGGCGCTGAACCAAGCCAACACCTACGCCGGCGGTACCACGCTCCGGGCCGGCATTTTGAAGCTCGGAATAGACCAAGCGATCCCCGAAACCGGCACTTTCACCTTCGCCGGCGGGACGCTCGATGCCAACAACAAGTCCGCCAAGATCGGGCCGCTGTCGCTCACGGCCGATTCCACCATCCGGTTCCACGCGGACGCCACGCCCGGCACCCTCACGTTCAGCAGCGGCTCCCGCACGGCCGGCACGCTGACCATCGAAAACTGGAGCGGGACACCCGGCAACGCCGGCACGGACGATCGGATCGTCATCGGCTCAAGCGCCACTCTCGACTCGGCCTTCCTGGCCAACGTGATGTGGACCCGGATCAATGGCAGCAGCGCCTCAGCGAGCGGCGCCCTCCAGCTTGGCGACGGCACGCTTACGCCCGTCCCCGAGCTCAGCCCGCTCCCCGCCGCCGGCCTGCTCCTGATCTTCTTCGTCTGGGTGGAGCGCCGGCGCCTTGGTCAACTCATGCCGCGGGACCGGCCCCGGCGTGTCGCGTCGGCCGCCGGGAATTAGCGGGAAGAAGTTGTCTCCCCGGGAAACTGGTGTAGGCTCGCCCCGCTTCTATGACCCGACTCCAGTATTGGCTGCTCAACGCCGCCAGCGCGGTCCTGGTGACGCTGCTCGCCGGCCACTTCGTTCTGTCCCGCCTCGACAACCGCCTGGGCGAACAGCTCGACCGCGAGCGGGCCTACATCAACCGGACCGGCCAGGTCAGCGCCGTCCTCGATGAGATGGCCAAACGCATCGCCGCGGGTTCCGAGGCGGATCCGCGGCTGCGGGACGTGCTCCTCAAGTACGGCCTGAGTGTCACGCTGGATTCCGGCGGCAAGAAGAAGACTTACCCGTGAGCGCGACGCCTTCGCCTTCCCCCATGAACGCCACCGAACCGAACGAACCCCCGCCGTCCGCCGCGCCGCCGCCGGCCCCGTCTTACTCCGCCTTCGGGGCCGTCTTCCTGGTGTTCCTGGCGTTAATCGTTCTCCAGGGCCTTTACCTGGCGGACGACTTCCGGCAACGCGCCCGCCTCCAGGCCGCCGAGGCGGACCTGGCCGGCGCCGTGGCGCAGGCGCAAGGCATCCAATTGACCGCTGAGCGCGTGGGACACGAGTTGCTCGCCTTGGCGGCGGCCAAGAGTGCGGAAGCGGCCCGGATCGTCGCCGATTTTCAAATCAAGACCAACGCTCCGGCGCAGCCCGCGGACACCGCTCCGGCTCCGAAGCGGCCCTGACGGCGATTGAGCGCCGCAGGGTGGCCGAGGAATTCCGGCCCGAAGGGCGCGATGGTCTTGTCTGCCCATTTCCGATTGCCCGGCGCGAGCGGGCGTCGTTTAATGGCGCAAATTCACTCCATCCATGCAAAGCATTTTACTCGGAGTCAGTCCGTTGAAGAGCAGCCGGCTGGCCTTCGGCTGCTGGCGCCTGGCCGGCACGTGGGATCCGGCCGAGGTGACGCCCGACCGGGAAGCGGCGGGGCGCCGCGCGGTCATCGCCGCCTACGAGGCGGGCTACACGCTCTTCGATCACGCGGACATCTACTGTCGTGGCGTTGCCGAGCGGATCTTCGGCCAGGTGCTGAAGGAGGTCCCCGGCATGCGCGATCAGATTGTGATCGCGACGAAATGCGGCATCCGGCCCAAGGGCGACCCGACACCCGCGATGCCGGCGCGCTGGGACTTCACCGCCGACCACCTCGTCGCGGCTTGCGAAGCCTCGCTGCGCCGGCTCGGCGTGGACACCCTCGATCTGTTGATGTTGCACCGCCCGGACTATTTGGCCGACCCCGCGGAAGTGGCGCGGGCGTTCTGCCAGTTACGTGAGGCCGGCAAGGCGCGGTTCTTCGGCGTGAGCAATTTCCGGCCGTCACTCGTAACCGCGGTCCAGGTGGCCTGTCCGATGCCGCTGGTGGTGCATCAGGTGGAAATCAGCCTGGCCCAACTCGGCTGCCTGACCGACGGCACCCTGGACCAGTGTCTGATTGAGAAGCTCACGCCGATGGCCTGGAGCCCGCTCGCGGCGGGGCTGCTGGGGGACGGCGCGACGCGTCTGCTCCCGGCGCAGCAAAGCTATCGCCCGGCGCCGATTGTGGCCGTGCTGGAGGAAATCGCCCAAGCCCGGGGCGTCAGCCGCACGGTGGTGGCGCTGGCCTGGCTCCTCAAACATCCGAGCGGCATCGTGCCCATCGTCGGCTCCGCGAATCCCGACCGCATCCGCGACGCCGTCCGCGCGACCGAGACCGATTTGACGCGCGAGGAGTGGTATCGGCTGCTGGTGGCCGCCCGCGGCGAGCCGTTGCCGTGAGCGGGGAAACGCACGCGAGCAGCGCGGGCCGGCCGGCCACCTGGATTCGCGCCTTCGTTGCCGTGCCACTGCCCGACGAAGTCAAAACGGCGCTCGGCCGGGTCCAGCGCGAGGTCCAGAGTTCCCTGCCGGGCGACGCGGTTCGCTGGACACCGCCAGAGCAGATTCATCTCACGCTGCGGTTCCTCGGCGACGTGCCGGCCGACTCCGCGGCGGATGTGGAGACGGCCTTGCGGCGGGCCGGCGCGGGGATCGCGCCGTTTCCGCTCGGCGCGTCCGGCGTGGGCGTGTTTCCCACCGAGGCGCGACCGCGGGTGTTGTGGGTGGGACTGCGCGGAGAACTGGATGCGCTGCGCCGGCTGCACGCCCAGATCGCGCGGGAAACGGCTACGTGGGGCGAACGCGCGGAGCGGGAGTTCCACCCGCATCTGACGCTGGGGCGGGTGAAGAGCGTCCGCCCGGCCGGAGTGCGCGCCATCGAGCCGGCGTTGGAGCGCGTGAACGCGGGCGACCTGGGTTCCTGGCGCGTGGAACGGGTGGACCTGATGCGGAGTCAATTGTCCCAGACCGGCGCAACCCATACCTGCCTGGCCGGCGTGCCCTTGGCCGGATGAGCCGGGCCGCCGGTGGCGACCGCGAGACAGTGCCAGCCCAGCAGAACCCAATATGAGTGAAACTTCCCGCAAGCGATCCGACGAATTCCTGAGCATCTGCCCGCAGTTTCAACTTGGCGCCCTCACCACCGAAGCGTCCCATCCGGTGACCGCCCGGCTCAGCAACGCGGCCCGCGACGACCTCGCCGCGGCGCTGGGCCTGCTCTTCGCGGTGGACGACGACGTGCTCCGCAAATACCGCGAATTGGCGCAGTCGGGCCGGGCCGGGGAGGTCCAGCAAGCGGTGCTGGGCGCGCTGCGGCGCGGCGGACGGATCTTCTTCACCGGCTGCGGTTCGACGGGCCGGTTGAGCATCCAGCTCGTCTCGATCTGGCGCGATTTCTGGCGGCGCCAGCGGACGCGCGGCCTGGCCTGCTCGCCGCCGCCGGAAGACTGGGAGGACCGCGCCTTCAGCGTGATGGCCGGTGGAGATTTCGCGCTTATTAAATCCGTCGAGGGTTTCGAGGATTTCACCGCGTTCGGCCGAAAACAACTCGGCGACCTGGGCGTGGCGGCGGGCGACGTGGTCTTCGCCATTACCGAAGGCGGCGAAACGTCGTTCGTCATCGGCACGGCCTGGCAGGGAGTGGAGGCTGGCGCGAAGGTCTATTTTGTCTATAACAATCCGGACGCCGTGCTCCGCCAACACGTCGAGCGCAGCCGCGAGGTGATCGAGGAGCCGCGCATCGAGAAGCTCAACCTCACCACCGGGCCGATGGCCATCACCGGCTCGACGCGGATGCAGGCGACGACGATCCAATTGTGCGTGCTGCTGACGGTCCTGGAGATGGTGCTGCGCGACTTGATGCAGGAATTGGAGCCCGGCGGGCCGTGCGCGCTGGATGCGGCGGCCGTGCCGGCGCGGTTCCTGGCGCACCTGACCGAGCTGCACGCGAACCTGAAGTCCGCGCCGTTTCTTTCGCAGCTTGCCGCGCTGGTGGCGCTGGAGGAATCGGTCTATCGCGCCGGCCACAAGAACAATTATTTCGCCGACCGGTTCGGCATCGACGTGCTCACGGACACCACGGAGCGCTCGCCGACCTACTGCACGCCGGCGTTCCGCAAGTTCGACGACCCCGCGGCGACGGAGTCGTGGGCGTTCCTCTTCCTGCCCGACGCGGACACGCCGCGCGCCTGGGAACGCCTCCTCCAGCGCCGGCCCCACTGCGTCGAGTGGACGCCAGCCGAGATTCGGGAACTGGTAAGCCGGGACCGGTTCGAGCGCACCGCCGAGATCGTCCGCAAGATCGGCGGCGCCGAACTGATGCGCTTCAAGCTGGGCCGCGACGGTTTGCGCCACCGTCCGTTGCGCGCCGGGGACTGCGCCGTCGGCGTCCTTTCCGAAACGGAGCGGGATTCGCTGCGGTCACCCGGCGGTTTTCACCGCGCTCACCTCGACGCCGCGCGCGCGGCCGGCGCCCGCACGGGCCTGGTGTTCCTGGGCCGGGACGAGGCGGTCCGGGAAGTCGGCGGCTTCACGGCGCAGTGGAATCCGGAGTGCGTCCCGGTGCTGCTGCGCCTGCCGGAGAGCGACTTCCTGCTCGACGGCGTGACGCGCGCCGGGCTGAAGATGCTGCTCAACGCGCTCTCCACCGCCACGATGGTGCGGCTGGGCCGCGTGCTGGGCAACACCATGATCTGGGTCGTGCCCAGCAACCTGAAGCTCATCGACCGCGCGACCCGCTACCTCCAGCAACTCACCGGCCTGAGTTATATCGAGGCGAACCGGCTGCTCTTCGAAGTCATCGAGCACGTCGAACCGCGGATGAAAGCCGACCAAGCCTATCCGCCCGTCGTCGGGGTCGCCGTGATGCGCGCCCGGCACGGCCTCGGCAACGCGGAAGCGGAGCGGCGGCTGATGAACGACCTGGCCGGTTAACGTCCAAGCTGAACCACAGCCGCCAGACGCTGGCTCAACCTGCAACTCTGACTCTCAAATGTCCAGTCGCCGTCCCTCACGGCAGGCGGGCCGGCTGTTGGCTCCAGCTTGTTAGGTGGCGCGCTCATCATCTCCAATTTTCGTCATGCGGTTGGTTGTCGTAATTCCAACGGCGACGGATCGAATCCGCTTTACCAATCAAACCTTCGCGGTTTGCCGATTCAACATGACCATCGCCAAACAGGGAATTGGCGCGTTCGTTGTGACGAAACAGAAAACGATATCCGTAAGAACGATTAAATGGAAAATTCGCCCAGAACCTTGGCGGAGGTAAAATGAAAAACTTTGTTTCGCACATCTCACCCATCACAATCATGTCCGCCGGGTTGACGATTTCCTGCTCCCGCCTGCCACGGCTTCCACCCGGTCCGCTTCCAATCCCCAACGGCTTATCCGCCGAACGCGCTGCAAAAAAATTGACATCTCCGCTGCCATTCAGGTTAAGCAAATAATTTCCCAGGGCGTCCCTTCCCACGCCGTCTTTCCACGAAGGACAATACCAGATGCTGCTGTGTGTCGGCGGTTCGTGAATACTCGCTTGGTTATATTTTTGAGATAATTCCCCCAAACGGAACGGATGGTTCGGCCACGTCCCGTTTGCATCCAAGTACATCCTCATTGCCTGACCAATCTGTTTCAGATTGTTTTGACACTGCGTCAAACGGGCTCTCGCCTTCGCTCTCGATAACACAGGCAAAAGCAACGCCAACAAGATTCCAAGGATGGCGATGACCACCAACAATTCAACAAGCGTGAATGCCTTTGCAGACTCGGAATTGCTCTTCACGCCGGTTTAGACAGTGCAAAGAGCGGGAACTCACGCCGTCTAACAGCCAAGTAAGCGACTTCCGGGGCAGAGATCTTATCGCCATATTCGTGCTGTTAAACAGTGTGCGATCGGCAACGGCTTATCCAGCAATGTCTTCGTCCAAAATTGCTCCACGGCTGTCGCCCACCCCCGAACCAGCGCGACAACAGCCCCCGCGCCAGCAGAAGCGAAGCAGTTTTGGCAGACATGGCGTTGATTTCAATTGACGGTCCGGCGGAAAACCTAGCCCGCCAGTCCCTGAACACAAGCCCGCCAGGACCGTCCGCCTCGCCGAGCCGGCCGGCGCAGGCGCGAACGCGCAGGGCGGACACCCCGCGCTCCGCGGTGGCGCGACCGATTTCCCGCCCCCGCGGAGGCGAGGGCCGGCTTTTCCGTTTTCAATTCCGGGAGGGCTGATTCATCTTGCGCGTCGCCGTCATGAACCGCATCCGTCTGCTGTCCGAACAGGTCGCCAACCAGATCGCCGCCGGCGAAGTGGTCGAGCGGCCCGCCAGCGTCGTGAAGGAGTTGGTCGAGAACGCGCTCGACGCCCGGGCCGGCCGGATCACCGTCGAAATCCAGGCCGGCGGGCGCAGCCTGATCCGCGTGGGCGACGACGGCCTGGGCATGAGCCGCGACGACGCGTTGCTCTGCCTGGAGCGCCACGCCACCAGCAAAATCCAGCGCGCCGAGGACCTGGCCGCGCTCGCGACGATGGGCTTTCGCGGCGAGGCGCTGCCCAGCATCGCCAGCGTCAGCCGCTTCACCCTGACGACGCGGGAGCGCGACGGCGACGCGCCCGAGGCGACGCAAATCCTCGTGGCCGGCGGGAAGATCCTGGAAGTCAAGGCGGCTGGCCGCGCGCCGGGGACGAGCGTGGAAGTCCGGCAACTCTTCTTCAACCTGCCGGCGCGGCGCAAATTCCTGCGCAGCGAGGAGACGGAGGCGGCCCACGTCCAGCATTACCTCACGCTGGCCGCGCTGGCGTTCCCGGAAGTCGCGTTCACGTTCCACAAGGATGGCCGGGTGATCTGGCAACTGCCGCCGGTCCGGTCCGGTCCGGAAATCCCGGCGCGCCTGGCGGCGTTGCGGGAACGGCTGCGCGCGGTGCTCGGCGGCGACGTGAAGTTGCTGCCCGTCCACCACCACGCGCCGCTCCCCGCCGCGCCGGACCGGGGCGAGCCGGCGCCGCCCGCTGCGGACCTCGGACCGGGGACTTCGGACTTTCTCGTCTGGGGATTTCTCGGAGCGCCGGGCGTGTCCCGCGCCACCCGCGAGGACCAGCATCTGTTTGTGAACCGGCGCCCGGTGGAGAACCGGGGCTTGAATCTCGCCCTGCTCGAGGGCTACCACACCGCGCTCATGAAGGGCCGCTACCCCGTCGGCTGCCTGTTCCTGGAAATCGATCCGGCGGCGGTGGACGTGAACATTCACCCGACCAAGCGCGAGGTGAAATTCCACCGCGAGTTTGACGTGCGCCGGCGGGTGGCGCAGGCGGTGCGGGAAACGCTGCTGGAATTCCACGCGGGGGCCGGGTTCAAAGGCCCCGGTTCAAAGGCCCAAGACGCAGCGTCCCCGCCAGGAGGCGCGTCATCCGCCGCCGGCGCCGCGTTGCCGGCGGAAGCGGAGAGGCGCGCCGAGCAGGCAACGCTGCCGATTCCGCGCCCCACCCTGCCGCCGCCGGTCACAGCGGAACCGTCCACGCCGGCGGCGCCGCAACCGCCCTTGCGCGTGGACGTCGCGCCGCCGTCAGCCACTCTGCCCGCGGTTCCGGCTCCGGGGATCGAATCCAGAGTGCCCGGTTTAACCGCTCTCCCGGCCGCGGCCCCTCCGCCCTCCGCCGAGCCGGTCCCGTTGCTCGGCGTGCCGCTGCGGCTGGTCGGCGTAATCGGCCGGCTCTACGTCGTGCTCGAGTCGGACCGCGGCCTGGTGTTGCTGGACCAGCACGCGGCGCACGAGCGGGTGCTGTTCGAGCAGATGCTGACCCGGCTGGAGCGGGCCGACCAGGCGCCCTCGCAACGGTTGTTGCTGCCGGAGACGATCGAACTGTCCCCGCGGGACGCACAATTTCTGCGCGAGCAATTGCCGGCGCTGACGCGGCTGGGCGTCGGGCTGAGCGAATTCGGCGAGCGCACCTTCCTCCTCGATGCGCTCCCGCCGTTCGTGAAGGCGAGCGATCCGCGCCGCTTCGTCCTCGACCTGGTGGATGAACTCAAGGCCGTGGGGAAGGAAGTCAACTCCCTCCGCCTGGGTGAACACACGGTGGCCAAGACCGTCTGCCGCCACGCCGTCAAAGCGCACGACCCGCTGGTGGGCGCCGAGCTGGAAAACCTGATCGAGGACCTGCGCCGCTGCGCCATGCCGTACACCTGCCCCCACGGCCGCCCGACGCTGCTGGAGATGAACTATCGCGAGCTGGAGAAGAAGTTCGGGCGGCAGACCTGACGCCGGCGCGCGGCGCCCAGCGCGCCGCGTTCACGCGGTTTGCGCCGGGAAGCCGCGCCCGCCGGCGCCGGCGGGACCGGCTCAGAGAAATTCGTTGATGAGGTTCTCGAGATATTCCTGGCGGCCGCTGACGTTCGGCGCGGCTTCGCCTTGCTTGAGCATGGCGGCTTCGAGTTCCCCGAAACTGGTCTGGCCGCGCTCGATCTGGGCGCCTCGGCCGCTGTCCCAGGAGCCGTAGCGCTGCCGCACGAATTCGGCGAGCCGGCCGTCCTTGCGGATGGCGGCGGCGATCTTCAGGCCCCGGGCAAAGGTGTCCATGCCGCCGATGTGCGCGTGGAACAAGTCCACCGGTTCGAAGCTCTCGCGCCGGACCTTGGCGTCGAAATTCACGCCGCCGGTCGCGAGGCCGCCGTACTTGAGAATGGTCAGCATGATCTGTGTGGTCAGGTAAACGCTGGTGGGGAACTGGTCGGTGTCCCAGCCGAGCAGCTCGTCGCCGGTGTTGGCGTCGATGGAGCCGAGGGCGCCGGCGGCGCCGGCGACTTCCAGCTCATGCTGCATCGTGTGGCCGGCCAGCGTGGCATGGTTGGTTTCGAGATTGAGTTTGAGGTGCGACAGCAGATCGAATTGGCGGAGAAAATTCAGGCAGGCGGCGGCGTCGGAGTCGTACTGGTGCTTGGTCGGCTCCTTGGGTTTCGGCTCGATGTAGAACTGGCCCTGGAAACCGATCCGCTTCTTGTAGTCCACCGCCAAGTGCAGGAACTTGGCCAGGTGCTCCTGCTCCCGTTTGAGGTCGGTGTTGAGCAGCGTCGAGTACCCTTCGCGGCCGCCCCAGAAGACATAGCCGGCGCCGCCCAATTCGTGCGCGACTTCGAGCGCCTTTTTCACCTGCGCGGCGGCGAAGGCAAAGACGTCGGCGTTGCAACTCGTGGCGGCGCCGTGCAGGTAGCGCGGATGGGAGAACAGGTTGGCCGTGCCCCAAAGCAGGCGGATGCCGGTCCGTTGCTGTTCCTCCTTGAGCACCTTCACGACGGCATCGAGGTTCTTGTTTGTCTCGCGGAGGTCCTTGCCTTCCGGCGCCACGTCCCGGTCGTGGAAGGCGTAGAACGGCGCGCCCAGCTTCTCCATGAACTCGAAGGCGGCGCGGACGCGGGTCTGGGCGTTCTTGACGGAGTTCGATCCGTCGTCCCAGGGGCGGATCGCCGTGCCGGCGCCGAACGGGTCGGACAGCGCGTTGCGGAAGGTGTGCCAATAAACCACCGAGAAGCGCAGGTGCTCCTTCAGGGTCTTTCCCTCGACGCGTTCGTCGGGGTTGTAGTGTTTGAAGGCGAGCGGATTCTTCGAGCGGGGGCCTTCATAGACAACCGGTTTGATGCCGGGGAAATGTGTTTTCATGGTGACAGCTTGGGCACTCTTCGCAGTGATCTACGGTGTTGTTGTGTTTGCTGGTTTCAAACGCCAGAGAACGAACGCGGGATTTCCTAGCCGACCGCCCGCGCCTTTTCAACCTTAATCGCCACCAAAGGCGGGCCGCCGGGCGGTTCGCGACCACCGGGCGTCCCACGACTGGCTGCGGCCGCCCAGCCTACTGGCTATAACGCTGCTTGTAACTGTCCCGCAGCGCCTGGGCCTCCTGCGGAGTGAGTCCCTTTTGCCAGCGATGCTCCGGCTGCGTCAGGAGTTGGCTAACCCGCTGTTCGTACTTGCGCCCCAGCTCCGGGCTCTTGGCCCGGGCGGCTTCAACGACGGCGGGCAGGAACTTCTCGTAAAAATGTTTGGAAACCTCGTACATGCCGTGCCAGTGCGTATAGTCGGGCCCCATCATGCTGGCGCCGTGGCGGGCGCGGCGTCCCTCATGGTGCCACAACTCCCAGAAGACCCATTGGACCTCGTGCTCGAACGGCGCGTTGGGATTGAGCGCCCCGTCCGCGGTCAGCGCGGTCATCAATTGCTGGGCCGGTCGGGCGAACTTCTCGTTGTAGAGCGTCACCAAGTCATCGAACTGATGATAGAACCCGTCCACGAAGGCGTCGCTGTGGCAGTTGAGACAGGCGCCTTTCATCGCCGCGCGCCGCTCCTGCCAGGTGACAATTTTCGCCACCTTCCGCGCCACGGAGCGGCTGACCAGGTTCTCGTTCGTGACCGCCTGCTCGGTCGTCGAAAGGGTTTCGCCCAGCCGCGGCAACGACCGCGCTTCGGGAAAATCCTCGCGGAAACCGTCGTCGAAGATCACCAGATTGAGCTTGGTGCTGATCACCGGCCGAAGCGTCCACGAGAGGCGCTCGCCGACGTCGTGACTGTTGGCGCGAGAGGCGCCCGTGCGGGTCATGTAGCTGCCGAGGTGGCAGGAGGCGCAGGTGGGCGCCGCCGAATAATCCCGGCCCAACACCCAACTGTCCTTCGCCAGCGCCATTTGCTCCCGGTTGGCCTGGAAGGCGATCCCGTGCTTGGATTCGTTGTAAATCTCGATCTGCGGATGGTCTGGTCCCATGTGGCATTTGCCGCAGTTCTCCGGCGACCGCGAGAGCTTGGCCTCGAAGGAGTGCCGCGAATGACACGCATGGCAACTGCCCTTCGAGCCATCGGGATTCAGGCGCCCGATGCCGCTGTTGGGCCAGGTGGCGGCGTCCAGGACGGGTCGGCCCTCGGCGCCGGCGCGGACGATCTGTCCTTTGCCGTCGCGTTGAAACTTGATGAGGCTGCCGTGGCACTGCCAGCAACCATTGACGGCGTCGGCAATGTTCCCAGGCATTCCGGCTGCCTTCTCGGCCAGGACGTTGTCGAGGCTGGCGAGAATTTCCCCGGCCCGGGCGTGGTGGCTGCGGGCAAACTCTTCGGCCTCCACCGCGTGGCACTGGCCGCAGTCTTTCGGGGTAACGAGCGTCGTAATCCACGTGCCCTCGTGCCGCCACGCCCCGGCCTTCTGCGGGGTCGCCCCGTGGCAGTCGAGGCAACCGACGGTATTCCGGGCGTGCGCGGAGCGTTCCCATTCCATGACCAAGGCGGGCGAGGTCTTGCGGTGGCAGTCGGCACAGGCCTTGTTCTGCTCCGGGGTGGCGGTGGGGGCGCTGGGGGCTTCCGTCGCCGGGCCGGCGTGCGGCAGGGCGATCAGCGGGAGAGCAACCAGCAACGACAGTTGTTTGAGACGCAGCTTCATGGTTGTGAGTTGGCAGTGTCGTCCCGGCTCAATCCGGCGGGCGGCCTTCACGGATCCGGCGGCCGTCGGAACTGATTCCGGTCCGGCGTTAGATTAGCGAGAGCCTGTCCCGAAGACTTGATGAAAGTCAACCTTCGGCAAAATTGGGGAAAGACGGCAGGCCGGGAGAGGCGACCGGCCGGCAGAGTCAATGCCGGTTCAAGTGGACCGGCCAATTCTGGAGCCCGCGCGGGGATGAACCGTTACTCCATTGGGAGAGGCTCTGGCGCAACGGCCGCGGGCAGCTACTCTTTCCCGCGTTCCTCCCTTTGATCCTGCAAGAAACTGAATTGCCCCCTCGGCGACAGTTCAAAACGGGAACCGGCGTCGGATCACCAGGAGAAAGTAGCTGGGCGTACCCCCCGGCCGTATCCCGGCAGAAGCAAGAACCACGAAACACAAGAAAACCGGGGCTGAAATCCGCAGGCGGGGAGAATCCCGCGCCACCCAACGGTGATTCAAGCTCCCGCTTCGTCGTGCGACGGCCGGCCGGCTCCAGTCCGGACCGCCAGCCGCCGTCGCACCGGGAGAAACCCCGCGCCCACCTGCGCCTTCGCCGCCAATTCGCAAGCGCATGGACTGGGCGACTGCGTTCCCATTTTGGCGTTCCCAGGCGGCGTTTTTCCCATTGTCAACCCGAGCGGCGCACGCTAGGAAGGAGCAGACATGACTGATCCTCGCCGAACTATGCCTATCCGGTTCTTTGCCCACCGGGACCGCGGCGACTCACGGAGTCGCGCTCCGGAGCGCGGGTCTGCGACCCGCAGCACACCAATGACCGCCAACCGGATTGGCCTACTCCGAACCACGGCGTCTCGTTTCGTCCTCGTGAGCATCCTGAGCCTCTCCCCCGTGAACCTTTCGCGCGCCGAGTTCCGCGTCGTTGACCGGCCGGACGTGGCGGGCACGAACCGGTTCTACGTCAGCAATCGCGCCCCGCTGGAGCCGAGTCCGTTCGTGAAATTGCCCATCGGCAGCATCACGCCGCGCGGCTGGCTGCGCCATCAACTCGAGTCGGAGCGCGATGGGATGACCGGCCACTTGCAGGAGATTTCGCCCTGGCTCGACTTCACCAAGAGCGCCTGGGGCAACAAGGACGGCCAAGGCGAGCGGGGCTGGGAGGAACTGCCGTACTGGCTCAAGGGCTTCGGCGACCTCGGCTACGTGCTGAAAGACGAGACTGTGATCGCGCAGGCCAAGCCCTGGATCGAGATGATGTTCACCTCGCAGCGCGCGGACGGCTGGTTCGGCCCGCGCGCCTTGCTCACCAGCCTCGACGGCCAACCCGACCTCTGGCCGCACATGGTCATGCTCAACGTCCTCCAGTCGTACTACGAATTCTCCGGCGACCGGCGCGTGATCGAACTCATGACGCGCTACTTCCAATGGCAGAACCAGCTTCCGGCGACGGCGTTCGGCGAGGGTTACTGGCCGAAGATTCGCGCCGGCGACAACATCGAGAGCGTCTTCTGGCTCTACAATCGCACCGGCGAGGCGTGGCTGCTCGACCTCGCGAAGAAGATCCACGAGCACATGCAGCACTGGGACCGGGGCGACCTCAACTGGCACAACGTCAACTTCGCCCAGGGCTTCCGCGCCGGGACGGTGGCCTGGATGCAGTCGAAAGACCCGCGGGACCTCCACTCCGCCGAGAGCAACTACGAAAAGGCCATCGGCGTCTACGGGCAGTTCCCCGGCGGCACGTTCGTGGCCGACGAAAACGCGCGGCCCGGCTACGTCGATCCGCGTGGCGGTTTCGAAACGTGCGGCATCGTCGAGTTCATGCACAGCTTCGAGATGCTGACGAAAATCACCGGCAATCCGCTCTGGGCCGACCGCTGCGAGGAGCTTGCGTTCAACAGCCTGCCGGCCGCGCTGACGCCCGACGCGAAGGGCCTGCACTACCTGACCTGCGCGAACCAGATTCAGCTCGACCGCGGCAACAAGTCCCCCGACGTGCAGAACGGCGGGACGATGTTCTCCTACAGCCCGTACGAGGTCTATCGCTGTTGCCAGCACAACGTCTCGCACGGCTGGCCATATTACGCCGAGGAACTCTGGCTCGCCACGCCCGACAACGGCTTGTGCGCCTCGCTCTACGCCGCGAGCGAAGTCAGCGCCAAAGTCGGCGACGGCACGGCGGTGAAGATTGTCGAGGATACCGATTATCCCTTCGCTGACTGGATCCACTTGAAGCTCACGACGCCGAGGCCAGTGGAGTTCCCGCTCTATCTCCGCGTGCCGCGCTGGTGCGATGGAACTGCGCTTCAGGTTAACGGTCAAAATGTCGAGGACAAGGGCCGGCCCCTTTCCTTTCTTGTCGTCAACCGCCAGTGGAAGGACGGCGACACCGTCGCGCTTGGGTTGCGGATGCACGTCGCCGTGCGCAAGTGGGCGAAGAACAAGGACGCGGTGTCGGTGGATTACGGCCCGCTGAGCTTCGCGCTGGCGATCAAGGAAAAATGGGAACGTTACGGCAATCGCAATCCCAACTGGCCGGAGTGGGAGGTGCTGCCGGAGTCACCGTGGAACTACGGCCTCGTGTTGAACGGGTCGGACCCGACGCAGTCCTTCAATCTCAGCTTCAAGACCGGTTTGCTCGGGCCGCAGTCGCAGCCCTTTACCCCCGAAACCACGCCGATCACAATGACCGTCCAAGCGCGCAAAATTCCGCAATGGCAGGCGGACCGGTTCAATGTGGTCGGCCCGCTCCAGCAAAGCCCGGCGAAATCCGACGAGCCGGTCGAGACGATCACGCTCATCCCGATGGGCGCGGCCCGGCTGCGCATCGCCTGCTTCCCCACCGTCCGCACCGGTGCGGACGCCCACGAGTGGGTCGCGGCGCCGCAACCGAAGCCGGCGGCCTACAAGGCCAGCGCGTCGCACTGCAACGAGAACGACACCGTGGACGCGCTCAGCGATGGCGTGGAACCCGCCAGTTCCAATGACCAAAGCATTCCGCGTTTCACTTGGTGGGATCACCGCGGCTCGAAGGAGTGGGTGCAGTACGACTTTGTCCAACCCAAGAAAGTCTCGGCGGTGAGCGTATATTGGTTTGACGACACTGGCACCGGCAGTTGCCGCGTGCCCGAATCGTGGCGGCTGCTTTACAAGACAGGCAGCGGGTGGCAGCCGGTCAACGCCCGCGGCGAATTCGGGACACGCCCGAACCAGTTCAACCGCGTGGCGTTCGAGTCAGTCGAAACCGCCGCGCTCCGCCTGGAAGTGCAGCTTAAACCGGACTTCTCCGGTGGGATTCTGGAATGGAAGATCGAGTAGGCCATCGTCCTGGCAAAAGCCGTCAGGCTGGCGGTGACTTCGCGGTAAACAACTTGAAGGCGCCTTCTCGAACGTGACGAACCGGATTCCGTTCGCGTTGATCGCAAGCCTCGCCGGCCTCGGCGTGATGGCAGGCCTGACCGCCGAATCCCCGACACCGGATTTCCGCCAAGTCCCCGGCGTCGTCGTTGACCACAGCCCCGCCTTGTCGCGCGTGTATATCGGCTCGCCGAGCCTGGCCGTGGGGACCAACGGCGATTACCTGGCGTCCCACGACTTCTTCGGTCCCGGCAGCCAGAATCGGCGCACGGCGGTGTTCCGCTCACGCGACCGCGGGGCGACTTGGCACCGGCTCACCGAACTGGATGGCCAATGGTGGTCCACGCTTTTCGTCCATCGCGGCGCGCTCTACCTCATCGGCACGAGCCGCGAGAACGGCTTCGCCGTGATCCGGCGCTCGACTGATGGCGGCCAGACCTGGACCACGCCAAGGGACAAGGATTCCGGGCTGCTGCTGGACGACGGCCGATACCACTGCGCCCCCGTGCCGGTGGTCGCGCACGGCGGACGCCTCTGGCGCGCGATGGAAGACACGATGGGGCCGGGCGGTTGGGGGAGCTACTTCCATGCGTTCATGATGTCCGTGCCGGAGGACGCCGATCTGCTCCAGGCCGCGAATTGGCGTTGCAGCAACCGGCTCGGCCGCGACCCGCAATGGCTGGCGGGCGACTTCGCCGGCTGGCTCGAAGGCAACGCCGTCGTCACGCCCGACGGCCAGATCGTGGACCTGCTCCGGGTCGATACGTCCTGCTACCCGGAGAAGGCGGCCCTCGTCCGGATCAGCGACGATGGCCGCGCTGCGAGCTTCGAGCCGCAGACCGGCTTCGTCGATATTCCCGGCGGCGCGAAAAAGTTCACGGTCCGGTTCGACCCCCGGAGCGGCCTTTACTGGTCGCTGGCCACCGTGGTGCCGCCGCCCCAGCAGAACCAGGCTCGCCCCGGCAGCGTCCGCAATACGCTGGCGCTCACGTCGTCACCGGACCTGCGACACTGGACCGTCCGCTGCGTCCTGCTCCACCACCCGGACGCGGCCCGGCACGGTTTCCAATACGTCGATTGGCAGTTCGATGGCGACGACCTCATCGCCATCTGCCGCACCGCGTACGACGACGGCCTCGGCGGCGCGCACAGCTATCACGACGCGAACTTTATGACCTTCCACCGGGTCACCAATTTCCGCCGTCTCACGATGCGGGACTCGGCGCCGGCGTTTCCCGGCTGGAAATGAAGCGCCGCCTGAGCATCGCGGAATGATCTTTCCCGTCGTGGCCACGAACCTTCCCTTGAACCTCAAGACTCACAACAACTCCCTCACCCCAGTCCTCGCCTGCCTCTTGGTGGGCTTTGCGCTGGGCAGTCACGGCGCGCAGTCAAGCCGGCCGCGTCCGAACATCGTGTTCGTCATCGCCGACCAGTGGCGCGCTCAGGCGTTTGGCTTCGCGGGCGATCCGAACGTCAGAACGCCGAATCTGGATCGACTCAGCCGCGAGCGCGGCACGGTCGTTTTCGACCACGCCCTCTCCAGCGTGCCGGTCTGCTGCCCGGCGCGCGCCTCGATCCTGACCGGCCAGCGTGCGCTGACCCACGGCGTGTTCATGAACGACGTGCCGCTCTCCCCGAACGCCGTGACCCTGGGCAAGGTGCTCCGCGACGCCGGCTATGACACCGGTTACATCGGCAAGTGGCACCTCAACGGCGACGGCCGCTCGAGCTTCATCCCCCGCGAACGCCGCCAGGGCTTTGATTATTGGAAGGCGCTGGAATGCACGCACGACTACAACCACTCGTTTTACTACGCCGACGGCCCCGAGAAGCTGAAGTGGGAGGGCTACGACGCCATGGCCCAGACGCGCGACGCCCGGCAGTACTTGCGCGACCACGCGAAATCTCCCCGGCCGTTCCTCCTGTTCCTCGCCTGGGGTCCGCCGCACGATCCGTATCAGACCGCCCCGCCGCCGTACCGCGCGCTTTACGATCCGGCGCAGCTCCAGCTCAACCCGAACGTGCCGCCGCAAATGCGGGACGCCGCCCGCCAGATGCTCGCCGGCTACTACGCCCACTGCTCCGCCCTGGACGCGTGTCTCGGCGAACTCCGCGCCACGCTGCGCGCGACGGGGCTGGAAACCAACACGCTCCTGGTGTTCACGGCCGACCACGGCGATTTGCTCGGCGCGCACGGCAGCCGGAACAAACAGCAGCCCTACGACGAGGCGATCCGCGTGCCGCTCCTGTTCCACTGGCCGGCCGGTTTCGGCGACCGCCGGGCGCGGACCACGCACGAGTTGCTCGCCTCGGAAGACCTGATGCCGACGCTCCTGGGCCTCTGCCGGGTGCCGATTCCAAAGACGGTGGAGGGCCTCGACTTCAGCGGTTTCCTGCGCGGCGGCAAGAGTCCATCGCCGGGCGCCGCGCTGCTCTCCTGCGTGGCGCCGTTCGGCCAGTGGACGCGCCAGGTCGGCGGCAAGGAATACCGCGGCCTGCGCACGGCGCGGTACACGTATGTCCGCGATTTGGATGGCCCGTGGCTGCTGTTCGACGACGCGCGGGATCCGTGGCAGACGAACAACCTGGCCGGCCACCCGAAGTTCCTGAAGCTCCAGGCCAAGCTCGAGGCCGCGCTGCGCCGCAGACGGGCGGCGACGCACGACCAGTTTCTGCCCGGCACCGCCTACCTCCGGCAATGGGGCTACACCGTGGACGCCACCGGCACCGTGCCGTACACGCCGTGAATCTGCCGACGGAGCCTGGGTGCCCATGTCCGTCGCACCAATTCCAGCCCGGCAGCCTTGGGGAGCGCAGCTTGGCGGGAACCTCGCCTTGCCGGGGTTCGGCTTGGTCGGATGCGGGGCCACGCGGCTCCAGCCCGGTGCTGGGGACGCGGATTTTTCCAAGTCGTCCAACCGTCGGCGAGAAACGGAGCGGCCCTCGCGGCGCTCGCTGGCCCGGGGCTATTCTACCAATCTCAGCTTGGGATTGCACTATTCTGGCGATGCGGGCAAAGAAGGACATGTCGAAGCGATACCAGGTGAACCGACCTGATGGGGCGCAGGCGGTGGCCGTTGCGTTGCGGACGGGCCGGGATGTGAAAAGCCAGCAGCGGCTGCTGGCCGCGCGCCTGGCCGCCAGAGGTCCGATGACCGCAGCCCAGATTGCGGAGCAGTTGGGGGATCAACCGCCGGCGTTTTTGCCTGGCTGAACGCGCTCAAGGCGGGCGGGTTGGCCGGACTGCTGGGGCGTCAACATGGTGGCGGGGCCGCGCCCCAAGTGAAAGGCCCCGCCCGCCAGGCACTACTGGCCGGGTTGCAAGCGGCCGGGGTGTGTATTACTGGCTGGGGAAATGGGGCGGGGCTTGAAAGTTGCCGCGCCAGACCCACGCGCCGAAGGAGTTGATCCCGCTGGCCAAGCTCTCGCCCGACGACCCGACGACCGTCGAGGTCTTCGAGTGCTGCATCAACGGCCAGGAGATCGCGCCGGCCTACACCGAGCAGAACGACCCCATCGAGCAGCGCGAGCGCCTAGAGCACCAGGCCGGCGGCGAACAGCAGAAACTCGACGAGGATTTTCTGACGGCGCTGGAGCACGGCAGGCCGCCCGCCGGCGGCATGGGTCTGGGCATCGACCGCCTCTGCATGATGCTGCTCGCCCACCAGCGCGCGTTCCTTGCTCTGGTTGCTCAACTCGATGGCGGACTCCTCCTGCAAGTCGCTCACCCGTTGCTGAATCTCCGGGCTGGCGAAACACTGCTCCATCTCATCCCAAAGCGGCACCCGCTGTTCGCAGCGTCGTGGAAGACCGGTTTGCCAAAGTCAGTGCGGCCACATGCCGCTTGCCGTCAAGCGTCAATTCCATCGGCGGAATCCCGCAGGGATTGAATGTGAATCGCCCCCCGGTGCAACCGGGGGGAAACGGCGTTCCGAATGTTCCGGACCCCGGAGCGGTCCAACGCGGCCAACCAATGACGCAAACCGTCCTGATTCAACCCCTCCGGGGTGAGGCATCTTGGCACGCAATTTCCCCCGGTTGCGCTGGAGCTATTCACATTTGGCCCCTCTGGGGCCGGCTTGGCGCAGGCAAAGGCCGCGCTCCACCAGCGTCTGGTGCATGGCCAGCAGGATGAACCGTTCCTCGTCGCACGCGAGCCGCGGCATCGAGGATTCATACGCCAGGTCGCCCTTCACGACCCGCTCCTCCATCAGGCAGCCGCGCTGATGCTCGTCCGCCGGCAACGTCCGGATCACGGCCTGCGCGTAGGCGTTGATGCGTTCCGGCTGGAGCAGCATCCAACTGCCGAACGCCAGCTCCCACACCACGCCGGGACCGGCCAGCAGCGTCAGCACCGCGCGCGACGCATGCTTGTTACACACCAGGGAGTTCCTGCAACCAATTCTGGATCGTCCGCTTCTGATTCGGGTGTTGTGCGGCAGACAAAGCCTTCTGCAAATGGAGTCTTGCAGACTCAACATCTCCAGTCACTCGATACAAGGCCCCAAGAGCGAAATCGGCGGTCGGGTGTTCGGTTGTCGTGCGCTTGGCTTCTTGAAATCTCGCTTTCGCTTGGACCGGATAGTCCTTCATCAGGCTTTGAGCCGAACTGAGGTGTGGGTGCTCCAAAGCGATCTCCAAGGCATCGTCAATGCGTTCGCCCTTCCGAAAGGAAGCGATCAATCCATTGAGCGGGTTCGATCCGTGGTAAGCCTGTTGGTAATACCAATCCAGAATCTCCCTTGCCGCCTGTATCGGGGGCTCCTTAGAAAAGAGCGATGAGTATGTGAACTGATTCGGCGCAATCCCGGCGGCCTTCATCTCCGCGACCAGCCGCGCCGCTTCAGCGTAGTCG
>JAJXZI010000021.1 GCA_021780115.1 bacterium | reverse complement strand
CTGTGGCCAGTTTTGGACCGAGCCCGGTCGCCGCCGTCTCATGGCGCTCGAAGTCGCCCGCCGCAACCATGACTGGTCCCAAGTCTGGCAGCTAAATTAAGAACAGTGTCAAGATGCACCCTGCGCCAAGCGACTGCCCAAAAAAAGTTTGACAGTCGCGACCGGCTTGAAGTTCGAGACTCGACCAGTCATGTGGGACACTTGGGATAACACGGTCCACACTGGGGATCTCCGCAGGTCAGGGAGCGATACCGTTCGTTCGGAAGTTCGCCTTCAGGCGGGTTGGCTGCTGCGGGAACGTGGACTGAAAGAGTGGTACCGCACCCGCCGCGCCGGCGGCTTCCCCCCAACCGTTTCCGTCCCCCGGCCGGATCCATCCAGCCTCAGACAGCCTATTTCCATTCCCAGTTGGCTCCAGCCCCGCCGCCAAAACGGCCGTGGCCGCTCAATTGGCACCAGCCAGCCACGGAAAGCGGCTCTCGTCCCAAGGTTGGCCAAAATCTGCCTTGGAAAGCCGCTTTCGCCACACGATTGGGACGAACCGGCCTGGAAAAACGGCCTTTTACCCCCCCGGTTGGCGCCAACAGGTCCCAAAGATCCATTATCCGGTGCTGTCCGCAGCCGACTCAGGCGTGAAAGGCAATCAATGACAGCATGTTACGTGGTTTTATATCCAACTTTTGACTCTTAACATCCAACTCCCAAAATCATGAATAACACCTTCCCAAGCGGGCGCCCGCAGTTGTTCGCGCTGGGCGAAGACATGGCCGACGGCCTCCACAACCACGGCGCGGCTGTGGATATCAAACAAAATACCGAACCGGTCTTTCGCGCCGATCTCGACGCCGCTAGGACCGCCGAGAGCGTCTATGCCGCAGCCAAGTCCGCCAAGGACGGCTTCGCCACCGCCCTGCGCATTGCGGACTCGAACAGCCGCGCGTTCCTCAAGGCTGCCCGCGCTGTGCTCGCGCAAGGCCTGGGCGAGGTCTGGAGCGCCGCCTGGGAAGCCACCGGTTTCCCCAACCCATCCACCGCCGTCCCGACCACCCAGGACGAGCGCCTCACGCTGTGCGGCGGGTTGAAGAAATACTTCACTGACAACCCGGCGATGGAGGTCAACACGCCCAGGCTCGTCGTCAACGCCGCCAGGGCGGACGGCTCTTCACGGCACTCTCCGCCGCCCGAGCCGCCGTCAATAACGGCAACACGGACGCCGGCAATAAGAAGGCCGCGCGCGACGCCGCCGAGGACAAGCTGCGCACGCGCATGAGGGGCTTGATCGCGGAACTGGGCCAGTTGCTCGGCGACACCGATCCGCTCTGGGACGCCTTTGGCCTGAACGCGCCGGGCGCGGCTTCCACGCCGGACGCGCCGGAGGCGCTGGTGCTCACGCCGGGAGGCGCGGGCACCTTGCACGCCGACTGGGCCGACGCCCGCCGCGCCACGCGCTACCGCGTCTGGGTACAAGTGCTGGGCGTGGACGCCGATTTCCGCGCCGTGGCCACCATGACGGACAGCGACGCTTCCCTGACCGGTCTGCCGAGCGGCAAGACGGTGAAGGTGCGCGTGACCGCCGCGAACGACGCGGGCGAGAGCAGGCCCAGTGCGGAGGTGGAAATTCCTGTCCCGTGAGGCCAACGGATTCTCCATTGGGGCAGAAATGGCGGAGGGCGGCGGAGGGCCGTCGCAGTCCACGCCGCTGGCGCGCCGCGTCCGGAAGTGGTGCAGTCCCCTTGGCAGTTTGGGTCCGCGCAGGCCCCGAACGACGGAGCAAGGGCTGCCGACGGAGATCATCGCTGCGACCCGATCCCACTACCAACATGAACTCGACCTTGTGTAAATACACGAGTTATATTTGTAGGTACTGGCTGCCTCAATGACGCAACCACCAACAATACGAAATCCCTCTTTAGAATATCGCCCGGCCATTGACGGCCTTGAGTCCGCCCTGTCGGAGCATCCAAAGGTGGTGGAGCACGGAGTGCCGGCCCGCGCGCTGGCTTTGGGCAATCGCTTGCGTGACGTAATCTTTCGCCTGCTCGACGGCGGCCGTCAACTCCCGCCCCCGCGCCAGCCACGCCGTGATCGCCGCCGAATAGGTGCAGCCGGTGCCGTGCGTTTTCACCCCTGCCACGAACGGCGCGGAGAGCAGCAGTTCGGTTTTCCCGTCGAAGAAGAGGTCCACCGCTTCCTTCAACCCCTTCAAGTGCCCGCCTTTGACGAGCGCGGCGCAGCCGAAACGGCGGTGCAACTCCCGGGCCGCCCGGCGCAGGTCGGACGCCGACGTCAGCCGGCGACCGGTGAGGATTTGGGCTTCGTGCAGGTTCGGTGTGATCAGGGTCGCCAGCGGCAATAATTCCTCCTCCAGGATCCGGATCGCGCCGGGCCGGAGCAACGGCGCGCCGCTTGTCGCGACCATCACCGGATCCACGATCAGCGGTGGGCGCCGCGGCGCGCGGAAAAAGGCAGCCACCACCCGGATGACTTCCGCCGAGTGGAGCAGACCGGTCTTGACGGCCGCGGGCGGCAATTCGGCGAAGACGGCTTCGATTTGCTGCCGTACCATGTGCGGCCGGGCCGCCTGGAGGTCGAGGACGCAGCCCGGATTCTGCGCGGTCAGACAGGTGATGGCGCTGGTGCCATGCACGCCGAGGGCAGCGAACGTTTTCAGGTCGGCCTGGATGCCCGCCCCGCCGCCGCTGTCAGAACCGGCAATGGTCAAGGCCACGGGCACTCGATGCGCTTGCGACATGACCGCATTAAAGCGATGGCGGGGGCCAACGCACAGCGAATAGTGCGGGGTCTGGTGTCCCGGTTCCACGCGGCATTCGTATCGAATGGCAATGTGTTGCCGTCAACTCTGCGCTTCCAAAGGGTGGCGCGCCGCGTTCGGCTTCCGGCGCACTTCGGACCAGAGAAAGGCCCGATCAATGATGGTTGTTTCGGAATAAATCCCATTGACGGCCGCCCGTCCCGGCGCTAACCGTATCCCTGTGAACTACGGATTAAACCTGAACCGGCGGTTGAACACGCTGCTGCTGCGCCGCGCGGCAGTCGGGGTCTAGTTCGCACACGAGACTTTTCACCCCACTGCCGCACGACGGCGGTGGGGTTTTTGTTTTACCCGGCCGCCGGCAGGCGTTAACACCCATCCCGACATCGCTATGCTCAAGACTCCATCCATGAAGTACCGGCCGTTTCCGCCGGTCCCGTTGGCCGGCCGCCAGTGGCCGGATCGCGTCCTCACCCAGGCGCCCGCGTGGTGCAGCGTGGACCTGCGCGACGGCAACCAGGCGCTGGCCGTGCCGATGAACGTCGGCCAAAAACTGGAACTGTTCCAAACGCTGGTGAAATGTGGCTTCAAGGAGATCGAAGTCGGCTTCCCGTCGGCCTCCAACACCGAGTTCACATTCAACCGCCGGCTCATCGAGGAGCACCGCGCACCGGATGACGTGTGGCTCCAGGTGCTCGTGCAGGCGCGGGAGGAGTTGATCGAGCGCACCTTCGACTCGCTGGCCGGCGCCAAGAAGGTCATCATCCACCTCTACAACTCGACCTCGCCGGCCCAGCGGCGCGTCGTGTTCGGCCTGTCGCGCGAGGAAATCATCCGCGTCGCGGTGCGCGGCGCGCAGTGGATCCAGGAGCGCCTGCCCCGGCTCCAAGGCAGCGAAGTCATGCTCCAGTACTCGCCGGAGAGTTTCAGCGCCACGGAGGTGGAGTTTGCCAAGGAAGTTTCCGAAGCCGTGATGGACGTGTGGCAGCCCACGCCGCAACGGAAGATGATCTTGAACCTGCCCGACACGGTGGAAGTGGCGATGCCGAACGTGTATGCCGACCAGATCGAATGGATCTGCCGGAACATCCGGAACCGCGACTCCCTTCTCATCAGCCTGCACGCGCACAATGACCGTTACACCGGGGTCGCGGCGACCGAGCTCGGCCTGTTGGCTGGCGCGGACCGTGTCGAGGGCACGCTCTTCGGCAACGGCGAACGGACCGGCAACCTGGACATCGTGACGGTCGCGTTGAACCTGTACATGCACGGCATCGATCCGAAGCTGGATTTCTCCGACCTCAACGCCGTCGTGGAGGTGTACGAGCGTTGCACCGGCATGACGGTGCCGCCGCGCCAGCCGTACGCCGGCGAGCTGGTTTTCACCGCGTTCAGCGGCTCGCATCAGGATGCCATCCGCAAAGGGTTGGCGGAATGGAATCGTCAGGAACGCGCACACTGGGACGTGCCGTACCTGACGATCGACCCGACCGACATCGGCCGCCAATACCGCGAAGTCATCCGCGTCAACAGCCAGTCCGGCAAAGGCGGCGTGGCCTATCTCCTGGAGACCGAATGCGGTATTGAACTGCCCAAGGAGATGCAGCGCGAGTTCGGCCCCATTGCCAACGACGAGGTGGACCGCCTGGGCCGCGAGGTGAGCGCCGCCGAGTTGAAGGCAATGTTCTGGCGCGAATACATCGAACGCACGACGCCCTGGCAGCTTGAGGGATTTGAAACCGAGAGCCGCAACGGCGTGGTCCGCTGCCGCGCGCGGTTGCTGCGCGACGGTCAGCCGGTCCGGTTCTCCGGCGAAGGCAACGGTCCGCTGGCGGCGCTCGTCCACGGCTTCACCACCATCGGCGTGCCGCGCTTTGAGATCGCTCAGTACAGCGAGCACGCCCTGGGCGCCGGCGAGGAAGCGGCGGCGATTGCTTACATCCAAATCAAGACCACCGACGGCAAAACCCGCTGGGGCGCGGGCGTGGACACGAACATCGAGCTGGCCTCGGTGCGGGCCGTGCTGAGCGCGTTGAACCGGTCGTGAACCGGCGGTCCGCCTCGCGCGGCGCCGGTTTCACTTGCGGAACAACCAGAAGAGGAGCGTCAGCAGAACGCTCACCAGCAGGCAGGTGGCCAGGGGGAAGTAGAGACGGAAGTGGCCTTTGGTGTAGTGGACGTCGCCCGGCAGCCGGCCGAGCCAGCCTCGTCCGAAACCGGTCCACACCACCACTCCGGCGGCGGCAAGGAGAAGGCCGGCGATCACCAGGAATTTCCCCAGGTCGTTCATTCAAGCCCAGTCTGTTCCGCCACCACCAGCCGTTCAAAGCTCTCTTCAAGCGTCGTCGTGGCCTGGATGCGGGCGAGCTTGGCATACAGGCCGCCGGCCGCCATCAACTCGTCGTGCGTGCCGCGTTCGACGATTTCCCCGCGGCGCAGGACAAGAATCTGGTCGGCGTGCAGAATCGTGCTCAGGCGGTGGGCGATCACGAAGCTGGTCCGCCCCGTCATCAAGTGCTCCAACGCTTCCTGGATCAACCGTTCGGTGGCGGTGTCCACACTGGCGGTGGCCTCGTCGAGAATCAGGATCGGCGCGTTCTTCAGCAGCGCGCGGGCGATGCTCACGCGCTGCTTCTCGCCGACGCTCAACTTCACGCCCCGCTCGCCGACGCGCGAATCGTAGCCGTCGGGCAGGCGGCGGATGAATTCGTGGCAATTGGCGGCCGTCGCCGCCGCGACCAGTTCGGCCTCGGTGGCGTTGAGCCTGCCGTAGAGAATGTTTTCGCGGATCGTGCCGTTGAACAAAAACGGCTCCTGGCTCACCACGCTGATGTGGTCGCGCAGCGAGGCGAGCGCAATCCCCGCCGTGTCCTGGCCGTCGATGGTGATGCGGCCGGCGGTCGGCTCGTAGAACGCGGGCAGCAGGTTGACCAGAGTGGACTTGCCCGCGCCGGTGGGACCGACGAGCGCGATCATCTCGCCGGGGCGGGCGCGGAGGCTGATGTTCCGCAACACCGCCGGCGCCTCGGCCCGGGGCCAAGCACCCTCCGAGACCCCTGGGTCAGTGGGGCCGCTCTGCTCTTGCGCACCGGCGCCGTAGCTGAAAGTGACATTCTCATAGGCCACCTCGCCGCGCACTGGCGGACGCAACGTCTTGCGTGGCCGTCCGTCCGCCCGCTCCACCGGCGCGTCGAGGATGTCAAAGACGCGTTCACCGGCGGCGCGGGCGGCCTGGATCATCTGGTTCAGCGCGTGCAACTGGCCGATGGGCGCGTAGAACATGCCGAGGTAAAAGAGGAACCCGACCAGTTCGCCCGGCGTGATGGCCCCGCGCATGACCAGCCGCGCCCCGGTCCACATCACCAGCCCGAAGCCCAGCGCGCCGGCGAAGCTCATCGCCGGCGAATACACCGCCCACACGCGCATGATGCCGAGCGTGCCGTGGCGCAAGGTGTCGGCCCGCGCGGCGAATCGCTGGTCCTCGTGCGCCTCGCGGCCGAAGGCCTTGATCTGGCGCACGCCCTGGAGGTTGTCCAGCAGCAGCGCGTTCATGGCGCTGGCGGCCTCCCGCTGGCGCCGGTAACGACGGTGGGCGGTGAGCGTGTACCAGAGCGCGCCGCCGGCCAGGAGCGGCAGCGGCACCATCGCCACGGCCGCCAGTTGGGCGTTGGTGCAGAACAGAATCACCGCCACGCCGAGCACGCCGAGCACGGCCACCGAGCCTTGCTCGGTGCCGTCGATAAGCAGGCGCTCGACAGCGTTGACGTCCTCGATCACACGCGTCATTAGGTCGCCGGAAGCACGCTGGTCGAAATAGCCGGCCGCCAGTCGCTGGAGCCGCGCATAGACCTCGCGGCGCATGTCGAAGATGACGTTTTGCTCGAAGTGATTGTTGATGAGGATGCGGATGCCGTTGAACAAGTCGCGCAGCAGGAACGCACCGAGCAAGCCGAGCATCACCGGCACGATCAAGTCGCTGCGCCGCTGGCCGATCACCCCATCGATGGCGAACTGCGTGAGCTTCGGGAACGCAAATGAGGCGAGCAGCGACAGCACCGCGCAGCCGACGGCGCCCGCGGCCAGCCCGCGGTAGGGCCGCAGATAACCCGCCATACGCCGGATGACCTCCCGGGTCGAGCGTTTGCGGGCAGTGAAGACCGGGTCCGGCGGGGACGTGACGGGGTGACGTGACATCGCGGCTCAAATCGGCAATCCAAAGCCGGAAACTCGTGACCGACCCGAACGCGCGGACGTGGAAACCGCCCGCCGGCCCGGAGGCGCTTTGGCGCGCGAATTTCCCGTGAGTTTGGACATTTGAACTTCGGACTCTGGACTGCGCTCCGCCCTCACTTGAGCCGGAGGAAGTTTTGGAGGATGGCCCGGCCGCTTTCGGTAAGGATGCTTTCCGGATGAAATTGCACACCGTGGATGGGCAGCGTCTGGTGCCGCACCCCCATGATCTCGTTCTCGTCGGTCCAGGCGGTGACTTCCAGACACTCCGGCAGCGACTCGCGCTGGATGACCAGCGAATGATAACGCGTAGCCGAAAACGGGTTGGGCATGCCCGCGAAAAGGTCCCGGCCGTTGTGGTGGATCAGCGAGGTTTTGCCGTGCATCATCCGGTAATTCACCACCACGTTGGCGCCGAAGACGTGGCCGATGCACTGATGGCCGAGACAGACGCCAAACACCGGCAAGCGCGGCCCGAACTCGCGGATGATCTCGTTCGACAGCCCGGATTCGCGCGGCGAGCAAGGGCCGGGCGACACCAGGATGCGGTCGGGTTGGAGGGCGCGGGCCTGGTCGAGGGTGATCTGGTCGTTGCGAAAGACCCGCATCTCGACGTTCATCTCGCCGAGATACTGCACCAAGTTGTAGGTGAACGAGTCGTAGTTGTCGATGACCAGCACCATAACGAGCCGAGAAGGTAGGCCCGGCGACCGGCAAATGAAAGCGCCAAGCAAAACTGCCACCGGCCTCCGGCGTTCCCAAACCGGCGCGGGACTCTGGACAACCGTCGGGGCCTCGGCTGCTGCGCGTTCGCTGTCCCATGCCGAATTTTGGGGCGACGGGCCGAGCGGACGGCGAGTCGCGCGTTGCCAAAGGCGCGCCGTCCCCGCACCATCCGCGGGTGAAGAATTTCGTGTTACTTCGGCAATTCGTGGTCCCCGTGCAGGACCTCGAAGGGGCGTGCGTCTCCCGGAGAGCGCCAGCGAGCAGGGCAGGGCGCCCCGCCGTCCCAAGGACGCTGGCCGTCATGACCGACGGCGCTCCTGTGCGCCGGCGGTTCACCGTCCGTCCGCGCGTTTTGCCGCAGATGTAGAATTGCCCATGTCCGCCCCTGAGTTCACCGCCCGCGAACGCTTCCGTCGCGCCTGCCGCTGCCTGCCGGTCGATCGCCCGCCGGTGTGGCTGATGCGTCAGGCCGGGCGGGCGTTGCCCGAATACCGCAAGCTCAAGGAGAAACACAGTTTCCTCCAACTCGTCCAGACGCCGGAACTGGCGGCCGAGGTCACGCTCCAGCCCGTTCGCCGCTTCGGATTCGACGCCGCCATTCTCTTCAGCGACATCCTCGTCATCCCCGAAGCGATGGGGCAGGGGTACCGGTTCCGCGAAACCGGCGGCGTGGTAATGGACTTCGCGGTGGCGAGCGCCGCGGACGTCGCAAAGCTTTCGGTGGACCGCGTGGCTGAACGGCTCCGCTACGCCACCGAGGCGCTGCGCCTGGTCCGCAGCGCACTCCTGGACCAGACGGCCCTCATCGGCTTCGCCGGTTCGCCGTGGACGCTCGCCACGTTTATGATGGAAGGCGGCAGCGCCGGGCAATTCAGCAAGGCCCTCGCCCTCTTTCGCGAGGACCGGAAGACCTATTATGCGCTGGCGGAGAAATTGACCACGGCCGTCACGCGCTTTCTGCGCCTGCAAATCGAGGCCGGCGTGGACGCGCTCCAGATCTTCGACAGCCACGGCGGCCATTTGCCAGCGGCGGAATTTCAGGAGGCCTCCGGGCGGTGGATGATGGACATCGTTGCGGAACTCCGAAGTCCGAAGTCTGAAGTCCGAAATGGTTCGCCGCAATCGCCAATCCCCGTCATCGTCTTCTCCCTCGGCACGCACCACAACTGGCCGGACTTGGTCGCCACCGGCGCGAACGTGCTGGGCGTCGATTGGCACCGTTCGCTCTCCGAAGTCCGCCACCTCCTGCCCGACTCTGTGGCGCTGCAAGGCAACCTCCCCCCCGCGCTGCTGAGTGACGCCACGCCCGCGGCCGTCGCCGTGGAGACGCGCCGTCTGCTCATGGAAATGCGCGGACGCCCCGGCTACATTCTGAACTTGGGCCACGGCCTGCCGCCGACGGCGAAACTGGAGAACATCGCGGCGCTGGTCGAAACCGTGCGCCGCGCCGCATGAAGCCGGACTTTCAACGCATTGACGCAACGACCGTGGAGACGCGCCGCCGGGGCTTTCCTCACGGCGAGCATCCGCGTTTTCCGCGCCGACGCGTTCTCCTTTCGGATTTCTCCTTTGCATGAGCAAACTACCCGTTGATCTCGCGCTGGTGCAGAAATACAACGTCCCCGGCCCGCGCTACACGTCGTATCCCCCGGCCACGAAATTCACCGAGGCCGTCGCCTGGGATACGTTGGCCTCTGAGGTCGCCGCCAACAACCAGACGGAACGCGATCTCTCCCTCTACTTCCACTTGCCGTTCTGCGAGACGCTCTGCTGGTTCTGCGGTTGCACGACGGTCATCACGCTCAACCACGCGCAGGGCCAGACTTACGTGGACTACCTGGGGCGCGAGGTCGCGCAGATGGCGCCCCGCCTGAACCCGCGCCGCCACGTCGTCCAACTCCACTGGGGCGGCGGCTCGCCGACGTTCCTCCAGCCGGACGAGATCCGCAAACTCGGCGAGATCATCCATCGGCACTTCGCGTTCGCGCCCGACATCGAGGCCAGCGTCGAAGTGGATCCGCGCCGGCTCACGCGCGACCATGTCGTCGCCTTGCGCGAAGTCGGCTTCAACCGCGCCTCGATGGGTGTGCAGGATTTTGATCCCGCCGTGCAGGAGGCCGTCCACCGCCTCCAGCCGCGCGAGTTGACCGAACAGGCCCTGAACTGGCTGCGCGAACTCGGCTTTGGCTCGGTCAATCTCGACCTGATCTACGGCCTGCCCTATCAGACCGTCGCGTCCTTCAACGCCACGCTCGACATCGTCCTCGCTCTGAACCCCGACCGGCTGGCGGTTTTCAGTTACGCCCACGTGCCGTGGATCAAGCCGGCGCAGAAGATACTGGAGCGGGAACGGCCTCTGCCGTCCGCCGAGGTGAAACTCCAACTCCTCAAGCTGGTGATCGAAAAACTGACCGAGGGCGACCGCTACGTGTATATCGGCATGGATCACTTCGCGCGGCCCACGGACGAACTGGCCGTGGCCCAGCGCCGCAAGCAGCTCCAGCGCAATTTCCAGGGCTACAGCACTCGCGCCGGAGCGGACATCTACGCCTTCGGCATGTCGTCCATCTCGCAAATCCCCAACGCCTATTGGCAGAACCACAAGGACCTGCCGGGCTACTATGACCTGCTCAACCAGGCCAGGGTGCCCGTCGTCAAAGGCTATCTCCTCACGGACGACGACAAAATCCGGCGCGAAACCATCATGCGCGTGATGTGCGACCTTTCGCTCGATTACGCCGCCATGAGCGCGAAACTCGGCGTCCACTTTGAGCGGCACTTCGCCGTGGAACTCGCCTCGCTCGCCGACCTGGAAGCCGACGGCTTGGTGCGCCGCCTGTCGGG
Organism: bacterium; assembly: GCA_021780115.1. GTDB lineage: Bacteria > Verrucomicrobiota > Verrucomicrobiia > Limisphaerales > JAJXZI01 > JAJXZI01. The sequence continues at coordinate 13,409 of JAJXZI010000021.1, read as the reverse complement.
GGGGGTGGAAGTCACACAAACCGGCCGCCTCTTCATCCGCAACATTGCCATGCGCTTCGACAACACGCTCGCCGCGGCTGGCGAGCGGCGGCATTCGCGGACGATTTGACCTAACGGTCGCGATTGAACTGGCGATTCACGCGGAGGACCACGGATGGGAAGGGATATTCTTTGCTCCAAAAGTTCCGCCCCCCGGCAGCGTGAACCACAAACGCCCACCGGTCGCGGATACCCGGAAAATTGCCGCCGCCGCGCTGGAATGGTGGTACCCATTCCTCCCCAACCTGAGAAGAAGGAGGCCGAGGTGCGCCGACAATCTTATCGCAGTTGCAAACGGTTTTTGCGCACGGCAACCTCTCACGCATCCAGACTCAAGTGTATTATGCTGCGAAACCGCCCCTTGACCGTGTTCCTGTTTCTCTTGCTACCATTTTGCGTGCGCGGAGAGTTCACCAACGAGGCAATTGCCCGCGCGACCGCCGCCATGGAAGCCGCCGTGCCGCGCGCCGAGGCCGATCCCGCCCGGCCGATTTTTCACGTCGCGTCTCCCGCCCAATGGATGAACGATCCGAACGGCCCGATTTTTTACAAAGGTTTTTACCATCTGTTTTATCAACTGCATCCCTTCAGCGATGGAAGCGGGCCAAAATACTGGGGCCACGTCCGCAGCCGCGACCTGGCGAGATGGGAGCCGTTGCCCATCGCGCTCTGGCCGAGCCGCGAGGCCGGTGAAACCGAGGTCTGGTCCGGTTGCTGCACGATCAATGGCCTGGGCCAGCCGATGTGTTTTTACACGAGCATCGGTCCTGATAAACCGGCCTTTGATCACGCCGAACAATGGGCCGCCATCGGCGACGATGATTTGATTGCGTGGCGCAAGTCTCCCGCCAATCCGGTGTTGTCCGAGGCCGTGAATGGCGGGACGAAGATATATGACTGGCGCGACCCCTTCATTTTTCGCGACCAGAACAGGACCTTTCTCGTGACAGGCGGCCACATGGCGAAAGACCGTCAGGCGGCCGTGAATATTTATGAAGCCGAAAACGCCGGACTGACCCAGTGGAAACATCGCGGCGTGATGTTCCAGCATCCCGATGCCGGCGCCCCCACCGTGGAATGTCCCAACTTCTTCAAGCTCGGCGACCAGTGGGTGCTCTTCGTGTCGCCATATGGCAAGGTGCAATACTTCGTCGGCGATTTTGACGCGGCGACGTGCCGCTTTACAGCGCGAACGCGCGGCGTGCTGGATTACGGTGCGAGTTTTTACGCGCCGAACACGATGCAGGTTCCCGACGGCCGCCGCCTGGTCTGGGGTTGGGTGAATGGTTTTCCCGGCGGGCGCGGCTGGAATGGTTGCCTGTCTTTGCCGCGCCAGTTGCGCTTGTCGCGCGAGGGCCAGCTCCGGCAAATCCCCGCGCCCCAGTTGGGCAGGCTGCGGGGCAAGGTGGTTTCGTGGCGCAATGTTCGCCTGGGAAATGACGACGAAGTCTTGGCCCTGCCGAACATGAATACACTGGAAATCCAGGCGGAAATTGATTTGATGACGGCGGAAGGCATGGAACTGGGAATCAAGAGCGGGGACAAACATGTGCAGGCCATTGGCGTGAAGTTCAACGGCTCGGAACTTCAGGTGATGGACACAAAAGCCCCGCTGGCACTGGCCAAAGGGGAACGGAGGCTGGCCCTGCGCATTTTTATTGATCGCTCGGTGCTGGAAGTTTTCGCCAACGAAACCGCGTGTGTCACCCAAATCATTTCTCCGCTGGAGGCCAACGCCACCTTGGCAATCCGCGCCGCAGGCGGCGCCGCCAGGGTGAAACGGGTTCAAGTCTGGCCAATGAAAACCATCTGGTAGGGGCCTGCTGCCCGTCCCAACCGCGCAATCCTTCCCAACCCGCCCGTTGCTGCGCAACTGGAAATTCTCGCGTTTCCCTGGGACCAGGCGCGCGCGCAACGCCTCAGCATTTCGGGCGGTCGGGCCGGTTGGGGCTGCCGGCGCTTGTTCCTCTCGCGCCGATTCCAGACGGGCAAGCCCAACTCGCGGGGGCGACTTGGGCCGGCGGCCGACCGCCGTCGGTCAGCCGTGGCGCAATCCGGCTCTTGAACTCGGCAAGTTTGGCCTTGAAGTGAGGCGACCAGCCGATGAAAATCGTAGCGATGTTGAATGGAGAAGGTAGTTTACAGAGTGGCCGGAGCAATCAGATGGGACTTGCGCCTCTTCGACTCCATCAGGGAAGCGCGATTACCGCGCCGCCGCTCGTGAGGCTGGCTTCGGCCACCATCGCCCGGAGCGCTGGGTGCGCCGGCGTTCTACTTCATCATATTTTCAGGGGGTGACTCGCCCATGAGCACGACCGAAACCATCCTTCAGAAGAGAGGCGTGCTTCCACCGGAGGAGCAGGGGCGGGTGCTGCCTTACATCGAACGGTTGGCCAGCCGACCCGCCCGGACGCCCGCCGGAGCGGAGGTCCAGGCGTTCCGGCGCCAGGGGAAAGGACTCGGGTGATTCATGCGCCTGTTTGAAGCCATCGTCGAAGCCAATCACCGCGCTGTCGCCGGTGACTCGCAGGCGGGCCTGCACCCGTCGGAGTTCACCAGCGAACTGCCGGTCGTGGCGCTGACCTGCATTGATCCACGGCTGAATGCGTTGTTTCCCAGCGTGCTGGGCCTGCCGGCGGAACAGTTCATCTGGACCCGCAACGCCGGCAACATCATTACCGGCCCGCTCAGCAGCACGATGCGCTCGCTGGCGCTGGCCTGCGCCATCAAGGGCGGCCAGGAGATCGCCCTCATCGGCCACACGGATTGCCAGGTGGCCAAGACCACCATGATGCAACTGTTGGAGCGCTTCGCCGCTCTCGGCATCGAGCGCCGCCGGCTGCCGGAAAACCTCAACGAGTTCCTCGCCCTGTTCGCCAGTGAGCGGCAAAACGTCGTCAAGTGCGCCGACATCGTCCGCCGCAGCCCGCTCATCGGCCCCAAGGTGCCGGTGCATGGGCTGATCGTGGACATCGAGACGGGGAAGCTGGAGTGGATCGTCAACGGCTACGAGACGGCGGCGACGGTGGCGGGTGGGGTGTCCAGCGGGATCCCCAAGGGCGAACAGACGCTGGATGCGCTGGCGGAAATCGGCAACCTGGCGCTCAGCGAATTGAAGTTTCCGGAGACGAAGATCGGCGAGGCGGCCGCGACGGCGCAACAGTGGGTCGCCCAAGCTGAGGCGGCCGTGGAAAAGAAATTCCCGCCAGAGCCGCCCCAGCCGACGGCACTTCCCCCGAAGCTTCCGCTGCCACCGCCGATCAAGATGAAACTGGATTTCCGCAAAGTGAAGGTGGATTTCCGCAAGCTGAGGCGGAGGTAGGACCCAGCCCCTCCCGGCGCCGGAAAGACAGACCGCCATGGAATCCCCACCCCCATCCAAAGGCCGCGGCTGCTTTTTCTACGGCTGCATCATTTCGCTGGTCCTGCTGCTGGTCGGTGGCTTGACCGCCTTCTTTGGCGCGCGTTACGCCATCCGGAAGCTGATCGCCACCTACACCGATGCGGCGCCCACAGCGCTCCCGCCGGCGGACATTTCCGCCGCGGAAATCGCTCACGCGCAGCAGCGCTGGACCGGGTTCTTCGAGGCCGTGAAGACGGACCAGCGTCTGCCGCCGCTGGTCCTGAGCGCCGCCGACCTGAACGCGCTCATTGCCGGCACGGGTGCCAACGGCCTGTCGAACAAACTGCGCGTGAGGATCGAAGGCAATCGAGTAACCGGGCAGATGTGCCTTCCCTTGCCTCGCGGCCCGGCCCGCGGCCGCTACCTGAACGGCGAGGTCAGTCTCCAAGTGGAGTGGAAGGACGGATCGCTGGCGGTGCGGCCGGAATCCGTCACCGTCCGGGGCCGGCCGTTGCCCCCCTGGCTCATGGGCAAGCTCCGTGAGCAAAACCTGGCGCGCGACTTGATGAACAACCTCGACGCCGCCAACACGCTGCAAAACCTGGAGGCCGTCAGCGTCACCAACGACGCGGTGGTGATCCGCCCGAAAGAGCCGTGATCCTGGCAACGCGCGCCCGGCTACCCCGCCGGGCTTCGGCTGATCCGTCCTTCCTCGTCCTCGCGCCCGCATCCGGGATTTCGGCAAACCTCCGCCGGAGAAGGCGGCTCCCTTTCGCCTTTTTCCTTTTTCCCCTTCGCGCTTTCTCCCATTTTGAGCGCATGGAATTGCCGGAGGCAGGAGAAATCCGCCGCGCCGTTCAACTCGCCCTCGCCGAGGATCTCGGCAGCGGCGATGTGACCACGCGGGCGACCGTGCCGGAGACCGCGACGGCAACTGCGTTGATGCGGGCGCGCGAGCCGCTGGTCGTCGCTGGGTTGACGCTGGTGGAGGCGGCCTTCCGCGAGCTTTCCGCGGCGGTCCAGACCGATCGCGTCGCGCGGGACGGGCAGCGCGCGGCGGCCGGGGCGACGCTGCTCCGCGTCTCCGGCCCGGCCTGGGCCATTTTGGGCGCGGAGCGGGTGGCGCTTAATTTCGTCCAACGACTCTCCGGTGTGGCCACGCTGACGGCCAGGTATGTCGCCGCCGTCCAGGGAACGCGCGTTCGCATCCTCGACACCCGGAAGACCACGCCCGGCTGGCGCCATTGGGAGAAGTATGCGGTGACGTGCGGCGGTGGCGTGAACCACCGCTTCGGCCTATACGACCAAGTGCTCATCAAAGACAATCACCTCGCCGCGCTCCGGGAGGAGTCGCCGAACCCCATCGCCGCCGCCGTCCGGCGCGCCCGCGCAAGCTGCCCCCAACTTCCGGTCGAAGTCGAGGCCGACACGCTGGCGCAGGTCGAGCAGGCCGTGGCGGCGGGAGCGGACAAAATCCTGCTCGACAACATGCCGGCGGACCAGTTGCGCGCCGCAGTGCGGCTGGTCGCCGGCCGCGCGCAAACCGAGGCCAGCGGTGGTGTGACGCTCGCCACCGTCCGCGCCCTGGCGGAAACAGGCGTGGATTTCATTTCCGTCGGCGCGTTGACCCATTCCGCGCCCGCCGTGGACATCGGCCTGGATTTTGAAGTGGGCTGACCTCCTCGTGCATCCATTCATGACCATCGACGCTGAACTTCTCCGCGCGCTGCGAACGGCCGGCGACGGCGCGGTCTCGGGCGTGGAACTGGCCGAACGGCTCGGTGTGAGCCGGGCCGCCGTCTGGGCGCGGGTCGCCGAATTGCGCCGGCTCGGCTACGACATTGAGGCCGGCCCGCATCGCGGCTACCGGCTGCTCAGCGCGCCCGACCTGCTGCATGCCGACGATCTCCTCGCCCGTCTGGGTCCGACGCGGGTGGTCGGGCGGGACATCCGTGTTTTTCAAGAGACCGTCTCGACGAACGATCTGGCGGAAAAGCTCGCCCACGACGGCGTCAAGGAAGGCGTCGTCGTGTTCGCCGAAGCGCAGACGCGGGGCAGGGGACGGCTGGGGCGGAAATGGCTTTCTCCGCCGGGCAAGGGCCTGTGGTTCTCCGTCCTGCTGCGCCCCGACTGCCGGCCGCAGGAAACCACCCGGCTCACGGTCGCGGCAGCCACGGCGCTGGCCCGCGCGGTGGAATCCCAAACCGGCCTGACGCCCGAAATCAAATGGCCCAACGACCTCCTCATCGCGGGCCGCAAGGCCGCCGGCATCCTCACCGAGTTGAGTGCGGAGCTGGACCACGTCAAGCACGTCATCCTCGGCATCGGGGTGGACGTGAACCTGACGGCGCGTGATTTCCCGGCCGACTTGCGGAAGACCGCCACCTCGCTGCGCCTTGAAACCGGGGAGACCGTGGACCGGGCGGAGCTGGCGACGGCGATCCTGCGGGAACTGGATCGCGATTACGCGCGGGTCTGCCGCGGCCAGTTCGAGGCCGTCGCCGACGAGTGGGAGCGCCGCTGCACCACGGTGGGCCGCGACGCGGTCCTCCAGTTGGGCGACCGCCAGATCATCGGCCGTGCCGAATCGCTCGACGCCGACGGGGCGTTGCTCTTGCGCACCCAGCACGGCCACCTGGAACGCGTCACCGGCGGCGACGTGAGACTGGAAAGGCGCGAATGATACCCGAAAGCCGAAAGCCGAAGACCGAAATCCGAATTCGGCGTTCGCCCGCTCAAGCCGGTTGCGCGTTTCGGAGTTCGGCCTTCGGATTTGTTTCGGACTTTGGACTTCGGCCTTCGGACTTGCCGTTATGATCCTGCTCCTCGACATCGGCAACACGCACACGCACCTGGGGCTGGCCGATCACCGGCGCGTCTTGCGGCAGATGAACCTTCCCACGGCGGCGTGGGCGGACGGCCCGGCGGCGCGGCGGGTCAAGGCGTTTATCGGCTCCGCTCCGCTGGAAGGCGCGGCGCTGTGCAGCGTCGTGCCGCGGGTGACACCGCTGGCGCGCCGAGCCGTGAAGGCCGTTACGGCGGTGCGGTGCCTCGAACTCACCTGGCGGACGGTCGCCGGCGTCGGCATTGACTACCCCCGGCCGCAGACGATCGGCCCGGACCGGCTGGCGAACGCCGTGGCCGTCCGGCATTACTTCGGCGCCCCGGCCGTGGTCGTGGATTTCGGCACGGCGGTCACGTTCGACGTGGTGGACCGCGCCGGGAACTACGTCGGCGGCATCATCGCCCCGGGCCTGGCGGCGATGACCGATTATCTGCACGAAAAGACGGCGCTGTTGCCGCGCATCCGGATTCGCGAGATCCCCCGCGTGGTGGGCAAGAACACCGCGGAGGCGATGCTCATCGGCGCGGTCCACGGCTACCGGGGACTGGTCCGCGAGCTGGTGCGGGAGTTGAAGCGCGAACTCGGCGCGCGCCGCCTGCCGGTCGTGGCCACCGGCGGTTGCGCCCGGCTCCTGGCGGCCCGGTTGCCGGAGATCACCGCGGTGGCCCCGGCGCTGACCCTGGAGGGCTTGCGTCTGGTCTGGATCGCGCGTCACGCTCCGGTGCTGTGAGCGGCCGGGCGCCGGGCGTGCCGGGCGGGGGGGCGACGGCGGGCGCGCGGTCCCGGGCGAAGGCGCGGATGTTCTCCCAGACGCGGGCGAGGGCGTTGCGGCGGTTCGGCGTGACGTGCTGGCTGATGCCGAAAGCGTCGAGAAAACCGGGGTCGTGGGCGAGGATTTCCTCCGGCGCGTGGCCGCTGTAGAAATCGCACAGCAGCCCGGCGATGGCCTTCACGATCAGCGAGTCGGACTCCGCCCGAAAATGACAGCGGCCGTCGCGGAACTCCGGCACGAACCACAGGCGCGACAGGCAGCCGGGCACACGGTGGGCGGCGGTGCGCAGTTCCGCCGGCAGGAGCGGCCGGCGGCGCGCCTGCTCGACCAGCCAGGCCAGGCGTTGCGGGACGTTCGGGAAGGCCGCGAGGTCCGCGGCCAGCGCGGCTTGCTTCTGGGCCAGGGTCATGGCCGGGCTGGTCCCGGCCAGGCGGGGCGGGGCGGCCAGAGAGTCCATCACTCAGGAATCTCCCGCGGATTACCGCTCACCAGGTCCACGAGGATGCGGAACCCCAAGCTCGTCCGGCGTGACAAACCGCCGCGAAGCATCCACCGCCCAAGCGCGTTCGGTCCGGTGGTCTGGTTCGGCGGCAATGCCCTAAAGAGCAAACTCATCTCCACAAGCTCTGCATTTGCACACGAATCCAATCCTCTCATCCCAAGTTCGGTCATAGTTCCGGGAACCGCACTTACGACAATACACAGTGTCTCGCCTCCTCTGCTCGGCAAGCTGGTCTTCATGCCACGCCTCCACCACATCACACCCTCGGTCAAAATCACCATCCTCAACCAGAATCTCACTCATTTCCAAGCCGCTCTCTTGCGTGACGGTTTGTATCTTAGCGTGAATCCCCTGCTTTCTGAGCCGCTCCAAAATATCGGCCGTCTGGCCTAGCTCTAGCGATGCAACGGTTTTCATGTGGCCGAACGACCAAAAGCTGAGCCACGCCGCCGGTGACTCTCGCCAACCGGAAATCCGAAGCGAAAACTGACCGGCGTAACCGGCGTTGGCTCCAGCGCTGTGTTAGGCGGCGTGTTTCTGATTGGAACAAAAGTAGTTAGGGATAGCGCAGCCGATAGAATTGCTGGCTCGTGTTTACGCTATTGGTGACATAAATCCAGTTGCCAATCGTGGTCGGTTGGTTGGTGACGGCTGGCCAAGGCTCCGGGGCTAAAAGGTTGGTTGTGGAAACAAGGTTGTAAATTGACGCCGATGTCGGCCAGAACAACGCTACTTGGTTTGTCGAAATTTTTTGAATGTTCAGCGTGGGCGCAAGCAGCGTGATGTTGCCAGTGATCGAAAAGTCGCCAAAGTTGACAGATGGATAGTCGTCTGATCCAGGCTGATTCTGAAGGATCAAAGATAGACCCACCAAAGCTGAACTTTCCGACTCCGAAAATATGGGTGTTCCATTGAAATACCCAGTCAAAGTCGAACCCGTCCGGCTGATGGTGAAAGTGCCAGCGGTTGCTGTTTCAGCCATCGGGTTGTTGTATGAGCCGTTCCAGACATGCACGTTGCGGCCGGAGCTAGTGTCGTAAACGTCAAAGAAAATGGAGCTGTTCGCAAAATAAGTGTGGAACTCCACCTGGTCCACGTTGGGGCCGATGACCGCGTTCGTAAAGCTAATCTGGGCCGTGAAGTCTCCCGATATACTGCCACCCAATGCAGCCAGATTCAGATTGACCGCCACGTTCTGAATGCCGCCCGGATTTGCTCCTATTTTGGCGAGAGCGACGCTGCCACCGGTGGCGTTCACGGAATAGAGATTGGGCGTCGTCTGCGTCACGCTCCAGTAAGCCGGGTTGATGCCAGTGGAAAAGTTATCCGAAAAAGTCCCGGCGAACACGTTGGTTGACAGCGCGGCGGCCAAGACCGTGAGGTTGATTTGGTTTCTCATTTTTTATTTTTCTTTTCTTGTTTTGTAGTTTGGTGTTGCAAAATCACGGCGCACTTGCGCCGCCTAACGACCAAAAGCTGAGCCACGCCGCCGCTGACTCCCGCCAACCGGAAATCCGAAGCGAAAACAGCCAGGCGTAACCGGCGTTGGCTCCAGCGCTGTGTTAGGCATCATGGTCATACTATCTGTTGCTGAGAATCACCGTCTTCTGACCCTCATCATTACCAATCCAGTCTGGCGGCTGATACTCAACGCCGCCTCTGCCCATATAAAATCTCAAGCTGTAAGAAATCGCCGTGCCGTTCGTGACGGTGCGGTAATCCCAACCGCTGAACTTCTGGTGCAACTCGTCCAGCGATGTCGGATAACTGCCGGTCTGCTTGTGATAGTCTTCAATCGCTCGAACAATCGGCTGCCCCAACTCTGCCTGCGCCTTAAACTCGCTGGTGCGGCTACAAGCTGACAATGCCAGCATCGCTACTGCGAGTAAAATGCCTGAATGTCTCATGGCGCGAATGATGCCTAACAGTGATTGAACCGCGTGCGGTTGTTCCCGGCGATGTCCCGGGGAACAACCGCACGCGGTTGAGTCAGGCCTCCGGGCCGGATTGGGCGGGCGCTTCGGTTGGCTGTGACTGGTGGCTTCATGGTCTTGCCTTGCCGAAAAGGGTCTTGGCGCAGAATCCTCGGTTTGGCAAGGCGCAAATGCAGTGCCGTCCGGGCGATGGCCGGCCCTCGCAGCGCCGCTTCAGCCTGATGACTGGGACGACGCAGCCGATGTGGAACAACGGCTTCATGGCCGGGACGCCAGGAACTGCATTTACCGCCGCGGGTCCGGCTACGCCCGGGGATGGGCGGCGGCGTAGGCCTTCTTCAAACGCTCGGTGCTCAGGTGGGTATAGACCTGCGTGGTCACGAGGTGGGCGTGGCCCAGCAGTTCCTGCACGCTCCGCAAGTCCGCGCCCGCGTCCAGCAGGTGGGTGGCGTAGCTGTGGCGCAGCTTGTGGGGGGTGAGCTTCGGGTCCAGGCCGGCGGCGGCGAGGTGGCGCTTCAAACGCTGCTGCAGCGTGCGGGGCGCGAGCGACCGGGGCAGGCGGCTCTCTGCCAGGAAGACCGGCGACTGGCCCGCCGGCGCGCTGGGCCGCCGGTCCCAGTATTGCCGGATGGCCTTCAGCGCCGTCTGGCCGATGGGCACCAGCCGTTCCTTGCGCCCTTTGCCCCGCACGCGCACCAATTCCTCCCGCCAGTCGAGGTCGGCGGCGACCAATCCGCAGAGTTCGCTCACGCGCAGGCCGCAGGAATAAATCGTCTCGAGGATCGCCACGTCGCGGAAGCAGACAGCCGGCTCGATGGGCCGTCCGGCGGATCGTTTCTCCGGCGGCGCCTGGAGCGGCTGGAGCGGGGCGAGCAGCAGCGCGTTCATTTGCTCGACGGTCAGGAACTTCGGCAGGCGCCGGCCCGGCTTGGGCAGCGCCAGGTTGCGGACCGGCGACGCCGCCACCATCCCGCGCCGCACCAGGAAACGGTAGAAGGTGCGGAGCGCGGAAAAGCGGAGTTGGATGGCGGCCCGGCCCAGGTGACGGCGGCCCAGGTGACGCAGGTAGGCGCGGAAATCGTCGCGCTGGAGTTGGCTCCAATCGGGCGGATGCGACCGCTCGACGCGGTGCCACGCGCAAAAGTCCGCCAGCGCCTGCCGGTAGTTGCGCTGCGTGTAGGCCGAAGCGCCCCGGTCGGTGGCGAGGTGTTGGAGGAATTCGCGACGCCGCCCATCCACCTGCTCCGCCGCGGCGGCGGTCTTTTCTTCGTCTGCCGGCATGTCAATAGAAGAGGCTGGTGCCCGGCCGGACGGCCGCCGCGACCGCCGCCGGGTCGCATCGGTCCAGGCGCTCGAGCACTTGGAGCCAGCGAAAGCCGAAGCTGCCCGCCGGATCCACGGGCAGATGCTGGAACAGCGCCCGAAAGGCGTTGGGGTTGGCCTGGTAGGCCGCCTGCATTTCCGCCAGCCGCTCGGCCAGGGCGGTGGCGTAGGTTTCGGCAAACGCGCGGGGGTCCGGCACCAGATGGGCGCGCGCCTTGACCGGGCGGCCGTAGGCGGACGCCAGTTGCGTCAGCGGCGAAAGATAATTGCCGAAGGAACGGCTATGATCGCAGATGACGATCTCCTTGGGCAGCTCGGCGGCGTCCTCGATCACCAATTCATCGCCTTCATCGAAGATGACCTCGGTGGTCCGTTCCTCGGCCCGGCCCACGATGAGATTGGTGGCGGCGGCCCGGCCCAACAACCGGGCCAGACGCCGGGCGTACTCCGGCTGGGCCAGCTTGTGTTCGCCGAGCCGGTTCAGGGCGGTGCCGGGGATGTAATCGCGTTCGTAGTACGAGGCCCAGATCTTCAAGACGCGGCCGTCGGGCCGCCGGTACTCCTCCGGGATGTCCCATTTGGCGACGCGCAACGGCACGTTCACGCCGAGCTGATGGCAGGCGAGCCGGCGGTCGAGGACGTAGTGGATGTACTCGTGCGCCTTGAGCATCGCCATTTCCAGCGAATCGCCGTCGTCCAGGTGTTCGCGGATGCCCCAGCGGTGCATGCGGAGGATGCGCAGTTCGCACGCCGGGGCGTTGGCGGGGCGGACCTCGGCGACGTACACGCCGCGCCGGCCAGACGGGCGCGCGGCCGGCGGGCTGACGACGCGGCCGACGTTCACGAATTCGATTTCCCCGAACTCGCGGAGGAAGTTCAGGATAAACTCCTTCACGGCGGGGTCGCAGAGTTTGCGCACCGCTTCGTCGGCCTCCGGCGCCAGCGCCTGCTGGAACAGGGGGTCGAAGACCAGTTCGCCGCGTTCGAAGCGCGCCCCTGGCAGCCAAAGCACCTGGCGGTAGAAGGCCTCGCCCAGGCCGTCCACCACCTCGCCGATGGCGTCGCTCTCCGGCACCTCGGTCATCGCCTTGAACAGCGCGTTGCGCCAGATCGCGTTGTGGATGTCGTCGCGCCGCAGGTCGGGGGGGACCTTGTCTTCCAGCAATTTGAGCAGTTCGGCGTGCAACCGCCGGACCTCGGCGCTAGGCAGCGTCAGGAGATCGGCCCGGGCCAGCAGGCTGGGCCGCTGCTCGCACTTGGGCACAAAGCACAGTTCGGGCTGGCCGGCCCGGTTGTAGAGGCCGGAGAAACGCGCCAACTCGGCCAGGTGCGCCGCCAACCCGGCGTCGTCGAGCTGGCCCAGCGCCGCCAACTGCGCGTAGGTCAGCCAGCGCGTGCCGGTGGTCGGGTTCATCCGGTAGATGGCGCGCCCGCCGATAGCCACCTGGTGGCGGCGGATGTAGTCCTCCATTTCGGGAATGGTCGAAGGCGGCTGGCTGATCCGCCACAACTCGCCACGGCGGCGCAAGGCCACGCGCACCGACGGATCCTGGGCGTGGAGGAAGCGGATGCGGTGCTTGGGCGCCAGCGACTGCAAATCCGCGTCCGCTTCGAGCGCCAGTTCCATGCAGTCCAGCGCCGGCCGGATCAGGATCGCCCGGTCCTGGAAGAACAACGACACGGAATGGCCGCATTCCTGCGTTTCCTCCTCCGGGCTGAGCGGCGGCTGGGCGGCGGCCTCACGTCGCTGGTTGAGCACCGCCAGGAACGCCTGCCGCTGCATGGCGTGGACTTCCGGACGCGTCGTCACCAGCGCGCGATGGCGCGGGAAGTAGGTGCCGATTTTCGGCGCCGCCCCGGTTTCGGGGTTGGTCTGAAACAACGCCTGACCGATGACTGCGATCTGCATGGCCCCAGGACTCTGCGGCGTCGGCCCGAATTTGTCCACGCCAGCCTCTGTCGGAGGATTGACCGGGCAGGTGGAAAATCAAATCTGGCCCGGTTGGTGAAGGGCGCCTCGCCCCGGTCCGCGCTCCGGAGACTCAGGCGGAAGGGCTGCCGGAGCTGGCCGGCAGTCCGCCCAGGCGCTTCAACTTTTCCAGTCGAAGGCGTTCTTTTTCAGGGCGTAGAGGTAGCCGACCAGCAGGATGGCGATGAAGGTGAGCATGGACCCGAAGATCATGTTCGCGTGCCCAGCCAGCATGTCACGGTACACCACCGCCCAAGGGTAGAGGAATACCACCTCGATGTCGAACAAGATGAAGAGCATGGCCACGAGGTGGAATTTGACCGACATGCGCGCGCCGCCTTCGCCCACCGGAATCATGCCGCACTCGTAGGCGGTGTCCTTGATGCGGCTGCGCGCGCCGCGTTTGCCGAGGGCCACGGAGGCCAGCAGCATGAACGCCGTGAACCCGAGGGCCACGGCGGCCAGCAACAGAACCGGCAGGTATTGCGTCAACTGCGCATCAGCCATGCGCGGCAATCTAAGGCGAATCGCCGCCCTGGCAAGCCGATTTGCCTGGGCGCGGTGAGCGGGTGCATCTTGACACTGTTCTTAATTTAGCTGCCAGACTTGGGACCAGTCATGGTTGCGGCGGGCGACTTCGAGCGCCATGAGACGGCGGCGACCGGGCTCGGTCCAAAACTGG
>JAJXZI010000340.1 GCA_021780115.1 bacterium | reverse complement strand
ACTTCATCCTCCAACATCAGGCGCAAGGGCCGGGGCGGGTGTCCCACCACCACGGCGTCCACTTTGGCCTGGAGTTTTTCAGAGCGGCCCGCGCCGCCGGGTTGCCTTTGGGGTGCTTGGGCCGGGGCGACTTGCGCCGCCACTGGTGCCGGGCCAGCAACCGATACACCGTCGAGTCCGGCACGGCATGGCCCACCTGGGTCTCGTAGCGAGCTTTGAGGCTGCGGGCCGTGACCAGTTGCCCGGCCGGGGCTTGTTGGGGGGGCAGCGGCTGCAGAAGCGCCCGCTGCTGATTCACCGGGAGGTCTTGATTGACGCCGCCCGCCTTTGGGCCGGCCTTGGGCGGCGGCCAGTCCACCGCGTAAAGAGTCCGACCAGACCCGGCGGACATGACTCACGCTCAGCCCCCACCGTCTGGGCGATGGCTTCGGTGGAGGGAGCTTGCCGGGCGCGCGGCCACAGGCGTTGCGGGCGTTGAAACGCTGGGGTGCGGGACGTCGCCAGCATCGCGCGACGCATCGCACCAGCCGCTGCGGCGGGGATCTCAGTTCGCGGGCGCATACACGCCCGATCCTGCGTTAGTAGCGATTCGATTGCAGGATAGCCAAAGGGAAGCCGCGTCGCAAGGGCACTCGAGCAAGTCTCGAACGCGTCTTCTTTCTTAGCCGTGTTTGAAAACACATCAAGGCTTGGTCAAGCGAGCCGGCATCAGCCGATGTCATCGCCACATAGTATTACTATGTCAACTAGAATCGAGCGGTTGCCTTGGGAACACCAATCCCTTACCGACTTGACTGGCAGCGGCATGAGGGGGGCGCGAAGGGGTGTGGGCAAAAACCACGAGCGCGTCCCAACTTCGTGCGCCGGATTTCGGGCCGGCATTTTCTTCGGATTGGTCCCCCCACCTCCTTTCCCGTCGTCAGGCGGGCTGTGGCCGCGCGTTTGGGGCGCGCGGCCTCATTCGCGAGGGTCTTTTCGCGCCCCGCGCCGCTCCGGGTGCTGGTCTGCCGCGTCGCCGCTTTCAGTCGGACCCGCTCCCCAACGTGCCCGCGGCCACCCGGCCGCGCGGGAGCCCGCTCCGCCAGCAGCCCCGCCCCCCGCCGCCGCCTAGGCGCAGTCCCCCAACACCGGAGCCCGGGGCACACCGTCCCGCACCACCGGCGCCTACAGGGCCGCGGCGATTTGCGGCTTGGCGGCAAAACCGAGGCCAGTCGGCACGCCCGCCTGGGCGCGGCGCGCACGATCCCGCGTCCAGCTTTCGGGCAGAGAGAGTTGGCCCTCCACACCGGCGTGTCGGTCTCCCCGGTGCTCACCACCACCTCGACGCACACCTGACAATTGGCCGGTTTGCCGACGGCCCCGCAGTATTGCTATTGGACACCGACGGACTGACGGTCCTGCTTGAGCCAGCCAGTTTCCTCGACAATCCAGGCCTCCACCGCAGGCAGATGGGGCAGGGCCTCCTGGCGCAAGGCCGTCCAGACCCCGCGGGATCCCACGGGCTGCCGGCCAACAGGTGCGTCAGGGGTTGCGGATCGACGGCCAGCCGAGCCGCCATCGGCTCGACCGATTGGCGTTGCCGGGCAACTGCGGGCCGGTGACGTGGCGGGTGGCGGCCACGTGCCCCGCCGTCACGCGGCCCAATCTGCCATGCGAAGCAGGGCTGTAAACAGGTTTCCTCGGCCTCGGCGGGAGCAGGACCGCAAACGGAACCGGCGCGGTCGTCGAGTTGAACCGGCCGGGGCGAACGCGGCCGGGGGGCGGCGGCGGTCTATCGGTCGCGCCGCGGGCCGGAGGGGGCGGCGGATTCGCCAAGCTTGGCCGTGGCCGTGGCGAAGCGCGCTTCCCAGTCCTTCCACGCGGCCGCCCACTCTGGGCCAGTGAGAAGCATCCGGCCCTGGCGCAGCGTTTCCCCGGCCGCGGGCAACTCGGCGCGCGCGGCCCGGCGATTGCCCGCTTCGAGGAGGGCCTCGATCAGGCAGAGCCGGTTCTCCGGGAAGCCGGGATCCCGCGCGACGGCTTTGAGCAGGTGCTCACGGGATCGCCGGCGGCTGCCGATGCTTACCGGCCAGCCGGGGGCGTCCTGGTAAAGCAGCCCCAGCGAGCGATCCGGGCCGGCGTGGTCGAACTCCGGATCGAGCTCCAGAGCGGTCTTGAACTCGGCCTCCATCTCCTTCACCAGCTTGAGCGCGCGGAACGTTTCGGTGCGGGCCAGCTCGCCCAGGTTCAAGCCGAGATAGTAGTGTCCCGCGGCGAGCCGGGGCGAGCGCGCCACCAATTGCCGGGAAACCGCGATGCCTTCACGGGCGAACGCGACCCGTTGGACGTCATTGGTCGCCAGGTCCGCCAGATCAAAGCATGACCGCGCCAACTGCCATGCCGCTTCGGCGTTGGTCGGCGCGACGGTATAACGCGCCTTCGCCGCGGCGAAGGCATGGCTGAGGCGTTCCCGCTCGCCGGGGGGCGTTTCACCAGCCGCCTCCGCGACGCGGTTGGTGTAGTCGGCCAGAACGGGCGCCGTGAGAAGCGTCGGCAGCAACAGGCCGGCGCACCATCGGAGCAACGGAGTCCGGTACAGCGTCCCGGTTCGCTGGGGCCGGCGCCGGACGGCGCGGTAAATTGATGTTGCGGACATGCCTTGCCGGTTTATAGTGGCCCATTCATGCAATTACCAGACGGGAGATTATTGAGGTGTGCGTTGCTGCTGGCCGTGCTCGCGGGGGCGGGCGCGGGCTGTAGCGGCGTCAACGCTTCCGGCAGCGCGTCGCCCGCCAGCTTTTTTCTACCCGGGCTGCTGAAGGCGGATCCGCCGCGCCCGCCGCTGGAGCCGGTGTTCCCGTCCCCGGCGTTGCCGGCTCCCCCGGAAGTCGCCCTCGTCCGCTAGCCTATGCGTTTTCCCCTGGCGCTGACGGTCAAGATCGCCCGTCACATCATCAAGCACAAGCTCCGCAAGACGCCCAAGTTCGCCTTGGTGCTGCAACTGGAGCCGCTGCACACCTGCAACCTGACCTGCACCGGCTGCGGGCGCATCCGCGAATACTCCACCAGCCTCAAGGACATCGTGCCGCTGGAGAAATGCCTGGCCGCGGCCGAGGAGTGCGAGGCGCCGATGGTGAGCATTTGCGGCGGCGAGCCGCTGATTTATCCCAAAATCGAGGAGTTGGTGGACGGATTGCTCCACCAGGGCCGCATCGTGTATGTCTGCACCAACGCCGTCTTCATGCGGAAGAAGATGAAGGAGTATCTGGCGGCCATTTACACGCCGGAAACCGAGGCGCTGCTGAAGAAGCTGTTGGACGCCAAGCTGATTTCCGACAAGGACGCGGAAACCATCCGCAAAGGCCGGAACGACGGCCGGCCGGTCATCCGTCCCTCGAAATGGATGTACTGGAACGTCCACGTGGACGGCTTGGAGTACACGCACGACCTGATCGTCGAGCGCGAGGGCGTGTTCAAGGAGGCCGTCGAGGCGATCAAGATGGCGAAGGTCCTGGGCTACCAGGTCGCCACGAACACGACGGTGTACAAGGAAACCGACGTGCGGGAGATCGAGGAGATGTTCAAGTTCTTCTCCTGGCTCGGCTGCGACGGCCATACGATTTCGCCCGGCTACGATTACGACGCCGCCAAGAAGGACATGATGAAGCGCCTCGGCCGCAAGTCGGAGGATTTCTTCCTGACGCGGCGGATGACGATTGAGAAGTTCGCCCAGATCCAGGACTGGGGCCGGGCGTTCACGATCTTCGGCACGCCGGTGTACCAGGAATTCCTGTCGGGCAAGCGCGACCTGACCTGCACCGCCTGGGCCATCCCGACCTACAACGTGCGCGGCTGGAAGGCCCCGTGCTACCTGATGACCGACGGCCACTACGCCGGCTATCAGGAGATGCTGACGAAGGTGAACTGGGAGAAATACGGCGTGGTGAACGGCGTCGCCCGCGACCCACGCTGCGAGAACTGCATGGTCCACTGCGGCTACGATCCGAGCGGCGCGCTTGGCACGAACTTCCAGCGCGGCGACAACTGGAAGAACTTCCGCTATAACTTCGGCGCAAAGCCCAAGCCGTACCCGGAAGGACACCGGGTGAACGCGTTCAACGGCTTCTCCGTTGGCAAGGGCCATCTCGCCGTCGCCAAGGCGGCGGTCCAGCGCGCGTCCGCGCCGGCGGGCGGCAACAACGGCGACGGCAAGCCGCACGTCGGCACGTTTTGCGGGGCTGGCGACAGCGACGCCCCCCCCACACCGGCCGGGCAGGCGCGCGGAACGGCGGACGTTGCGGTCGAACGCTGATCACCTCCTCGATCGCTCGATTTGCTCCCGACCACACAATGAGCAGGACACTTTTCCTTTCGCCGCCTTCGTTTGACGGTTTCGACGGCGGGGCTGGCTCGCGCTACCAAGCGCGGCGCGAGGTTACCAGCTTTTGGTATCCCACCTGGCTGGCGCAACCCGCCGCGCTGGTGCCGGGCGCAAAGCTGATGGATTGCCCGCCGCATGACATCGGCATCAAGCAATGTCTCGATCAGGCGAAGGACTACGACCACGTCATCATCCATACCTCCACGCCCTCGCTGCGCAATGACTGCAAGGTGGCCGAAGCCATCAAGCAGGCGCGGCCCGAGACGAAGATCGGCTTCGTCGGCGCGCACGCCGCCGTGTTGCCCGCCGAGACCCTCAAGGCCTCGCCCGCCATCGACTGGGTGGGGCGCAAAGAGTTCGATTTCACCTGCAAGGAAGTCGCCGAAGGTCGCCCGCTCGAAAGCATCACCGGCCTCTCCTACCGCGACAAGGACGGCAAGATCCGCCACAATCCCGAGCGCGAGATGATCCAAGATATGGATACGCTCCCGTGGGTGGCGGACGTTTACCAGCGCGACCTCCAAATCGAGAAGTATTTCATCGGCTACCTGCTGCATCCCTACGTCAGCCTCTACACCGGCCGCGGGTGCCCGGCGCAATGCACCTTCTGCCTCTGGCCGCAGACCATCGGCGGGCACAAGTATCGCGTCCGCTCGCCGCAGAACGTCGCCGACGAGATGGCCTACATGAAGAAGCTCTTCCCGCAGGTGAAGGAGTTTTTCTTCGACGATGACACCTTCACTGCCAACCTGCCGCGCGCCCGCGAAATCGCGAAGAAACTCGCCCCGCTCGGCCTCCACTGGTCGTGCAACAGCCGCGCGAACCTCGACTACGACACCATCCAGTCCTTCAAGGATTCCGGCCTGCGCCTGTTCCTGGTCGGCTACGAAAGCGGCAACGAGCAAATCCTCAAGAACATCAAGAAGGGCGTGACGCTCGACGAGATGCGCCGCTTCACCAAGTCCTGCCACCAGGCCGGCGTGGTCATTCACGGCACCTTCATCCTCGGCCTGCCGGTCGAGACGAAGGAAACCGTCGAGCAGACGATCCGATTCGCGCAGGAACTGGACGTCTTCAGCATGCAGGTGAGCCTGGCCGCGCCGTATCCCGGCACCGAACTCTACGAGATGGCCCGGCAGAACGGCTGGTTCGTGAAAAAAGACAAGACGGACCTCGTCGAGGGCGACGGCTTCCAGCAAAGCTCCTTGGAGTATCCGGATCTGAGCAAAGAGGAAATCTTCGAGAGCGTCGAGCGGTTCTACCACCGCTACTACCTGCGCCCGAAGCCGGTGCTCCGCATCATCAAAACGATGCTGGAGGACAAGGACGTCTGCGTCCGCCGCCTGCGCGAGGGCTATGAATTTTTCAAAAGCATGGCCCAGCGACGGAGCGATCTGGCCGCGGCGAAGTCGGCGGCCTGACGCGGCGCCAGGAGCGCGGACCGCCACAGCCGCCGGCGCCAGAACGCCGCCGCAACCCGCGGACGCGGGGGTTCGTGCCCGGCGTCCGCATCCGCTCTTTTCAATGCCCGACCAGGCCATGAAATACACCTACGACCAACTCGCCCAGATGATCGACCACTCGCTCCTGCATCCGACGCTGACGGACCAGGAACTGGAGGACGGCTGTCGGCTCGCCGCCCATTACCGTGTCGCTTCTGTCTGCCTCAAACCCTACGCGGTGAAACGCGCCGTAGCGTTGCTCACGGGCACCGACGTAAAGATCGGGACGGTCATCGGCTTCCCGCACGGCCACAGTCGCACCGAAGTGAAGCGCCACGAGACGGAACTGGCCTGCGAGGACGGCGCGATGGAGATCGATATGGTCATCAACATCGGCAAGGCGCTGAGCGGCGACTGGGATTATGTCGAACGGGACATCCAGGCCGTGTGCGACGAGGCGCACCGGCACGGCGCCAAGGTCAAGGTCATCTTCGAGAACGACTATCTCACCCACGGCGGCGCCGGGTTGAGCGGCGACGATTTCAAGCGCCGACTCTGCCGGATCAGCGAGCGCGCCGGCGCCGACTGGGTGAAGACCTCAACCGGGTACGGCTTCGTCAAAGGCGCGGATGGCAACTACAGCTACCAAGGCGCCACCGAACACGACCTCCGGCTGATGCGTGACGCCTGCTCGCCGAAGGTGCAGGTCAAGGCCGCCGGCGGTGTGCGTGATCTGGACGGCCTCATCACGGTCCGCGACCTCGGCGCCACCCGTTGTGGCGCGACTGCCACCGCCGCGATGCTCGACGAATACCGCCGTCGCGCCGCCGCCGAAAAAGCTGGCGCCGCGACATCCGGTGCGGCCATCCCCGCTACGGGCGGACACCGACGTCCCTTCCCAATATGACAAACACAAACCGATTCGACCTGCGTGTTCTTCCGGACGACGAAGCCCTTGGTCAACAGGCCGCCGAGTGGCTGGCGGGGGAAATCCGCAAAAAACCCGACGCCTTGCTGGGCCTCGCCACCGGCAACTCGCCTTCGCGCGCTTACGATCTGCTGGCCGCACGACACCGTGCCGAGCCGGAGTTGCTGGCGCGGGTCCGCGTCCTGAAGATCGACGAATGGGGCGGCCTCGCGATGGACGATCCGGGCACGTGCGAGGTCTATTTGCAGGAAAAGGTCGTGCGTCCTTGGGCCGTCAGCGCTGACCGCTACTTTGGCTGGCAAAGCCGTCCCACTGACCCGCCGGCCGAGTGTGGCCGCGTGCGCCGCTGGCTGGCCGGGAACGGGCCGATGGACGTGTGCGTGCTCGGCCTTGGCGTCAACGGCCACTTGCTGATGAACGAGCCGGCCGACGGTCTGGAGCCGGGGCCGCATCTCGCCGAACTGGCCGAGACGACCAAGCAGCACGGCATGTTGAAGGACGCGCGCCACCAGCCCCAATTCGGACTGTGCCTGGGGATGGCGGACATTCTGCAAGCGCGCAAGATTCTGCTGCTCGTCAGCGGAAGCAGTAAAACCCAGCCGCTGGCTCGCCTGCGGGAACCGATGGTCACCACCCAGTTTCCCGCGTCCTTCCTCTGGCTGCATCCGGCCGTGACGCTGCTCTGTGACCGCGAGGCTGCGAGCCAACCGCCGCCGCCGCTGACGACCTTGTAGTTGCCGAAGAGCCGGAACCGATCGCACGCAACCAAGCCAGTTCCATGAACCCCTCCATCACCGATCCGACCCACCAGTTCACGCGCCGCTCCTTCCTCACCACTTCCGCCACGGTGGTCGCCGCCGCGAGCATTGTGCCTCGGCATGTGCTGGGCGGCCCGGGCGCGACGCCGCCCAGCGAGAAGTTGAACCTGGCCGTCATCGGCGCCGGCGGACGCGGTGCGGATGACATCGCGGAGTTGAAAAGCGAAAACGTCGCCGTCCTCTGCGACGTGGACTGGGACCGCGCGGCCGACACGTTCAAGCGGTTCCCCAACGCCGCTCGGCACCGCGATTTCCGCGTCATGCTGGAGAAGGAAAAAGGCATCGACGCCGTCGTTGTCGCGACGCCGGACCACATCCACGCCGTCGCCGCGATGGCCGCCCTCAAGCACGGCAAACACGTCTATTGTGAGAAACCGCTGACCCGCACCATCCGCGAGGCGCGCGAGCTGACCCAAGCCGCCCGCGCGGCCAAGGTCGCCACGCAGATGGGCAACCAGGGCATGGCGTTTGAAGGCAACCGGCTCATCAAGGAATGGCTCGCCGACGGCGCCATCGGCACCGTGCGCGAGGTCCACGTCTGGTCGGACCGCCCCACGCATCGCGGCAAGCTGCCGCTCTGGTGGCCGCAAGGCCTCGAGCGCCCCAAGGCCACGCCGCCCGTGCCCGCGACGCTCGACTGGGATCTCTGGCTCGGCCCCGCGCCGTGGCGTCCGTATCACCCGGCCTATGTCCCTTTCAAATGGCGCGGCTGGTGGGACTTTGGCAGCGGCGGCCTGGGCGACATGGGCATCCACAATCTCGCGCCGGTTTTCGACGCCCTCCAACTCGGCCCGCCGCTCAGCGTCCAAGCCAGTTCGACACCCGTTTATCCGGAGACCGTTCCCAACGCCTGCGTGGTGCATTACCAATTCCCGGCCCGCGGCGAGCGGCCACCGGTGAAGCTCCACTGGTATGACGGCGGGATTCTGCCACCGCGCCCGGAGGAACTGGAAGACGATCGCCCGCTCGACCCGGAGGACGGCATCCTCTTCGTCGGCGACAAAGGCAAGATGCTCGTCGAAGGCTGGGGCGGCGAACGCCCGCGCTTGATTCCCGAAACGCGAAACAAGGAATACCGCCGTCCACCGAAGACGCTGCCCCGCTCCCTCGGCCACCACGCCGAGTGGGTGCGGGCGTGTAAAACCGGCTCACCCACGGCCTCGAATTTCGCTTTCGCCGGGCCGCTGACCGAGGCCGTGCTGCTAGGTTCCGTCTGCGTCCACAACGGCGGCGACCAGCTTTCCTGGGACAGTGCCCACCTGAAGATTACGAACGACCCGGAGGCAAACGGTCTGTTGCATTACCGCTACCGCGCCGGATGGACGCTCTGAGACCGGAGCCGACTGCGATACCCCCCGGCCGAACGGCCGCACCCACTCCGCACCGGCCAGACGCCGCGACCTGACGAACGCCGCCCCGCCGCGACATCAAAACATCCAGCCCAGCCGATGCGGCCGATTCAAGGGGCGATCCGCCGGCTTCGAATTCAAGATGCGTCCGCCGCGCGGTGCGTTGAGTCAGGCCAAACCGCCTGCTTCAGATGGAACCAAAATCCCAACGCGTGCGGCATGGTGAATTATGGATGACGCAGAAATCTTCAGATATTTTTTGAAATCTTGACTCTTTTGCCGAAGTGGAGTAAAACCAATAGCGAAGCTTCCGGTAAGCCTTCCAGAGACGTCCACGGAGAATCCGCGTGATCCGAAAGGCCCCGGCTAGAGGAAATCGAACACCATGAAGCGTATGAAAAAGAGGAACAATCCGATGATCGTTGCCAGCGCCGGCCTGCTGGCGTTGGCCCTGGCTGGTGTGGCTGGAACGGCGGGCGCCGCCGAGGGTGGGGTAGAGTACAACAAGGATTACCGCTCTTATTACGAAGTCCCGCTGGGGATCTACACCGGCCGCTCCCCCTTCATGCAACCGGCTGGAACGGCGCCGATGCCGGCCCCGGCGCCCAAGCCGACGCCTCTTCCCCAGCGCGCACCCGCGCCTCCACCACCAAGGGTCGGTTGCACGGAAATCCAATCCGGCCTGATCCACATGAGCAAGACCATGCCGGCGGAGGCCACCTTGGGTCAGGAATTCATGGCCGAAATCAAACTGACGGCCGCCGAATGCGCGGCCAACGTCGTGGTGACCGACCTGTTGCCGGACGGCGCCAGCTTCGTGCGCAGCGAACCGGAAGCGACCGCGGACGGCGGCAAGCTCGTCTGGAAATTCCCAACCCTCGATGCCGGTGAACAAAGGGACATCAAGATTTGGCTGCGCGCCGACAAAGAAGGCACGCTCGTCAATTGCGCCAGCGTCTCGGCCGATCCGCGCGTCTGCGCCGCGGTAGTCGTGGGCCGGCCGGCCATCAGCATCAAGAAGAGCGGCCCGGAATACGCGACGCTGGGGTCCGACGTGACCTATACCATCGTGGTGAGCAACACCGGTTCGGCCGTGGCCCGCGATGTGGTGGTGACGGACGCCGTGCCCGAGGGCATGAGCCACTCCAGCGGCCAGAGCCAGCTCTCGGTGAACGTGGGCGACTTGGCCCCCGGCCAGTCCAAGAGCATTCCCGTCACCTTCAAGGCCGACCGGCGCGGCAAGGTCTGCAATACCGCCGTGGCCACCTCCAGCAATGCGGGCAAGGTGGAGAGCGAGGCCTGCACCACCATTCAGCAGCCGGGCCTGAAGATCAGCAAGACCACCGACGACAAGCAACTGCTCATTGGCAAAGCCGCCAGCTACGCCATCGTCGTCAATAACACCGGCGACACGACGCTCACCGGCGTGGTGGTCACCGACACGGCGGCCGAAGGCACGAAGATCGTCGCAGCCGACGAGGCCACCGTCAGCGGGAACACCGCGACGTGGAATATCGGCGAACTGGCCTCCGGCGCCTCCAAGAACCTCGCGGTCAAGGTGGTGTCCCGGACCCCCGGTAATTTCTGCGACACGGCCAGCGTGGCCTGCGCGGAAGGGCTGAAAGATTCGAGCCAGGCCTGCACGGTGTGGGAGGGCGTCGCCGGGGTGTTGCTGGAAATGGTGGACGATCCCGATCCCATCCCGGTGGGCGACACCAGCACCTACACGATCCGCGTGACCAACCAGGGCACGACCCGCGACATCGATGACCTGACGATCAAAGCGATCATTCCGCCCGAATTGGAGCTGGTCGCGGGCAGCGTCTCCGATGGCGGCACGGTTGACGGCAAGACAATCACGTGGCCGACGGTGCCGGCGCTGACACCGAAGGCGGTCGTTACCCGCACCTACAAAGCCACGGGTGTGAAGGCCGGCGACGCGCGCTCCAAGGTCGAGATTACGACCAGGATGCGCCAGGCGCCGATCGAGAAGTACGAGAGCACCACCGTCTATTAACCACGGCCCTCGAACGGGACTGGCAGGCCCGGAGCCTGCCAGTCCTCCTCAACCATCAAAAAAGAATTCCACTATGAGAATCACAACCCTCACCACGCTGCTGCTGGCGGTCGGCGGGACACTGGTGCTGACGCCGGGCTGCAACAAACAAGAACCCGCCGCGCCGGAAACCAGCACGGGAGCGCCCGCTGCGGCACCCGCCGCAGCCGACGCTGCGGACGCCCAATCCCGGCTGGCGGCCGAAGCCAAGGCCAAGGCCGACGCCGCTGCCGCTGCCGCTGCTCAAGCCGCGCAAGCGGCCGTGGCCCAGAAGCAAGCCGACGCCGCGAAAGCCGCGGACGCGCTCAAGCAGCAGGCAGACGCCGATAAAGCGGCGGCTGACAAGGCTGCGGCCGACCAGTTGGCCGCGAGCAAATCCGCCGCTGACAAACTCGCTCAGGCCGCCGCCACCGCCGCCCAGGAGAAAGACCGGATTTTGGCGCTGATCGAGTCGGCCAAAAATCTCACCGGGCAGAACAAATATGCCGAGGCCCTGAATATTCTGGGCCAGCTCTCGAACTTGAAGCTCACGCCGGAGCAACAGGCGGTGGTCGATGGGTTGAAAAATCAGGCGCAGAACCAAGCGCAACAAGCCCTCACCGACAAGGCCGCGGCCGAGGCACAGAAGGCCCTTGGCAACGCGTTCGGCGGAAAGAAATAGCAGCCCGTCGGTCCGCGCGCCCGGGGACCAACTCGCGGTGTGCATTTCCCGTCATGAATGCGCGGTCTGCCTCCATCCAGGCGACAGGCTGAATTCCCGAGGGCGGCCCCGCGATGAGGCTTCGGGGGAAAGCCCCGCCCGCAGGCCAGTCGGTCCAAACCCAGGCTCACACGCCAGTAAAAACCAACAACCTGAAAGGAACCAAGCCATGTCCATGTTGAAGGAATTCAAAGAGTTTGCCATGCGCGGCAACGTTGTCGATCTCGCCATCGGCGTGATCATCGGCGCCGCCTTTGGCAAGATCGTTAGTTCCATGGTCAACGACGTCCTGATGCCTCCCATTGGCAAAATGATGGGCGGCGTGGACTTCAAGGACCTGTTCATCAACCTCGATCCGTCCAAGCTCACCAAGGCCGGGGCCGCGGTGAAGACGCTCGCGGACGCCAAGGAAGCGGGCGCGGCGGCGATTGCTTATGGCGCCTTCATCAACACGGTGATCGACTTCGCCATCGTGGCGTTCTGCGTTTTCCTGGTGGTCAAAGGCATCAACGCGATGAAGCGGAAGCCGGCACCGGCCGCTCCGGCGCCCCCGCCAGAGCCGAGCCAGGAAGAGAAGCTCCTGGCCGAGATCCGCGATGTCCTCAAAGCGCGGGCCTGAAAGCGCCGCTTCCCGACTGGGAGACCCCCAGCGAAGGGAAAGTTGCCGCACCTGAGTTCGCCAACCCGCGGGCTGGGGTGCGCCCGGCTTTGGTTTCCGAATCCGAAATCCGAAAGGTATTCCCGACTCCTCTGTAGCGCGGACGGTCCCGGCACCTCGGAGGCTTCGGACTTTGTTGTCTCTCCCCGTTCGCCGGCTGAGGAGGCGGGGGGGAGCGGAACGCATCGCCGACGGTCAATCGGCGCTACCCTGCCTTGGTTGGAAGAACACCCGGTCGGTCGCCGGCACTGCGGCGGAGCCGGAGGGATTGCCCTGGAAATCGAGTGGGCTGGCATGCCTGACGTGATAGACGTTGCGTGACAGGCGATGCCCGGACCTTCCGATGCGGGCGTGCTTCTCGTCCGCTTTTGCCTTTGCCGCCGCCGCACTTTGAACTTTGAACTTGGAACCCGGAACTCTATAAAAGACGCCATGTTGCCCAGGTTGATTGACAACGGCGGGCCGGTCCTCTGGCTGCTCCTCCTCGCCAGCGGCGTGGCCATTGCCGTGTTCATCGAGCGGGTGCTGCATTGCCACCGCGCGCAGATCAACTCCATCGAATTCCTCAATGGCGTCCGCACCGTGCTCCGGCGTGACAACGTGGTCGAGGCCCTTTCGATCTGCGACGCCACCCCGGGGCCGGTGGCGCGCCTGGTGAAGACGGCCATCGTCAACCGCGACCAGGGCCGCGAACGCGTCCGCGAGGCGCTGGAGGAGGCCGGACTACTGGAGGTGCCGCGCCTGGAGGAGAAGTTGAATCTGCTGGCCACCATCGCCCAGATCGCCCCGCTCATCGGACTGTTCGGCACGGTGCTCGGGTTCATCCACGTCTTCGAGCAGATCGACCAGGCGGGCCTGTATGCGCAGGTCGGCCAGCTCTCGAAAGGCATCTGGCAGGCGCTCATCTGCACCGCAACGGGCCTGGCGGTCGCCATCCCGACCTACGCCGGTTACAATTACCTCGTCAACCGCGTGAACGAAATCGTGCTCGACATGGAGCGCGCGGCGACCGAGATCGTCAACATCGTCACGGAGAAGCCCGCGCCCAAGGCGCCATGAAATTCCCCCGCAACGCCAAACCGTTCCGGGGACAACTGGACGCCGCGCCCTTCGCCGGCGTCTTTTTCTGCCTCGTGCTGTTTCTGCTGCTGGGCGGCCTGCTGTACACGCCCGGCGTGCGCATTCAACTCCCGGAATCGACCGGCCTGCCCGGCACGGATCGCCCCACGGTCGCCGTCGCCCTCGACGCGCGCGGCCAGCTTTACTTCGAAAACCAGATCACCAGCCGGGACGCATTGAAGGCGCGCCTCGAGGCCGTCGTAAAGCGGTCGCCGGACCCGCTCACGCTGCTGGTAGAGGCCGACCGGGCGGCGAACTACGACGCGCTTATGGGGCTGACGTTGCTGGCGCGCTCGGCGGGGATCCAGGAAGCCCTGCTCGCCACGCTGCCGCGGCCGTTCGACGCGCGGCGCGGCGCGCCTCCCCCGCGATGAGCCCGGTCGCCGCCGAGTCCCCCGGCTGGTCGCGCCGGCGCTGGGGGCTGACGCTCGTTGCCGTCCTGGTGGTGCAGGCCGGACTGATCTTTTGGTTCGGCGATCATGCGGCGGCCATCCGGCGCCGCGCCCGGCCGGAGCCGCGCGTGTTCCTGGCGCCCAATTTCCCCACCGCCTTGGCGGCGTTAAACGACCCGACGCTTTTTGCGCGGGGCAACGCGTACAGCTTTTCCGGTCAGGCGTGGCAGCAACTCCCGCGGCTGGAAGCCCGCCCCGCGGACTGGACCGAGCCGCCACGATTCCTCGAATTGCAGCCGGACCAACTGGGCGCGCTCGTGCGCCAACTGGTCGAAAGCAACACGCCGCCCGCCCTGCCGGTCGCCACCAAACCGGAGCCAACCATCGAACTGCCGGAGCTTCCGCTGGCAGTGAGTTCGCTGCCGGTGCGCTCGGAGTTGCGCCTGACCGGCGGCCTGGCCGGACGGGAGTTGGTGTCGCCGTTCACGCTGCCGTCCTTTCCCAACAACGACTTGTTGACGAACAGCGTGGTCCGGGTGGTGATCGATGCCGACGGCCGGACCCAATCGGCGACGTTGCTGGCCAGCAGCGGATCAGCGGCGGCGGATCAGCTAGCGCTCGATCTGGCCAAATCCGCCCAGTTCGAGTCACTCCGCGGCACCGGCCCCGAGCGGCTCGCCCGAACCGTCCCGGATGTCGCCTGGGGCAACCTGATCTTTCGGTGGCACACACTCCCGCAGTCGGCAACCAACACGCCCGCGGCCCGGCCTTGACGATGTCCTCCTCCGCGCTCCTCCTTGGCTACGTGGCGGTGTCCCTGGCCGCGCTTGCCGTCTTGACGGTCTATTCCGAACTGCGCCGCCGCCGGTTCGAGCCGGAGCCGACGGAGGACCATATTTTCCGCTGTACGCAATGCGGCCTGGTCTATACCGACGATCCGGACGTGGACCGCTCGCGCTGCCCGAATTGCGGCAAGACGAACGAGGCGGTGGCGTTCTAACGACGTCCGCGTCACAGCACCACCAAGTTGTCCCGGTGGACCACTTCGACGCGGTGCAGATTTCTGGCGCGAATCTGGGCGGCGCTGAAACCGGCGATGCCCCGCGCGAACTCGGTCCCGTTGAGGTCGCACACCCGCACCACGTCGCCGGCCGCGAAATCGCCGTCGCACCGCGCCACCCCGGGCGGGAGCAGGCTCTTGCCGCCGTCCCGCAACGCCTGCTTCGCGCCGTCGTCCACGAACAGCGCCCCCTGCGGATGATGGAAGAAGGCGATCCACCGCTGGCGCCCCCGCAGCTTCGTCGGCCGCGCCAGAAACAGCGTGCCCTCCTCGGCGCCGGCCAGCACGCTGGCCAGGACGCGCTTCTTCCGGCCGGACGCGATCACCAGTGGGATGCCGGAGCGGGTGACGATCTTCGCCGCTTCGATCTTGGAAGCCATTCCGCCGACGGCGGTCGCGCTCGCGGTGCCGCCCGCCAGGGCCTGGAGGCGCGGCCCGATGTGGTCCACCAGCGGAATGGTCCGCGGGTTCGCCTTGCCGAAATTCTCGATCACGCCATCGACAGTGGTGAGGATGACGAGCAGGTCGGCGGGCAGGAGCGAGGCGACGAGGGCGGAGAGCGCGTCATTGTCGCCGAACTTGATTTCCGTGAACGACACGGCGTCGTTCTCGTTGATGATCGGCACCACGCGATGGCCCAGGAGAGTCACCAGCGTGTTGCGGGCGTTGAGGTGGCGCTCGTGGTGTTCGAGGTCGTCGTGCGTGAGCAGCACCTGGGCGACGCGCAGGTCGAACCGGGCGAAGAGTTGCTCGTAGGTGGTCATCAGCCGGGACTGGCCGACCGCCGCGCACGCCTGCAACTCGGCCAACCCGGCCGGGCGCCGCTCGAAGCCCAGCACCCCCATCCCCGCGCCGACGGCGCCGGACGTGACCAGCACGATCTCGCGCCCGGCCCGCTGCTGCTCGGCGACCTGGGCGACCAGTTGCTCCATCTGGGCGAGATCCGGCTGCTTGCGGCTGTCCGTGAGGACACCGGTCCCGAGCTTGACCACCAAGCGGGTCACGTCTTTCAACATTTCACGCCGCATGGGCCGAAAGTAAAAGGGAACCGGCCAAAGACAACAGGCAAAACCACGCTGGCTGGGCGCGCACGGACGACCCGTCGGACCGCAAATCAGTTTCCCGTCCGGCTTGGCCGGCGTATGGTGGAGCCATGATTTCCGCTCGCAGGTTCACCCGCCGCGAGGCCTTGCGGCATCTGAGCGCCGGCACCCTGCTGGCGCTGGGTTTGTGGCCAGGCGCTTTGCGCGCCGCCGGCGGCGGCACCGCCGGCTCGTTTCGCTTCCTTCAAGTCAACGACACCCATTGTCTGACTCCGGAATGCGGGGAATATCTCACCGACGTCGTCCGGCAGATGAAAACCGAGCGCGCCGATTTCTGCCTGCTCGCCGGCGACCTCACCGACCAAGGCGATCCCCGCTGCATGGAAATCGTGAAGGAGGCGTTCGCGGGCCTCAACGGCCCGATGTATCCGGTGATCGGCAACCACGACCACCGGACGCCGACGGATTGCGCCGCTTACACCGACGCCTTCCCGAGGCGCCGCAACTACCACTTCGAGCACGAAGGCTGGCAGTTTCTCGCCTTGGACACCACGGAGGGACAACGCTACGAAAAAACGACGGTCCAGCCGGCGACGCTGCGCTGGCTCGACGACACCCTGCCGCGCTTGGACCAGAAGAAGCCCACTGTCCTGTTCACCCACTTTCCGCTCGGTTCGGGAAAGCCGCCGTCGGCCGCCGCGCCCGACTCGCTCACCGGGTTGATGCAGAACCTCAGCACCGCCATCGTGACGGTGAAGTATCGGCCGCTGAACGCGGACGCCCTGCTCGACCGCTTCCGTGGGTTCAATCTGCGCGCCGTTTTCTCCGGGCACTACCACGCGTTCACCGAGTGCCGGCGCGGGGAAACCGTGTTCACCACCGACCGCTGTTGCGCGCTGAAGCGTGGCAACCACGATGGCAGCAAGGAAAAAGGCTATTTCGTTTGCGACGCCGGCGACGGCAAGATCCAGCGGCGATTCGTGGAATTCAAGACCCCGGCGGCGCTCGCCCCACTCGAAGTCCATTGATGCGAGCAGCTCGCTCGTCGAGCGGCACGGCACCAAGACGGCCGCCGGGACTCTGGCCGCCGGGACGGCTGCCCGCTACTTCGCCGGCATCAACGGGATCTTCCTGGTGGTGGCCTTGGTGGCCGGCAAATCGATGGCGCCCGTCTGACCGGACCAATGGTCGAGGTGCCAGACGATTCTCGCCGGCGGTGTGCGGCGCGGCGGAGTGAGCCTTAGCTCGCCGGTCCGGCCGTCCTTCGACACGCGGAACTCCAACGACAGCGGGCCGAACTCGGTGGCGATGGCGTTCATCTTCGTCACCGCGCCGGGCGCCGCCCACTTCGCCGGAAACCCCTCGAACAGGTGGAGGTCGTTGCCGCGCTCCAGCGCCAGGCAGTGCCGCGTGAGCCGGATGAATTCCGCGCTGGCCCAGTTGTGCGGCATGTCGCCGACCACGGCGTTGCCTTCGCCGACCGGCATCTGCTCCTCGCGCCAGCATAGGAGCGGCGAGGCGTGATTGCCAAACGCGTAGAGCGTGCGCGCCGCCTTGTCGCCGTCGCCGAGCCAGAGCCAGGCGTGGCCGTAGAACGAGGCGAAGTAAGTCCAGATGCCGTCCTTGAGCCAGCCGGTGTCGCGCACCAGGCCCTGGCACTCGCACGCGTGGAGCATCGCCATGTTGCCTTGCACCAGCGGGTCGTCGCCGGCGAAAACCTTTCCCGGGAAAACCGAGTGGAGAAATCCCCACTGCGCCTTTTGCGGCGGAATGCCTTCGCCCTTGGCCATGCGGATGGGGAGATAGCGATGGCCGTGGGCATCGGTCTTCATGTCGCGTTCGGCGGCGTGACGGAAGGTGGCGTAGAAATCGTCGTACTCCCGCTGCCAGGCCGCGGCTTCGGCGTCGTTACCGAGCCAGCGGGCGGCTTCCACGGCGGCACGCCACCCGGCGAGCGTCCAGTAAATGTTGGTATATTCCGGCACTTTGTCGGCCAGACCACCGTCGCTGAAGCCGTCGGGAATCAAGCCGGCATTGGGCGCGGCGGCGGCTGGCATGCGACGCATCTGGCCGATGAAGGCGACGGCGCGTTCGACCTTGGGCCAGTTGTCGCGCAGCCAATCCTGGTCGCCGGTGAGCCGGGCGTGCCGCGTGACGGCCCAGAGCGCGATGCCCGTTTCCTTCCAATGCCCGTCGATCAGCATGATGCCGCCGTCGGCGCGCTGGAAGCTCATCAGGTATTTGATGCCGGCGCGCGTCTCGTCGGCGCGGCCAAGATAGGTCATGGCCTCCAGGAGAAATGAGCCGTCCACGACCCACAGGCCGCGGTAGCACGTCGGGCCGACTTGGAAGGCGGGCAGGCCGTTCTTGATTTCGCGGGCCTGGTAAATGTTGCGGATGGCCGCGTCGAGTTGCGCCTGCACGGGCGGATCGGGCACGACGAGCCGGTCGTAAGGCAGGTCGAGATGGAGCCAATACCGCTCCGCCGTCTTCCGTGCGGATTCAGCCTGCGCCACGGTGCGCGGGAACTCTTCCGCGTTCGGACCGCGAGCGACGACGAACGCGAGCTTCTGTTCTCCCCGCGGCGGAATGGTCGTTCCGGCGAAACTCAGCGTCAATCCGGATGCGGTGCGGTTCGCCGTCTCCCACGCGGAAGGAAACAAAAGTCTCGTCTGCCGCCCCATCAGCACCCGCCGGCGGTCCGCTCCCGGATCAATGCCGGACGCGCTCTCGACGGTCAGCGTGGGGCGGACCACGGCCGCGGATGCGCCCGTGTTGCGCAGCGTGACCAGCAGCACGTCCTGACGGGGTGGATTCGTGACGGCGGACGCGGTCCTTTGCGGCGGCGCGACGGCAAAGGCTTCTTCGACGATTTCAATGGCTCCGGCGCGTTGGATCGTGCGGACGACTGGCACGCGCGGTGCCACGAGCGTTTGCTTCACCCATTGCACCGCGCCGTTCGCGCCGCCCACCGCAAAGGTGATCTTCGTGCCGAAGCCGGCAAAGCGGCCCGGGTAGTCGTAGAGCAGGGCGCCGTCCTTGGCGACGAGCGTCTTCTGCCAATCGTCGGGCAGGCAGATGGAGGTTTGCCAGGCAGGCGGAGCGTAGCGGTAGTCGAGGGTCCAGGCATCCGCGTCCGCCGCCACCGACCGGCTGGCGACCGCAAGGAGCAGCGGAAAGATGGCCAACGGCAAGTGGGGTGACGGGGAACGGAAGAATGATTTCATGGCTGGGTGGATTAAAGCCACGCGGGTGGACGGAGGGCAAGCCAGAGTCGCGCCGTGCGTCCCACCGGCACAGGGAGAGAATCCATGACGCGCACGCCATGATTTGCTCCCCCCAAACCCGGCTGCCTCCGCCCCGCCTTTCGGGCCGGGGTTGGGATTCCAGGCTGTTCTCCTCGGCGTCCATCGGTGTCCCACCACGGTGGGACGGTTCCTTTTGGACGCACTTTTCCCTTTGCAAACCGGGAGCGCCGCCCGATGTTTCGCCGCATGACGCGGTCGTTTGCCGTTCCGTTGCCGCTCGTCCTCGTCCTCGGCGGCTTCTGCCTGGTTTCCTGCAGCCGGTCTCCCAGCCCTTCCCGGGCGCCGTCGTTGGCGCCGGGCTCACCGGCGCGGCTCAAGTGGAACCTCGACACCCTCGTGGGCGATTACGACCGGGCGGGCAAGAAGAATCCGCAATGGGACGAGGCGGCGCGCCGGGCGCTGACGCTGTTCGCCGAAGTGCGGAACACGTCGAGCCAAGTCTCGCCGACCAAGATCACCGAGTTGGGGGCGGCCGTGCAATCGGCGGTGAACGCGGGGTGCGATGATCCGCTGATCCGCTACCTGCAACTCCGGTTCAATCCCGCCACGTTCGAAGTCACGCCCGCCGAGATGGCGGCGCAATATGCCGCCGTGGCGCAGGAGTTGCGTGCGCGGCAGTATTCCGCCATCCGCTGCCTCTACGGTGCCCTGCGGGCGGCCCAAGCTTTGGACGACAGCCACCGGAGCGGGGAGGACACGAATGCCTGGTTTCAGGCGAACAAGTTGCTGGCCGACGCCGCCAATGACGTGCAAGCCCTCCTCGGCGATCCGACCACCCCGGCCGAGGAAATCATCGAGGCCATGGGGGAGTTGATGCCTCCCGCCATGCGGCGCAAGAATTTCAACGAGCAATGCCTGGCCACCATTTACAGCCCGGTCTTCGCGCGCTGGCCGGATGACCCGTTGGTCTGCCGGCAGGAAGGCTGGTTTTACCTCGAATACGCCTGGCGGGCGCGGGGCGGCGGCTTCGCCAACACCGTCGCCCCCGAGGCCTGGAAACTCTTTAACGAACGGCTGCGCACGGCCGACAAGGCGTTGCGCCGGGCCTGGCGCCTCAACCCGAAGGACGCCCAGACGCCAGTCCTGATGATCCGCGTGGCGCTCGGGCTGCAGGAGGCCCGGCCCGAGATGGAGAAGTGGTTCGAGCGCGCCATGGCCGTCAACACCAACAACTACGACGCTTGCTTTCAGAAGCTCTGGTACCTGGATCCGCGCTGGTACGGCTCCGCCGAGGATCTGGTCGCCTTTGGCAAGGAATGCGGGGCCTCACGCCAATGGGGGGGCCGGGTGCCGCTCATCCTGGCGGACGCGCACGCGGCGGTCGTGAACTACGAATGCAAGACGGACGCGGAACGAAAGGCGTACTGGACCCGGCCGGAAGTGTGGGCGGACATCGAGGCGAGTTTCGCCCGGTTCTTCGCGCTGAATCCGAACGCGGAGGGGTACCATCAGAACTACGCGCTCTTCGCTTACTGGTGCCAGCAATGGGACGAGTTGAACCGGCAATTGGACCTGCTGGGAACGGTTAATTACGATTACTTCGGCGGCCGGGAAGCCTACGACAAAATGGTCGAGGAAGCCAAAGCTCACGCCACCAAGTAATCCCGGCCAGCCGGCCGACCGCTCCGCGCCGGGGGAATGCTTCGGCCGTGAAGGCCACCCCATTCCAGCCTTCCCTCGCCGCCGGGCGGCGTGGTTCCATCGGCGCGTGCTTCCGTGCCTGCTTTTCGAAGATGAGCATTTGCTGGTGGTCCGCAAACCCGCCGGCCTGAACACGCACGCCCCGGCGCCGTTCGCCGGCGAGGGCCTCTACGACTGGCTCCGGCACCGCGAGCCGCGCTGGGCCGCTCTCGGCCTCATCCACCGGCTCGACAAGGAAACCTCCGGCGTGGTGGTCTTCGCCAAGACGCCGCGCGCGAACCGCTCGCTCACGGAACAGTTCGCCGGGCGCGGCGTCCGGAAAAAATACCTTCTCGTGACCGACCGGCCGGTGAAACAACCCCGGTCCACGGTCGTTTCTGCGCTCGTCCGCGCCGGGGAACGCTACGTGGGCCGGCCGCTCCACGCCGGCAGCGAGCGGGCGGAGACGCGCTTCCACTTGGCGCCGCCTTCGTCCGCGTCCCTTGTCCCTGAACCCAGTGGCACCGGGATCGGCGACGTGAACGAAGGCCGAGGGCGAAAACCGCTGGCGGGCTGGACGCTCATCGAAGCGGAACCGCTGACCGGACGGACGCATCAGGTCCGCGTCCACGCGGCCGCTCAGGGCTTCCCCATCCTGGGCGACACGCTTTACGGCGGCACGCCGGCGGCGCGCGTCTTCCTGCACGCCGCCGAACTGACGATCCGTCATCCGGCCACGGCAAACGAAATGACTTTCACCGCGCCGCCAGACTTCGCGGCCCAACCGCGCACGGCGCTGCGCGAGGCGCTGATTGACCCTGCGGAGACCGACGCCTGCCGCCTCATCCACGGTGCCGCCGACGGCTGGCCCAGGTGGTACGTGGACCGGTTGGGCGGGCTTCTGCTTTCCCAAAGCGACCGCCCCCTGGCAATGGACCAGCTAACCGAACTGGAGAAACTGCTGGCCATCCTTCCAGCCCCGCATTCCGCGCCCCGCGCCCCCAGCGCCTACCACAAGGCGCTCACACGCCCGATCCGTCCCCCCCCCGTCGCTGCGGCCTCGCCGCGGCTCGTGTTCGGCCCACCCGCGCCGGAGCAATTCGTGATCCGGGAAAACGGCGTGGCGTTCGAGTTGAGCCTCAGCGCCGGAGGCTCCGTCGGCCTGTTCCTCGATCAGCGCGACAACCGGCGCCGTTTCACCACGGGCCACGTCGCCGCGGGATTCGCGTTGTTTCCCTCCACGATCCGCACGCCGTCCGCCCCCCCCACGCTGTTGAACACCTTCGCCTACACCTGCGGATTCTCCGTATGCGCCGCGCGGGCCGGCGTGCGGACGACCAGCCTCGACCTCTCAGGGAAATACCTCGATTGGGGCCGGCGCAACTTTGCGTTGAATGGCCTCGACCCGGCGGCGCATGAGTTCCTGGTCGGTGGCGTGTTCGACTGGGTCCGGCGGCTGGCGAAGAAAGGCCGCGGATTCGCCGCCCTCGCGCTCGACCCGCCGACCTTCTCGCAGTCGAAACACAGCGGCGTGTTCCGCGCGGAGAAGGATTACGGCGCGCTGGTCGCCGCCGCGCTGCCGCTGCTCCAACCCGAAGGCATTCTGTTCGCCTCGACCAACGCGGCGGGGCTGCCGCCCCAGGCCTTCCTGGGCGCGATCGAAGCCGCCGTCCGCGCGGCCGGCCGGCGGATCGTCCAACGGCATTACGCGCCGCAACCGCCGGATTTTCCCATCACGCGCGCCGAGCCGGCGTATCTGAAAACGGTCTGGATGCGCGTCGTGTAGGACGCGCCTCCCGCCGGCCCCGCAAAGAAACCACCGGGACCACGGTTCTACCGGGCATGCGGCCGGCTGAAGCGGCTCCGTTCCCGACGGTTGTGAACCCGCAGGTCCTCCTGCCAGTCGGCCATCGCCGACTCGACCATGCGCACGAAGTTCTCGCAACTCGCCGTCATGCCGCCGAGGGCGATCACCGTCTCCCGCTCGGCGCGGTCGTTGGTGACGACGAGCACTTCGCCGTAGGGCCGCAACCGGTGGACGACCCGCTCGATCAACTGGTCGGCGGTCTGCCCGGAGCGGGAGTAAAGGACCTCAACCCCGGACGTGGAGCGCGCCGCCGACTCGCGCTTCGGTCTGGAGCCGTCGAAGAAGACCGAGATTGGCGTCCCACAGGCGTCGCCGTAGCGCGTCAGGCAGTGGATCAGTTCGTCGCGGGCCGCCCCGGAAAAACGCGGGTGGCCCGGGGCCAGCTCCCGCCAGTGGTGAAGCAGGCTGTAGCCGTCAACCAGGATGCGCGCCAGGGCCATGCGGCCAACTTTAGCCGGTGGGCGCTGGAGGCGAAAGCCAAGATGAGTCCGCATGGCCGGGCCACCGGTGGCGTCCTGCTTCGCCGTCCATGCCGCCTCCCAGTGCTGAAGCGGCGACGGGGGCCACCGGCTGGACGGCTTGCGACAAAAAAGGCGAGTGGAAGACCGGCTCAGCCACCGCAGTGCGGGCGAGCACCGGGCAGCCGAGCGCGCGAGTCGGGCGGCAACGGAGACGGGGAGAATGAATGCGGTTTGTTTTCATCGGGGTGGGCCGGGGGTGGTTCGCTGGTTCCAGCGGGGTCGTGCGAGGGCGTGACAGGCCGCGGCTCCCGTCTTGAGCCGCGCCGAACACCGGCGCTTTCGTGGGACACCGAGCGCGGAACCGGCCCAGTGGGGTGGCCGTCGCGCGCCGAGTGTCTGCGAACTGTTCACGACTCGCAGCGGTTATGGAGCCAGTGAGCCTCGTGTCAAACCGGCGGGAATTTCGGGGCAATGGGCGTACGGGCATTGGAGCGCAGATGGCCAACCCTGCGCGGGCATGAATTGGGGGGACGCACGCGCCGGTTGGACACCGGCGGTCTCGCGCAGCGGTCCCACGCACCTGTCAAAACTCTTTATTTGTCTCCGCATAAACAATGCACTACTCAACGCAAAAAGAGAGACAACTCGGATTGCTGGATGCCGCCCCGCAGAAGTGGCTGGGACCTGGCCCGGCGGACGATTTCGTCGCTCAGCACGTCCATCAACTTGGCCTTGGTGTCCGGCCGCCCGTTGGCCAAGCGACTCTTCCGTTGATTCCCCCCCCCTCATCGGGGTTCCACTCGGGTGCGTAAGACGGGAACGGCACCAGATGCAGCCGGCGCGTGTGGCCCAGTAGCTCTTGCGCGGGATCGCCACGATGAATCCGTCCGGTGTCGAGCAAGGC
>JAJXZI010000256.1 GCA_021780115.1 bacterium | reverse complement strand
CCTGGAACGCTTCTGCCCCCGAAACTGCGTTGAAGCCAATGCTAAAAGCGTCGACCGAGGCGTTGGGTCGAGGACCAGTGCCGGTCGCTACGCCGTTAACATAGAACGTCGTCGTGCCACCCGTGGTCACTATGGCCAAATGCGTCCAGGTGCCTGGCACGATCGTTGCCCCCCCCACAAGCGCAACGTTGCCGCAGAAACCGACAAACTGACCGCTAGGATTCTGGTATATGCCCATACCGCCGGAGCTGCTGTTTCCATTATAAACGATGGAGGCGTAACCGTCCGAAGAAAGACTATTAGTGCTGCTGGATGCCAACACCCAGGCTTCGGTGCCCCAGTTATCGGTCAAAGAAGCCACCGGCGCGTTGGCCGCATAGCCTCCTCCGTCCACGGCGATGCAAAGCGTGCTACCACGCACTCCTGTGTTCGCGGAATAAGTCGGTGGAATGCCCGCCACCGACAGATTCGTTCCGTTCACGATATCGACGGTCGTATCATCAGCAGTCTGGCCGGCGACCGCGCCCGGATCATTTTCGCCCAGGCGATAGTAGGCCAGGGGGATGAGGCTGGACGAGGCGGAGCCCAGCACGGTAACACTGACCACAGAACTGGTCACCGCTCCGTATGTGTTGCTCACCACCACGCTGTAGTTGCCCGAAATAATGCTCGTGGGATTGGCGAAAGTGAGCGTCCCATTGGTGGCACCGGATAGATTGGTGCCATTCTGCCCCCATTGGAACGAAACTGGCCCAGTGCCGCCGACTGTCACGCCAAGCGAGAAGGGGGTGCCGGACGCAAAGTACTCCGTGCCGGATAGAATTGCACCGGGTGGAGTTACCGTCGGGCCAGCGACAATCACCGGAGGCTGTGGCGTCGGCGGAACGCTGGTCAGGAGCAGGTCATTCGTGCTGAACTCGCCAGGCGCAAACGCGAAGACCCGTACCTCATCGATGCTGCCCTGGAACGGCTCCCATCCACCGGGCTTGTTCGGGTTGATGCCCAAGCCAAAATAGCCAGTCGTCGGCGGGTTGGGCGCCGGGCCGGTGGCGGCCACTACTCCGTTGGTATAGAACGTCGTCTGGCCGCCAGCCACCACCAGGGCCAGGTGCATCCAGGTGCCGGGCACGTAGGGTGCCCCGCCCACCACCGCAACGCCTCCGCACAAACCGCCAAACTGGCCGCCCGGAATGGCATACAGGCCCATGCCATTGGGGCCGCTGTTTCCGTTGTAGGCGATTTGAGCGTAGCCGTCCGAAGAAAGACTATTAGTGCTGCTGGATGCCAACACCCGCGCTTCGATTCCCCAATTATCGCTCAACGTCAGTACTGGCGCGCCGTTGGTATAACCTCCCCCGGCCACGGCTGCGCAGAGCGTGCTGCCATTAACGCCGGTGTTCGCGGAATAGGTCGGTGGAATTCCCAGGACGTGAAGATTTGCGGTGCCGGTGCCAGAGTCAACCGTGATGTCCTTGGCGGGTTGGCCCGCCACGGCGCCAGGGTCTTGTTCACCCAAGCGATAGTATGAGACGGTAACGACCGACGCCGAGACCGAGGCCGCCGCAGCGAGCAGCATACCGCCGGCCATCAAACCGAGCAGACGGATCAATTGAGGTTTCATGATGGGTTTATGTTAGTTGTTGTGTTTGTCGTTTTTACCTTTACGAAATGGTCTATCAACTGAACGCTGCTTAGCCGGCCAATCATCGCATATCGATTCCCTGCAACCCACCTGCCGTCCAGTCAAAGTTAAACACCTCCACACCTCCAGGCAGTGTGCTCACGGGCGCCGGAATCAATTGCCTGTAGTTGACGAATTTGGAGTGTCCATCCGCAAACAGCAGCGCCATGCCGTGGGGCCCATGTCCCCCCGTCGGGGTGTCCAGGACGATATCGTAAGCGGAATTGGGCGAACTGGCGAAGCAGGGCGCGATCGCCTTCTGCGCGGGCGAGCGCACTTCCTGCACCCGACGAACCTGAAGCGGGCTACCCGCATCGCCGTTGTAGAAATCCAGGTAGTAGTAGTACGAGTCTGGGAACAGCAGATCGTTGGTCTTGATGCCAGCGCCGGCACCGTTGCGGATCACCCACTCGAAATTGAAGCCCAGTCCGCGGTCGGCCGGACACCGGAAGAAGGCGCGGTTGTTCGTGCTGATGTAAGGGTTAAATAGTTTCAGCAGATCCACAAACGGCATTTGGGGCCAGTCGCGTCCCGAGAACGGGAACGCGTCTTTGTTGTCTCCCACATACAAGGTCATCGTGATCCCAATCTGCTTAAGATTCGAGAGGCAGTTGGCGAGGTAGGCTTTCTGCTTCGCCTTGGCCAGTGCGGGGAGCAACAACGCCGCCAGAATGGCAATGATGGCGATCACCACCAGCAGTTCGATGAGGGTGAAGCCGGCCGGCCGGCCAGCCGAATTCGCGTTCGAGCGCGTTCGACGCATGACTTTCGATTTGAGCGGGTGGAAAGGGCGCATGTAAATCTTGCACTTAAAGTTTAATGTTGACGAACGACAGCAAGTGTATACACTTTAGCATTCGATGCAAGCGCATTTTTGCTCTTTTTCCCAACGGATTGGAAATCAAGCACAAATTGAGTCATGACCGGCGTGACGCCCCGCTCTGAACAACCAGCCACACGGAATCAAAATAACTCGGTGAACCCGACCGAATGCAAATCAGGCGGTGCGCGGGCGAGCGCCGCAAATACTCGGCATGCCCGCCTCAACAACGTTACATCGAGGACAATGATTTCACCCTCTTGCCGGTCGAATCGGCGCAGGCTCGCGTTCTGGTTCCAGTCGGGGCTTACGCCGCAGGCGGCGGCCCCCAGACGATTTTGGCCCAAAGGTGGAACACGGCCGCCATCGCTGTGCCATTGCGGAAACGACGGCGCCATATCCCTGCATTTAGAATGGTTTATGACATATCGGAGTGACACCATGTGCAGATCTGCCATGACAGTATTGGCGATGCTCACCTTGACGGCTGCCTCGGCAGAGGCGCGGGCCAACGTAAAGACGGTGGGCTTTTATCAACTTGGCGCGGACTCGACGGTGACCTACGCCGCCGGCCCGCAGACATTGCGAGACGACAGCGGCC
This sequence comes from bacterium, assembly GCA_021780115.1. Taxonomy (GTDB): domain Bacteria; phylum Verrucomicrobiota; class Verrucomicrobiia; order Limisphaerales; family JAJXZI01; genus JAJXZI01. Next base: position 2,877 of record JAJXZI010000256.1, on the reverse strand, counting down.
ACGGTCACGATCTGCAGCGCCAGGGTGAGCCGCAGTTCGTCGCGTCAACGCCGTCACTGACGTCGGTTCGCGCCGCCGGTGCGCTGCAGTTCGATGGCAAGTTGGAGCACTACACCCGCGCCGGGGCGTTGTTCGACGCGAGTGATAACTTCGGTCTTGAGGTGTGGGTTAATGCGGCGCAGCAACGCGACGAGGGTCTGCACGGTGCGGTCGCAAACGGCGACGGCGCGCGCGGCTACGTGCTGGGGCAGATAAATGACAGGTGGGTTGTGTTCGTGGGAGGCGTCGGCGCCATCAGCCTCGGCATGGTGCAGCCCGGGCAGTGGACGCATCTGGCGCTGGTGCGCGACGGCGACCACTGCGTGGGGTATCTCAACGGCGGCAAAGTCGCAACCAGCCCGCTTTCACCCGCCATCGCTCCCTGTTTCCGCATTGGCACCGGGGGGCTGCCCACCGAGGGATTTCACGGTCTGATTCATGCGGCGCGCGCGTTCACGTTCGAGGCCGGCAAGTTTGAGGCGGCGGCAGATTTCCTGCTGAACTTCGAACGAATCCGCCAGCGTCAGGCCGCCGAAGCCGCCGAGCAGGCGCGGCGCATCGCGGACCTTGGGCGCCAACAACCGGGCGTCGTGATCGTCCATTCGTTGGAACTGCCGCCGGCACGGAGCGATTGGCTGATTCGTCGCATCAACCAACCGGTGCAACTGCTGGTCAAGCCGGCGGCCAGCCAGCAATCGGCCACACTGGTTTTGAACAACGGCTTGGTCAGCCGCACCTTCTACGTCTCGGACAATCTGGCCTGCACCAGTCTCAAGGCCCTTGGCAACGGAGCCGAGTTTATCCGCGCGGTCCAGCCCGAGATGCGTCTCATGCTCAACGGAAAATGGCATGAGGTGGGGGGACTGCACGACCAGCCGGAACGTTCGTATCTGCTGGATACCTGGTTGCCGCAGATGCACGGCGACGCCGGCGCGTTCCGGTTCGTCGGGATCACCACCGGGGCTCCCCAGCCACGCTATCCTTGGAAACCAAAATTTAACGCCGTGCCAACCGACTGGCCGCCACGCGGCCTGTGCGTGGCGATGCGCTACCGCGCGCCGGAAGACATCGATGCGGCGCTTCGCAACCTCACCCTCACCGTTTATTACGAAATGTACGAAGGTCTGCCCGTTGTCGCCAAGTGGTTCACTTTGGACAACGGCACGGACAAACCCGTGGTCGTGAATCAGACGCAAACGGAACTGTTGGCCGTGCCCCAGGACCAGGTCCGCCGCCTTCACGTGGAGAGTGATTACTCCTTCCACACGATCAACAACGCGGTGGACGGCGTGCATGAGGCGCTGGCTGGCCAGTCGGAGCGCAAGGACCTGCCCGTTTATCTGGCCGGAAACACCACGACCTTGTGGACAGTCGATCCGGCGTACGACACCTGGGCGACCCCGGCGGCGATGGAGGACGACCTGCAAGGCCATTGGTTCCGCAACCTGATGATCAGTCGTCTGCCGATGGGGCCGGATGAGGAGGTGGATCCGGGGGATCGCTTCACGTCCTTCATCACTTTCGAACTGCTCCAGGACAGCGAAGATCGGGAGCGCCAGTCGCTGGGGATTCGACGTTTCTACGCCAAACTGGCCCCGCAGGTGACCGAAAGTTTGCTCGCCGCCGGCACGCCCTCCCACGATCCGGCCCTCATCAAGAACTTGATCGATCAAATGGCCCAGTGCGGCTTCGAGCGGCTCGAAATCAGCTTCTGGCCGGGGATTCAGCATGACAATCTCGATCCGGCCTATGTGGCCAAGTGGCATGACCTGGCCCAGTACGCCCTGTCCAAAGGCATTGTCACCGGCGGTTATGAACTCATGGTCGCTTCGCGCGGGCGTGGCCCGGAGTTCGACGTTGTCAACCCGGCCACGGGCAAACCCGGTTCGGCGATTTTCGGCCAGAGCGTGTGCCTCGCCAGCAAGTGGGCCGACATCTACTACCCGAAGATGTGGCAATTCATCGACGGAACGGGCTTTCGCACGCTCAACCCCGACGGGCCCTACCACGGCGACCCCTGCGCCGCGACCAATCATCCGTACCACCGCGGGTTGGAGGATTCGCAATGGGCGCAGTGGAAGAAGCAGGTCGAGATTTTCCATGAACTCCAAAGACGGAACATGTGGGCGCCGGCGCCGGACTGGTATTTTCTCAACGGCCAGTCCTGCACCGGCATGGGTTATCGCGAGGCCAGCGCCAATTTGCCGCGCGAGTTGGGGCGCTTGCTCTACCGCCAGTACCTGTACGATGGCACCTGGTACAAGCTTCCTCCGATGGGTGGGATGGGCATCGGCCTCATTGGCACGTACAACGACGATCCTCGCACCATGCTCGAGCCGTTGTCCCGGCATTTGGAGGACTATGAAAAGCTCCTGATTCAGACCTTGGGCTATGGCGCCCAGACCGATTTGCGCGCCAACCGTCTGTTCGATTCAGTCCAGACTCGCGCGATGGTCATTAAGTGGGTGGACTGGTTCAAGAAGTATCGCGACATTCTGACCTCCGACGTGATCCACGTGCGGCGTCCGGATGGACGAGACTGGGACTGCATCGTGCATGTCAACCCGTTCCGCCAACACCGCGGACTGGCCCTGCTCTTCAACCCTCTGGACCATGCTCTCAAACGACAGGTCTCCCTCCCCCTTTATTACACTGGCTTGACGGATACCGCGCACATTCTGGACCAGGAAGGCGCGGCCAAGACATTCCATCTGGATCGTGAGTTCAACGTCCGCGTCCTGGTGGAGGTTCCAGCGAACGGCTACACGTGGTTGGTGATTGAACCCTAGCGGAAACACTTGATATGCAAAACAGACTCCAGTTTATGGCGACGGCGGC
>JAJXZI010000113.1 GCA_021780115.1 bacterium | reverse complement strand
GCCCCGGCGCCGCGCCGCAAGTGCAGCGCCCGCAGCCCGGCGCGCCGCGCCCCCGCCACGTCCGCCGCGAAGCTGTCGCCCACGTGCAGCAGCGCGCCGGGGGCGAGGGCCAGTGCGCGGGCGGCGCAGTGAAAGATCTCCGCCGCCGGCTTGCGCCAGCCGGCCTCGCACGAAATCACCACGGTCTCGAACCGGCCCAGCAAGCCGAGCCGGCCCAGCAGGGGGCGGAGGCGGTCGTCCCAATTGGAAATGACGCCGAGCTTGAGTCCCCGGCGCGCGAGAGCGTCCAGCGTGGGGATCACGTCCTCGCACATCGTCCACGCGTCGGGCTGGTCGAAACGCTGGTAGAGGTCATCGAAGAAGGACTCGCTGGGCGGGCGCTCGCACAGGCCGGCGAAGGTGCGGTCCACCAAGTCCGCCCACTCGGCGCGCGTGTAGGCGAAGTCCTTCCTCACCTTCCACGCCGCCCCAAACCGCCGCGTCAATGCCTCCGGCGACAGCCCGGTCGCGCCGTGCCGCGCCGCGACGGCCGCGTACACGTGGCCGACCGACGGCCACGGCTCGATCAGCGTCCCGCCCACGTCGAAGGTGACGGCGCGAATCTCCGGCGGCAGCAGCATCGGATGAATCAACCTCACGGGCGCGGCACAGGCAAGGCCAGAACCGATCCTGCGCCATTGTGAATGGTGGCAACCCAGTGCAAATGGCCACCCCGGCGCCGTCCGCGCCGTTTCAGGTGCGGATTTGCTGAACGGTTGGAACAACCGGCGGGCGCTCGCTGCCTTGGCCTTCCATTATTTGGTTGACCGTGCGCAGTTGCGGCTTCGGGAATTGCTGGCCGGTCTTGCCGCCTTTGACTTGGATGATGATCTGCTTCGGCACGGCGGAGTGCGGGCCGTCGCGGAAGAGAATCTTGCCGTCGAAGCCGTGGTTGGCGCCTTTCTTCTGCCCGACGGGCCGGGCTTTCAACAATCCCAGCGCCCACCACTGGAGCTGGAACTTGTTCTCCCCAACGAGTTGCGCGGCGTCGGCGGGCGTGACCGGCTCGCCGATGACGCGAACGAGGGCAGTCTCTGGGGGGGGCGGGCGACTCGTCCGTTGCGATCGGCGCCCCGCCGGCCGGAAGGGAGTGGCGTCGGAAGCGGACGGACTCTCGGTGTCATCGCCTGCTGCCATTCCGTCCGGCGCGTTGCCGGACGGAACAGGCCAGGGGCCTGTGTTGCCCGCCGAACCGCTCACGAATTTCGTGGCGCTGCCGCAGGTGTCCTGGAGGCGGGGCATGATGAGCGCGATGGCCAGCGCGGTGATGTCAATGCCGATCCAATCGCGGCCCAGCTTCTCGGCGGCGTCAATCGTTGTGCCGCAGCCGCGGAACGGGTCGAGCACCACGTCGCCGGGGAAAGAACTCGAAGGAGATGACCGGCTGGCGCGCGGCGGCCTTGGCGGCGTAAATGTCACGAATCAATTCCACAGGCGGGAATTATGCGCGAGGAGCGCGGCGAATGCAAAGCCCGGAGACGGTGGGCGGGAACGCGCGCTTGCCTCCGCGGGAGACCGCATGTTCACTGGCGCCGATGACGCCGGAGTGGAACCGCCTGCGCGCGCTGGCGCTGGACGAGGTGGAGGCGACGCTGACCGAATTGCCGGGGCCGTTGCGCCTCGAGGCGCGGAAGCTGCCGATCACCTGCGAGCGCCGCCCCAGCCGCGCCCGGCAGGCCGACGGCGTCGCCGCGGACACGCTGGGGTTGTTCGTCGGCCCGGACTACGCCGACCGCGCGCTGAGCGCCTCGCCGGTTCCACCGCAGATCATCCTTTACCTGGAAAACCTCTGGGAGCAGGCGGAGGGCGAGGAGGAGTTCTTCCTGGATGAAGTGCATACCACGCTCCTCCACGAACTCGGCCACTACCTCGGCTTGGACGAGGAGGGGCTGAGCGAGCGCGGGTTGGAGTGAACCGGGGGCGGAGTCCCGCGTTCAAAGCGGAAAGACGGAACGGTTGCAGGCCCTCCACGCCTGTTCGCCGATGACCTTCAACCTGGAACCTTCCACCGGAACCGTTTGATCGTCCCCCCGCTGCTGACGGAGGAATGCGCGCCGTTCCACCGCTCACGGCTTGGTCGCCAGTACCAGCGGCGAGACCGCGGGCACTTCGAGTAGGCGCGGGTTGACGAAGCCCGCCTCGCGGAGCCACGCGCTGATCTCCGGGAACGTGAAGGTGTCGCCGACGTCCGTGTGGACGAGCATGTTCACGGCAAACAGCAGCGCCTGCGGCGGGCCGGTGCGGTCGTCGTTGCAGAGGAATTCCATGATGGCCACGGTGCCACCGGGAGCGAGCGCCGCCCAGGTCTTGCGGAGCAATTGGCGGCTGCGCTCCACGCCCTCGCTGTGGAGGATGTGGCCGATGGTGGCGACGTGATGCCCGTTGCCGAAATCCACTTCCAGCAGGTCGCCGGCCACCGTGGTGAGGCGCTCCGCGACGCCGTGCCGGGCGGCGACTTTGCGCGTGATTTCCAGGACGCGGGGCCAGTCCACGGCCCGCACCCGCACTTGCGGTGATTGCTGCGCCAGCGCGATGCCCCACACGCCCGAGCCGGCGCCGATGTCCAGGACGCTGACGGCGCCGTTGGACCGGGCCAGGCCCAGGTGCTCGCCCAGTTGCTGCGCCGCCGGGTAGCTGAGCGGGAACAGCGACTCGACAAACTCGGCGAAGAACTCGGCCCCCGCGCCGTCGTGGTTGACCGCGCGGACCGGCTTCCCGGAGCGGACCACCTCCGGCAACTGCAGCCAGTTGGGCAGCAATTGGCGGTAAAAGTGCCGGAAGATGGCGCCGTAATAGGCCGGCTTGGTGGACACCAGAAAGGTGGCGCTCTCCTCGGTCAAGCCGTAGTGGCCGTCCGCGCGGATGACCAGTTGCAGGCCGACCAAGGCGTTCAGGATCGCCTGCAAGCCGCGCGGCGAAGCGCCCGTCCGCCCGGCCAGTTCCGCCACGGTCCGGGGGCCGCCGTCCAGCAGATCGAACACCCGGTGCTCCAGCGCCGCTTCGATGACCGACGTGGGGGTGTAGCCCCAGGCAAGCTGCATGATGCGCTCGGGCGTGACGGGGTGGTCCGTATTGGGTTCCATCGCACAGAACCAGTAATCTCCGGACTTAGTTCTGTCAATGGCCGCCTCCCGGAAACCAGCCGGGCGCGGTCTTTCCTCACGGGAACAAGCCGCGCAGTTTCCGGGCTTCGTGGACGCGTTGGATCCCCAGGCTCAGCGCGGCCAGGCGGGTGGAGATTTTCTGCTTCTTGACCAGCGCCATCATCTGCACAAACGCCTGCTCCAGGATGCGGAACAGCTTGTCCGTCACCTCGGCCTCGCTCCAGAAAAAGCTCTGCAGGTCCTGCACCCATTCGAAGTAGGAAACGATCACGCCCCCGGCGTTGCAGAGCACGTCCGGGATCAGGAAGATTTCCAGGCGTTCGGCCAGGATCGCGTCGGCCTCCGGCGTGACGGGGCCGTTGGCGGCCTCGGCCAGGATGCGGCACCGGATGCGGCCCGCGTTGGCCGCGGTGATCTGCCGCTCCAGCGCGGCGGGCACCAGGATGTCGCACGGCGTCTCCAGGAGTTGCTCGTTGGTGAGCGAATCGCCTTCGGGGAAGCCGAGGACCGTTTTCTTTTCGGCGACGTGCGCGTTGAGTTTCCAAAGGTCGAGGCCGCGGGCGTTGAAGACGCCGCCGCTCACGTCGCTGACGGCGATGATCTTCACGCCGTGCCGCGCCAGCGACAACGCCGCGACGGACCCGACGTTGCCGTAGCCTTGGATGCAGGCCGTCGCGTTTTCGTGGCTCAGGCCGATCGTGTCGGAGGCCCGGTTCACGAGATAAGCGACGCCGCGCCCCGTGGCCTCGCGCCGCCCCAGGGACCCACCGATGCGCACCGGCTTGCCGGTCACAATGCTCGGCACCGAGTAACCCATGTGGACCGAGTAGGTGTCCATCATCCAGGCCATGACCTGCTCGTTGGTGCCCATGTCCGGCGCCATGATATCGACCTGCGGACCGATGAACGGGATCATCTCCTGCGTGTAGCGGCGCGTGAGACGCTCCAGTTCGGTGGCGGAGAGGGTGCGCGGGTCGCACGCGACGCCGCCCTTGGCGCCGCCGTAGGGCAGGCCAGCGAGGGCGCACTTCCAACTCATCCACATCGCCAACGCGGCGACCTCGCCGAGCGCGACCTCCGGGTGGTAGCGCAGGCCGCCTTTGGTCGGACCGAGCGCGAGGTGATGTTGCACGCGGTGGCCGGTGAAGACTCGCGTGCAGCCGTCGTCCGTGTGTACCGGGATGGCGACGGTCATCGAGCGCTTGGGATACTTCATCCGGTCGCGGTCGCAATCGGGGATGTCCAGGCGTTCGGCGACCAGATCGAACTGTTGGCAAGCCATCCGCCACGTGGGGTGGTCGTAGATTTCCATGCCGGGGAAAATAGCGCGAAACCGCGACCCACGCGAGGGCGCGGCGGGGCGGTTGCGGTCCTTCCCCGCCGGACCGCGCGCGGCGCTTCCCATTTACCCGCCACCCGCTAGACTGGAAGGGCCATGTCCGACACGTTGGTCGTCAACGAAATCTATCTGAGCCTGCAGGGTGAAAGCACCTTCGCCGGGCTGCCGTGCGTCTTCGTGCGGCTCACGGCGTGCGACCTGCGCTGCTCCTATTGCGACACGGCGTATGCGTTCGCGGAGGGCCAGAGGCGGTCCCTGGCGGACACGCGGGCGGAAGTGCATCGGCTGGCGGCGCCGTTTGCAGGCCGAAGCCCAAAGTCCGACCCCGACGCCGGGACCCGGCTGCCGCTGGTCGAACTGACCGGCGGCGAGCCGTTGCTCCAGCCCAATTCGCTCCCCTTGATGAAAGGGCTCTGCGACGACGGCTTCACCGTGCTGCTCGAAACCAGTGGCGCGCACGACATCGCGCCCGTCGATCCCCGGGTCCGCCGGATCGTGGACCTCAAAGGCCCGAGCAGCGGCGAGTGCGCGCGCAACCGCTGGGCGAATTTGCCGCATCTCCGCGCGACCGACGAAATCAAGTTCGTCATCGGAACCCGGGAAGATTACGAATGGGCGAAACAGCAGATGGCGGAGCACAAGCTGGCAACGGTCTGCTCGCTGCTTTTCTCCTGGGTCCATCCGCTGGCGCCGGAGCAACGGCACAAATCGCTCACGCCCGTGCCGCCGGGGCTGACACCGATTGCGCGCCGGGAGTTGGCCGAGCGCATCATCGCCGATGCGCTGCCGGTCCGATTCCAGGCGCAGTTGCACAAGATCATCTGGCCGCCCGAGCAGCGCGGCGTGTGAAGGGATGAAAGCAGGAAGCCGAAAGCCGAAACCCGCAGCTCGGAGTGCCTCACGAGGGTTCGCGCCGTTGGGAATTCGGATTTCGACCTTCCTTCGGACTTCGGACTTCGGACCGCGGACTTCTACCTGATGAGTCACACGGCCGAGGTCTTCCGTCTGCTCCGCGCCTACGAGTCGCGCAACGTGACGTTCCTCGAACCGGACGGCTCGTGGCCCATCGTTTGGGACCGGGCGCGGGGCGTGCATGTCTGGGACGCCGACGGGCGCAAGTATCTCGACTTGACCGCCGCTTTCGGTGTCGCGGCGGCGGGCCACGCCAACCCGCGTGTCGTCCAGGCCGGGCGGCGGCAGATGGCCACGCTACTCCACGCGATGGGCGACGTGCATCCGCACGCCTTGAAAGCGAGGCTGGCCAGGGAACTAAGCCGGATCACGTTTGAACGGTGGTCGCGGGCGAAGTCCGAAGTCGCCGGCCGGGAGCGGCGGGATCGGGCCTTTCATATCTCAAATCTCAAATCCGGCAGGACGACGGGCAAAACCATCTTCTGCAACTCCGGCTTCGAAGCGGTCGAAGCGGCGCTCAAGACCGCGATCCTCGCCACGGGCAAACGCGGCGTGATCGCCTTCGAGGGGGCGTATCACGGCCTCGGTTACGGCGCGCTCAACGTCACGCACCGCGCGCATTTCCGTGGGCCATTCCGGTCGCAGCTTGGGCGGTTCGGACAGTTCGTCCCATTTCCAGGCGCGCGCGCCGAGCTGGCCCAACTCCACGAACGGATCGGACGACTGATGAAAGCGAGCGGCATCGGCGCCGTCCTCGTCGAACCAGTCCAGGGCCGGGGCGGCATCCGCCTCCCGCCGTCGGAGTTCCTGCCGATGCTGCGCCGGCTCTGCGACGCGCATGGCGCGCTGTTGATCGTGGACGAGATTTACACGGGGTTTGGGCGCACCGGCCAATGGTTCGCCTGCGAGCACCACGGCGTCGGGCCGGACGTGATCTGCCTCGGCAAGGCGCTGACGGGCGGCTTTCCGCTCTCGGCCTGCGTGGGCCGCGCGGACGTGATGGACGCGGCGTGGCCGCCGTCCAACGGCGAAGCGACGCACACCAGCACCTTCCTCGGCCACCCGGTCGGCTGCGCGATGGCGCTGGCCCAGATCGCCGAAATCCGGCGGGAGCGGCTGGTCGGGCGCAGCGCACGGCTGGGACGGGTGCTGCTGGCGGAGCTGTCCCAAGTCCAGGGGCCGAAGGCCAAGGTCGTCTGCGGCGCGCGCGGGGTGGGCTTGATGGCGGGGCTCGAACTCCGCAACGCCGACGGCACGCCGGCAACGGACTTCGCCCTTCGCGCCGTCCAACAGATGCTCCGGCGTGGATTCATCCTGCTGCCGGAAGGCGAGCACGCGAACGTGCTCAGCTTCACGCCACCGCTGACGATCACGGAGGCGCAGATTCGCCGGGCGGTGGCGGTGTTGGGGGAAGTGCTCGCAGAAGGCACGCGGACGGACCCATGACGCTTTCCGAAATGCGACGGCTCCTCGCGGAGAGCGACGTGCGACTCACCAAGTCACTCGGACAAAACTTTCTGCACGACGGCAACCAACTGCGGCGCATCGTCGAGGCGGCGGACTTGCGGCCCGGCGACCAGGTGCTGGAGATCGGGCCGGGGTTGGGACCGCTCACCGAGTTGCTCCTGGCGGGCGGCGGCGAAGTGCTCGCCATCGAGAAGGACGCGCGGCTCGTGGAGGTCTTGCGCCGGCGTTTCGCAGCCCAGCCGCGGTTGCAACTGGTCCACGCCGACGCCCTGGAGTTCCTGCGGCGCGAACCGCGCGACTGGAGCCAGTGGAAACTCGTGTCCAACCTGCCGTATTCCGTGGCGTCTCCGATCCTTGTCGCATTGGCGCAGAGTCCGCGGGGACCGGAGCGGATGGTGGCGACGCTCCAGCTTGAGGTGGCGCGGCGGCTCCTCGCCCGGCCCGGCGCCGCTGACTACGGCGTGCTGACGTTGCTGGTCCAACTGGCCTGCGCATCCCGAGGGACCTTCAAGATTCCGGCGGGTTGCTTCTTCCCGGAGCCCGACGTGGACTCGGCGTGTGTGACGCTGGTGCGGCGGCCAGAACCGTTGCTCCCGGAGGCGGAAGGGGCTACGTTCGCCAAGTTGGTGAAGCAGGCGTTTTCGCAGCGACGGAAGATGATGCTCAAACTGCTGAAACAGGCATGGCCCGGGACGGATTTCCCTGACCTCTTCGCGCGGCTCCAGCTTGCCCCGCAGGTCCGCGCCGAGGAAGTCAGCTTGGAAACCTTCGTCTGCTTGACCCGGCTTCTTGCGCCGCCGCAAACCACGCCCAGGCGATGAGCGAAGAAATCTTTGACTTGGTCAACGAACGGGACGAGGTCATCGGCCGGCGGGCGCGCAGCGAGGTGCATCGGCTCGGGTTGCTCCACCGCGCGGTCCACGTGCTCGTGTTCAACGCGCGTGGCGACCTCTTCCTCCAGAAGCGCTCGTTGAACAAGGACCGCCAACCGGGCGTGTGGGATTCGTCGGCGTCCGGGCACCTGGACGCGGGCGAGAGCTACGACGCGGCCGCGGTGCGGGAGTTGCGCGAGGAACTGGGCTGGGCGGCCGCGCGCCCGCTGGAGAGACTTTTCAAGCTGGACGCCTGCGCGGAGACGGACCGGGAATTCGTCTGGGTCTATCGTGGCGAGGCGGAGGGGCCGTTCACGCTGCCCCCGGACGAAATCGAGCGCGGCGGCTGGTTTGCGCCGGTGGTGGTCACCGGCTGGATCACGGCGCAGCCGTGGGACTTCGCGAGCGCGTTTCCCCTGATCTGGAGGCGGTGGAATGGTGGCGCGGCCGCGCGCGCTTGACGCTCCCGGACCGCTCCGTTACGTTGCCGCAGCAGTACGGCAAAAATCTCGCTATGAACGACTTTCTTGTCCCGATGGTGGTCGAGCAAACCGGCCGCGGCGAACGCGGCTACGACATTTACTCGCGCCTCCTGGTGGACCGCATCGTTTTCCTCGGGACGCCCGTCGATGACATGGTGTCGAACCTGATCATCGCCCAGCTTCTGTTCCTCCAGATGACGGACCCGAAGAAGGACATCCATCTTTACATCAACTCCCCCGGCGGCAGTGTCACCGCGGGTCTGGCGATCTACGACACGCTGCAGTTCCTGACCTGCGACGTGAACACCTACTGCATCGGCCAGGCGGCGAGCATGGGCGCGGTGCTGCTGGCGGCGGGGACCAAGGGCAAACGTTACGCGCTGCCGAATGCGCGTATCATGATCCACCAGCCCTGGGGCGGCGTGCAGGGCCAGGCCACCGACATCAGCATCCAAGCCAAGGAAATTCTGCGGCTCAAGGACCGGCTCAACGAAATCCTCGCCAAGCACACCGGCAAAACCTTCGAGGACATCGGCAAGGACACCGACCGCGACCGCTTCATGTCCGCCGACGAGGCGAAGAGCTACGGCCTCGTGGACCAAGTGGTGCAGTCGCGCAAGGAAATCCCCGCGCTGGCGGAGCAGAGTCCTGCGGCGGCGTGAAGGATTTCGTCCATCGGGTTTTCCTGAAGGCGCCGTTCGCCATTTAACATGGCCCGTCCCACCAACCTCACGCTCTGCAGTTTCTGCGGCAAGTCGCACGCGGAGGTCCGGAAACTCATCGCCGGGCCGGGCGTATATATCTGCGACAACTGCGTGGTGCTCTGCAAGAACGTGCTGGACGCCGAGGCGGCCATTCAGTCGCGCAAGCCCAAGCCCATCACCGCCATTCCCAAGCCGGCGGAGATCAGGCGGCTGCTGGACCTGCATTGCATCGGGCAGGACCACGCGAAAAAGACCCTCGCCGTCGCCGTCCACAACCACTACAAGCGCCTGCTCCACCGGCCCGCGGCGGCGGCTGAGGAGGCGAAGGCGCGGCCGGCCACCGGCGACCGCCGCCACGCCGAGGTTGAGATCGAAAAGAGCAACATCCTGATGATCGGCCCGACCGGCTCCGGCAAGACGTTGCTGGCCCGGACGCTGGCCAAAGTGCTCGACGTGCCGTTCGCCATTGCCGACGCCACCTCCCTCACCGAGGCCGGCTACGTGGGCGAAGACGTGGAGAACATCATCCTGCGCCTGCTCCAGAACTCGGACTACGACGTCGAGCGCGCCCAACGCGGCATCGTCTATATCGACGAGATCGACAAGATCGCCCGCAAGACCGAGAACGTCTCCATCACCCGCGACGTCTCCGGCGAAGGGGTGCAGCAGGCGCTGCTCAAGATCCTGGAAGGCACCGTGTGCAACGTGCCGCCCCAGGGCGGACGCAAACATCCGCAGCAGGAATACATCCGCGTGGACACGACCGACATCCTGTTCATCTGCGGCGGCGCCTTCGGCGGCTTGGACAAGATCATTCAGCGCCGGCTGGGGCATCACGTCATGGGCTTCGGCGCCATCGGGCAGCAGGAGCGGGCCACCCCCGTCGAACGGGCGCGCACCCTGGAGCACGTCGAGCCGGAGGATCTGCTCCGCTACGGCTTCATTCCCGAATTCGTCGGCCGCCTGCCCATGGTCACCGTGTTAGCGGAACTGACCGAGGACCAACTGGTCTCGATCCTGGCCGACACGAAGAACGCCCTCACCAAGCAGTTTTCCAAACTGATGTGGCTGGACGGCGTGCAGCTCGAATTCACGCCGAATGCGCTGCGCGAGTTGTCCGTCCAGGCGATTAAGAAAGGCACCGGTGCCCGCGCCCTGCGCAGCCTGCTCGAGAAACTGATGCTCGACGTGATGTACGACGTGCCGGGCAGTGACGACATCGCCGGCATCACCGTCAACCGCGCCGTGGTGCTGGGCGAAAGCAAGCCGCTCCTCCGCCGCAAGGAAACCAAGGCGGCCGCCTGAGATTCGGCGGAGGGACGCCCTCGTTCCGCCTGGACCGTCGGCCGGTACAAAGTGCCCTCCCATGCCCAGGGTAGTGACTGAATCACCACCTCTCTCAACCGTTGCGGATGGCTCCCCCGCGCTCCGGGGCTTGGGCAGCGCGGGCGCGGTGAAGCACTTCGGGGGCGGGTTTGCGCGCGGCGGCGCAGGCTAAACCTGCGAGTAGCCCGTCGGCCGCAGGAACAGGTTGCTGATGTTGCAGACGATTTCCGGGTCGGTGTAGCCGGGCGTGCTGCTCAGCTTGTGCCACTCTGGATCGGCGCCGAACCGGCCCCAGTTCGCGTCGTGCGCCGCCATGCTCTCGTACGCCAGCATGTAGGTCAGGTTCGGCAACTTCGGGCCGATCAGCGTTTCGCCGAAGAACACGGGCAGCAACCCGGCTCGCCGGAAGATGGCGATCTCGCCGACGTTGAACATCTCGATCTTTTTCTTGTTCGCCTTCTTGCTGTGGCTCTCGTAGGTGCGCAGTTCGAACAGGCGCGGTTTCTTCTCCGCCGTCCAGGGCGGCACCTCCAGCTTCGGCATGCCGTCGAAGGCGACCATCAGCGAGCTTTCCACCCGCACGTAGGACGGATCGGTGGCGGGCGCGTTCACAAACTCCGCCCCCGCCTTGCGGTACTCGGGATCGGCATGGACGCGGTCGTTGGCCGTGGCGAACGATTCCAGCGATTTGTGCGGGATGACCACGTACATCGTCGGACTCTCCGGGCCGGTCGCGACGTTGAAAACGCCAATCGGCGCCATCCCGGCGCGGTTCATGGCCGGGATGGCGGCTTCGCGGTAGAAATCGTCGAAGAGTTGCTGTTTCGGCCCGCGGCGCAAGTGGTACAAGCGCAGTTCGTAAAACTCGCGCCCGGCACTCGCGCCGGTTTCCGCCGCCGGGGCGCTGAGCAGGGTGGAGACTCCGGCCGCGCCCGCGGCGGCCAACGAGGTGGTGAGAAAGTCGCGTCGTTTCATAGTTTCTGTTGGTGATGAAGTTCGCGGAAGAATGCAACGGAATCGGTTCGGATGCTACCCAATTTCCAGGCCGCCTGCCAGGCGTGGGCGGACGGTCCTCGCCCCGGGAGCCGCCGGGCCACCGCGCCGGGACGCGGCCCCTGTTCCAAGAGGGCCGCGGCCTGGAAGCGCCGTTGTTCCATCGCTGCATGGTCTCGTTGTTGGGCCAGGCCCACGGCCTACCTCCCCCCCAAGCGCGCATGTCAGGCTATTGGACGAGACTCAATAGAACAGAAAGCCCAAGTTGCTGAAACCAAGGCCGCAGTATTCCTCGCCAAAGTCAACTCCGCCGAGGCGAGATCCCTCCCTACCGCACCTTCACCCTCAGCACGGTGACTGAATTGCCGGGGAAGACGTGACGGAGGTTGGGGCCGCTGACCTCGATCGTCTGCGTCACCGGCGCGACTTTCGTCGGCTCGTCCAGCGTGTTCTCGTCGGTGGCATTCGCCGAGGTGAGCACGATGGCTTGGGCCGGACCGCTGACGTTGGAAGCGCCGTTGAGCTTAATGTCGGCGGGTTGCTCGTCGGCCGCCACGTTCACGACTTTCAAAATCACCTCGCCGGTTTTCTGCGCCCGGGTCGCCGAGGCGTAGAGCGACTGGAGCGGCGTGTGTTTCACGTCGTGAATCAGTTTGCCGTCGAGGTAGCACTTGACGTTGGCGCCGTGGACTTCGATGCGGATGTCATACCAGCGGCCGGTTTCAATGTGGCCGGGAACGCTCGACTCGGAGACGCCGTCCATCTCGATGGCGTGGCGAACGTTGCCCCAGCCGCCGATGTTCCACCAGGCCTTGGCGTTCTCGTCCTGCACGAGGAATGGGATGAGAAAACCTTCCTGGCCGCCCAGTTTGCGCGCCTTGAGCGAGTAGGTGTAATTGGTCCAGTTCTTGTCGCCGACGAAGGCGCGGATGTTGTCGCCGAGCGCATTCTGCCGCAAGACGCCGTCTTCGACCTTCCAGTCACCGCCGTGCAGCGACCAGCCCTGCGTGCCGTTGGCGAAATCCGCCGTGAAAAGCGTCTGGCCGTCGCGCTCAACTTTCATGTCCTTGAACTCCGCGCGCGTCAGCCAGGTGCCGACGCCAATGGCGCCGCGCAGGGGTTTCTCCGCTTCGACCGGTGCGCGGACCTCCAGCGGCAGGGTGACGTCGCCGCGGTTTTCGCTGAACAGCTTCTGCGCGTAGTAGGACGGGATGCCGTAGGCGCGCGCGCTGTCGAAGCCGATCAGGTCCGGGTTCCAGCGCTTGTGGTTCAAGTTCACGAAGAGGGGCGCGTAACTGGCCATGATGACCACGTCCGAGTTGCGCTCCAGGCCGACCATGAAGGCGGCTTCGCCGATGGCGCCGCGCAGGTTGCCCTGGCCGCAGCCCTGCGTCACGGCGTATTCGCCGACGAAGATCTTCGGGCCGGTGCGCGGGTAGGTGTCGTAGCGGCTGGCCTCGTGCATGAAGAACTCCGGGGTGCTGTAGTAATGCTCGTCCACCACGTCGGCCGGGCGCAGGCGCGTCGGTTCGTCGGCGACCAGGATCATCTCCGGGTAGCGCGCTTTGATGGCGTCGTGGAATAGGGCGTAGCGTTCCTGGTAGGCCGGGCCGCCGTTTTCATT
The DNA here is from genome assembly GCA_021780115.1 of bacterium. Lineage (GTDB taxonomy): Bacteria > Verrucomicrobiota > Verrucomicrobiia > Limisphaerales > JAJXZI01 > JAJXZI01. The sequence continues at coordinate 11,475 of JAJXZI010000113.1, read as the reverse complement.
GCCGATTTCCATGTATTTCAAATGGAACGGTGCCGGGTGGCCGTTGCGCGCCCGCTGGCCGCCCCAGACGGTGTTGGTGGGACCGTTGGCGTATTCGATGGCATCGAGGGCGTCCTGGACCCACTGGCCCATCTGGTCCAGCGGGATGACTTCGTGGTGGGACATGCCGACGTTGATGCAGAAGAGCGGCTCGGCGCCGAGGTCTTCGGCGAGTTGCAGGTATTCGTGGAAGCCGAGGCCGTGCGTGGCCCAATACTGCCAGATGTTCCACAGCGGAATCCGGTGGGCGACATCGCCGATCGTGTTCTTCCAATGGTTCATGTGCACCATGTCGTCGCCCTCGACCCAGCAGCCGCCGGGGAACCGCATGAAGGACGGATGCAGAGCGTCGAGCATTTCGCACAAGTCCGGGCGTAGCCCGTGGTCTTTCCACGTCTGCTTGGGCAGGAGCGAAACCATGTCGAGCCACACGGTGCCCTTGGCGGCGGTGCTGAGGACCAACCGCGCCTTGGGGTCGGTGTCCGACGCCGTCAAGTCGAGCGTGAAGGTCTTCCAATCCTGGCCCAGGCCCTCGATGGTTCCCTGCGCCAGCGGTTGGTGCGACTGGCTCTCCACGGTGACGGTGAGCGGCCCGCTGAAACCATCGCCGCAGCGCGCCGCGAGCGAGAGACGGTACTCCGCGCCCTTGGTGATGTTCATGCCCCAATAACCTTCGTTGACCAGGCGGACGCGGCCGTCGGCACTGGAGAGGCGCAGGCGCAGGCTGCGCCGGTTCTGCGGATTGAGCGGCCGGGTCGTATCAATGGTCATTTCCGCGTGGGCGCCGGGGCCGCTGGTGAGCGTCCAGTGTTCCGGCTCCTCGGAATCCTCGAAGGAGCGGTTGCGGACCAACTCCGGATAGATCCCGCCGTCGGCGGAGAGATTGATGTCCTCGAAGAAAATGCCGAACAGCGTCGGGCTGACCGCGTGGCCGGGTTGGTCCACGTTCACCGTCAGTGTGGCCGGCGCGGCGCGCAACGACACGGCGGCGGCGAGCGCCAGGGCGGCGGTCAGAATTCGAGCGGAGCAATCTTTGCGGTGCATGACGTGTGGAGGTTCAGGTTGCAGTCCTCGCGATGGGCCAGAGCGAAGGCCGGCGCCGGTGCGGGGCGAGCCGCGGGCGCCGAGATGGATTGGGCCAGACGGGACATTTCGGAAGTTCCTTAATTAAATTCCCGGCGGCCGTCAAGCGCGCAATGGACTCACGGAAATCGGAAGGTCGGGTTGGGCGGTGCCCGATTGGGCGCCGGCTCAAATGCGGAACGCGGAACGGCGGGGATTTGCGCGGCCGGTTTAACCGGTGGCCGGCTTCGTCCGTTCCTGGCGGCGCAGGCGCGTCTCCTGCCGTTTGAGTTCGTCGCACAGCAACTCTTCGGCGGACCAGCCCCGTTCCTGGGCCAAGCGCGCCAACGCGAACAATTTCTTCCCGACGCCGGACCTAGTCGGACCGCGCCGAGCCTTGGCGGCCGGGAGCAGTTTGGCTTTGCGCGCCTTCTTCAGCAGCTTCTCGGCCCGCAGGAGCGCCGGCAGGTGCTTGGGAATTCCGTCGAGCGCCGACGGCCGCTCATGGCGCGTGCCTTGCTTCTCGGCGTGTTTGATCTTCTCCCAATTGGCCCAGACCGTGGCCACGTCCGTCACCTTCAAGTCACCGAAGACGTGCGGATGCCGGCGGACCAGCTTGTCCGCGAGCGTCCGGCAGACGGTCGCGAAGTCGAACGCGCCGCGCTCCCGGGCCAACTGGCAATGGAAGACGACTTGGAGCAGCAGATCGCCCAGTTCCTCGATCATCTCCGGGTCGTCGCCCGCCTCGATGGCATCGATCAGCTCATAGACCTCCTCGATCGCGTGGCGGCGGAGCGTGCGGTGGTTCTGTTCGCGGTCCCACGGGCAGCCGTCGGGCGCGCGGAGCCGGGCCATCACACGGAGCACGTCTTCGATTGGGGATTTCATCTTCATTTTTGTTGCGGCGACAGCGCCGGCGCGTCGCCTCGCGTTTGCCCAGGAAACCGATCCACATCTTCGCGCCGGTTCCGACGGCCCGAGCGACCCGCCACGGGCGCTCGCCGCCGAGCGGCAAAACCTTACGCGAAACCAAGCAGAGGCAGAACTCCGAAATGCGATGCCGGGAACGCACCAGCCACGGACTGAGGTTGTCTTGATCGGTGGATGAAACCACGCGGTGGCCGGCGGTGCCGGATTCTGCTTCGGCCGGACCGGCCGCTGGGTTTATCCTCGTTCCCATGCTCTTTCGGAAGTCTCTCCGATGCCAGATTGTGGCTCTGGCCGCCGGGATTGTTTTGGGGGTGGCGGGCGCGGAAGGGCCAGGCGCCGCGCCGCCGCTGCGCAGTTTCACGCCGGGCAGCGCGTGGCTGGATACCGCGGGCCAGCCCATCAACGCCCACGGCGGCGGGTTGCTTTACGAAGCGGGAACCTACTACTGGTTCGGCGAAAAGCGCGGCCGGCGCGCCTCGCTGGGGGTGAACGTCTATTCCTCCACGGACCTCTACAACTGGAGATTCGAGACGTTGGCGCTGGCCCCGGTGACGAACGAACCCGGTCACGACCTGGCCTTCGGGTGCGTCCTGGAGCGCCCCAAGGTTCTGCACAATGGAAAGACGGGACAGTACGTGATGTGGTTCCACCTCGAACTGAAGGGGGAAGGGTACAACGCCGCCCGCGCCGGCGTGGCCGTGAGCGACCGCGTGACGGGGCCGTACCGGTTCGTTCACAGCTTCCGGCCTCACGACCACATGGCGCGCGACATGACGCTGTTCCGCGATGACGACGGCAGGGCGTACCAGTTCTACGCCTCGCGCGACAACTACGATCTGCGCGTCTGCCAGTTGAGTGATGACTTCCTCCGCCCCGGAGAGCGCGACATGGTGATCACCAGCGACCACCGGGAAGCGCCGGCCGTGTTCAAGCGCCAAGGCACTTACTTTCTCATCACCAGCGCCTGCACCGGCTGGCGGCCCAACGCGGCCAATTACTACACCGCGTCCCGCCTTTTCGGCCCGTGGACGGCGCATCCCAACCCGATGCGCGGCCCCCAAGCCGAAACCACCTTCGACGCCCAGTCCACCTTCGTGCTGGCGCTGCCCGGCCGACCGCAGGATCTCATCTTCCTGGCCGACCGCTGGAATCCCCGGAACTTGGCTGAGAGCCGTTACGTCTGGCTGCCGATCCGGTTCCCCAATGGGCAACTCCAAATCGAATGGCAGAACGAATGGAGACTGGCCGACCTGGAAGACGCTCCCAAAGCTAAGTGATCGGGTCGGAGGTCAGAGTCGCTCCCGCCCCGCGTAGCCAGTGTCGAGGTCGTGCCAGTAATCGATGTCTTCCTCGCCGTCCTCCCAACAGAGGAAGACCTCTTTGCCGTCGAGGACCGCCGGAAAGTCGAGCAAGCCCCGGTCGAGGTCTTTGATCTGGATTTCGCGCTGCTGGAACTGCCGGAACACCTCGTTCAGTTCCGCCAGGGTCCGCACCCAGGAGTCCACGACCTCGCCGCCCAAATCGGCGCCGGTTCCACTCAGTCCTTCCAACCGCCGCTCGCGTTTTTCCAGCGCGCGGCGCAGCCGTTTGGTGTCGGCCAACCATTGGCGAATTTGCGGCAGCAAGGCCCGTGCTTCGTCGCGGGTATAGTGCTTTTGAAACTGGTGGATCATGGATCGGGAGTCAGCGCTCGGCGCAGGAGCAACGGGGCCGTTGGTTACTTGGACGCCGGCGGCGCCAGCTTCCTCTGGATTTTTTCATCCGGCTGCAGGGCAAGGGACCTGCGCCAGGCCTCGCGCGCCTTGTTCGGTTGGTTCAAGGCCGCCAAGGTGTCGCCGAGATGGTCGAACAAGGTTGGGTCGGGCTCTTCGGACAACGCGATCGCCTGCTGGAGGTAACCCAGCGCCTCCTGGGGGTGGCCTTGCTTGAAGAGCACCCAGCCCAGACTGTCGAGGTAGGCCGCGTTCTTCGGCTCCAGCTTGACGGCCTTCTCGATGAGTTCGCGCGCCCGGTCGAGGTTCTCGCCGCGGTCGGCCCACAGGTAGCCGAGGTAGTTCAGCGCCTCGGCAAAATCCGGCGCGAGCTGGATGGTCTTCTCGAGATATTGGACCGCCTGCGGCAGCTCGCCCTTGCGTTCGTAGGCCGTGGCCGCTTGAAAATAGAAGAACTCGTTCAGCCGTTTCGGGTCGGTGGCCTGCGCAATGATCTCCGCCGCGGTGAAGGCCTGGATGGCTTGCGCATACTGTTTGTCGGCGCGGTAGGCCACGCCCGTCAGAAATTCCGTGACAAAGCTGTCGCCGAATTTGGTCCGCGCCTTCCGCAGCGTTTCCAGGGCGGCCGCGGCGTGGTCCGACGCGATTTGCGCCTGGGCCAGGTCGTAGTACGCCGGCTCCAGGTCGGGTTTGAACAGGATGGCCTTTGCCAGATAATCGGCGGCCTGGTCCATCTTCTTGCCTTCATAGGCCAGGTTGCCGAGAAGGTAATAGGCCAGCGCGTTGCTGGGTTCGTCGCGCACGACGGCCTCGAGTTGCTCCGCCGCGCGGGAGGGATCCTTGCCCTGCATGTAGATGTCGATGAGCTTGGCGCGCACCGCGGTGCGGACCAACGGGGAATCGGGATACTCCCGGAGCAGATCGAGGTACAGGGGCGAGGCTTTCTCGGGGTGGCCCAGCGCATTGAAACCGTCGGCCAGTTTGAGGCGGACATCCGGATCGGTCGGCTTCAGCTTGGCGGCGCGTTCCAGGGTGGCCAAGGCGCTGGCCTGCGCGGCTTCCTTCTTCGCGGTGACCTGCTGGCCCAGGCCGACGTAGAGGCGGGCCACCTCCACCAGGAAGTCCGCGGTGGTGCCGGAGGGCTTGGCCGCCTGGTCGAGCGCCTTCTGCGCTTCGTCGTAGCGTTTGTTTTGGAAGCAGACCGCGAAGAGGTTGCGGTAGCCGGCCAGAGAGTGCGGCGAGCGCCGGATCGCGGTCTTGTCCGCGGCGATGGCCGAATCGGTCTTGCCCAGTTGGGCGTAAACGGCTCCCAGCTCCGCGAACAACTCCCCCGAGGCCTCCGGACGGGCCGTGGCGTTCGTGAGGAGGGCCAGGGCGCTCTCCGGTTGGTTGGCTTGCAGGAAACGCCGCGTGGCTTCCAGCGCCAGCCCCGCGTTCTGCGGATCGCCCAACGCGGCGGCCTGGAAATGCTCCAGTGCCGCGGCCGGCTCCCCGCTCAGGTCGTGGATGAGCGCCGTGCCGTAGTGGGCGTGTGCCTGCGCCAGCCGGTCAATTTCGGGCGGACCCTCTCCGCGCCGCGCCTCGGCGTGGCTTGGCTCCGTCGGGCCAGGCTGCGCCCCGGTGTCCGGCCGGGGAGGCGTGCCCTGACATCCCGCCAGGAGGACCAACGGCAGGGCAACAGCCGACCAGCACGCTTTGGGCAGACGAACCATGCGACAACGTAAAGCCCCCGCCGCCACTCCGCAAAACAGACGCGGAGCAGCGCCGGGGCGGGGACTCGGAGAACCCCGATGCAACGCCGTTACTTCTGCCAGGTGCGCTTCTTGTGGCGATTCAGGCGCAGCTTCTTGCGGCGTTTGTGTTTGTTGATTTTCGCTTTGCGGCGTTTCTTCAGTGAACCCATAAGTTTCGGGTTGGCTTGTCGGAGTGCGGGCGTCCCGGAGTGGGGCCATCACTCCCCGACGTCCTCAGGCCGGTCGGCCGTGTTTCGGCGGTCAATATACGACCTTGTTCAAAGGATATTCAATGATTCCTTCGGCGCCCGCGGCCTTGAGCTGCGGAATCAACTCCCGGACGACGCGCTCGTCGATGATCGTTTCGACGGCCACCCATCCGGGCAGGCTCAGGTGGGAAATCGTCGGATTGCGCAGGGCCGGCAGGTTGGCCAGCAGCTTCGGCAGGTTCGCCTCGGCGAGGTTCATCTTCAGGCCGACCTTGGCCTCGGCTTCGAGCGCGCCCTGGAGCAGCAGCGCGAGTTGCTCGACCTTCCGCCGCTTCCAGGCATCTTTCCATGCGCCGTGGTTGGCGATGAGCCGCGGCGTGGAGGCCAGCAGCGTCTCGACGATGCGCAGCTTGTTGGCGCGGAGCGAGGAGCCGGTCTCGGTCAACTCGACGATCGCGTCCACCAACTCGTGCGCCTTGACCTCCGTCGCGCCCCAGGAGAACTCCACCTCCGCCTTCACCCCGTGCTTGCGCAGGAACTGCTTGGTCAGGTGGACGACTTCCGTCGCGATCCGCTTGCCCGCCAAGTCCTTCACCGACTTGATCGGCGAATTCTCCGGCACCGCCAACACCCAGCGAGCCGGTTGGCGCGTCGCCTTGCTGAAAAGAAACTCTCCTACCTCGTGGACCTTCGAGCCGTTCTCCACAATCCAGTCATGGCCGGTGATGCCGCAGTCCAGGTAGCCGTGCTCGACGTAGCGGCTGATTTCCTGCGCCCGGATGAGCCGGACTTCCAGTTCCTCGTCATCCACGTAGGGGATGTACGAGCGGCTGCTGACCTGGATGTTGAATCCGGCCTTGGCCATCTTCTGGATGGTGGCTTCCTGCAGGCTGCCCTTGGGCAAACCGAAACGCAAAACGTGTTCTTTCGACATGATTCGACTTCTACGCGGCCCGCCTCGGCAACCGGCTGAACGCACGTGACCGCATTCATTTGCCAAGTTCGGCGCGGCAAAGCCATCCTTTTCTGCTTCCGCTTTCCTTCCGCCAGCCGTCCCGTCCTCCCGCACCTCCTCGTCTCGGAAAAGGCCGCCCTCAAAGAGGAAGGGCGAAAACAGGGAGGACTCAGTGCTTCCGCCAGGAGACGCGCCGGCCTTGCACCGCCACCTCACCACGCGAGATGGCTGCGACGCAAGCCGGATACAGCGTGTGCTCCGCTGCCTGGATGCGCTGGTGCAGCGTCTCCGGCGTATCGTCGTCGAGGACCGGCACGGCCTGCTGGCCGATGATCGGTCCGGCATCCACGCCGGCGTCCACGAAATGCACCGTGCAGCCGGTCACCTTGGCACCGTGATCGAGGGCCTGCCGCCACGCCTCCAGACCCGGAAACGCGGGCAGGAGCGACGGGTGAATGTTGATGATGCGCCGTGGGAACGCCTCGAGAAACCGCGCCTTGAGCACGCGCATGAAGCCGGCCAGCACCACCAGATCCACCTGCGCCTCCTGCAAGACGCGCACGTAGGCCGGCTCGGTTTCCTCATCGAGTTTGGTGCGGAACCGGCCCGGCGCAAGGAACCGCGCCGGGAGGTTCCGCGCCCGGGCGCGCGCCAGAATGCCGGCCTCCGGCGCGTCGCTCAGCACCAGCGCGATTTGCGCGGGCACCTGCCCGGTTGCGATGGCGTCGGCGATCGCGACAAAGTTGGAACCTTTCCCGGAGCCGAGCACTCCGAGGCGGAATCTGGGTTCGCTGGACACGGCCTCTTCTTACAGATATCCCCACGTCGGCGGCAAGCTTCCATGGCGCCTCGCGGCCACGCGGGCGGTCCGCCGGTTCGCCGACGGCAAGACCGGCGCGGTTTATTTCTGCGCGGCGGGGCGCACCGCGAAATCCCGAAGGCTGCGAACCGGTTTCGCTCCGCGTTTCACAAGCGCCGCTTCCAGCCGGTAGGAGCCCGGCTCGGTGGGAATTTCACAGGTGAAGCTGAGTCTGGCGTCGCCGAGCGCCGCGACCTCGCACGGCTGAGCGTGGTCGGACACGATCTTCGCGCCGCGCCACAGACGGAGCCGCAACGTGCCGCGCCAGTCCGTGGAGAGATCGTTGATGACGACGACGGGCACCTGGCGTTCGGTGCCCGCGGGCAGTGTTTCCTCCCATTCGTCAATCATTAACCCAACCGGCGCGAACGCGTCGCCCACGAATTGGCGGAAGTTCGGTTCGAAGGTGAGCTTTTCGAGGTCCGTCCAGTGATCGCTCGTCTGGCCATCGGGCCGCGAGTAGCCGAGGCCGCAGAAGTGCAGCACGCCGGCGCAGGCGCGGTGGCCGCGCCAGAATTCCGTGAGCGCCGCCAGGTAGCGGGCGTACAGGTAGCGGCGCTGCGCCGGGCTGGCCTCGGCGCCGAGCAGGTTCTCATAGACCTTCCGCGTCAGCGTCGTGGGCGTGCCGTCGCGGTTGAGCCAGAGCCAGCCGTATTCGTTGAGGAGGATCGCGTTGGAGCCCGGGTTCTGGTTTGGGTTGCCGACTGGCCGGCCTGGCACGCGCGCCAAATCGGCCAGCTTGAAGTCCGGATTCGAAAACAGGTACGGATGAGATTCCTCGCTGTCCCCCGGCGCCTGGGCTTTGCCCCAGCCGTTGTCCCACGGGCGGTGCGAGAGGTCCAGGCCGCGCACTTGTTGGACGGCCTTGCCGGTTTCTTCCGTGGCGGTTTCGTTTTGGGCGTCCCAGACCACGACGGAGGGGTGGTTCCAGCGCTCCTGCATCCACTCGGTGTATTCGCGGGCCAACTCGTCCGCGGTCAACGCCGTCGGCCAGGTCTGCGTCAGCCGGTCGCCGCCCAGGTGCCACAGCGGGAATTCATCCTGGATCAGGAAGCCCTCCTCGTCGGCGATGTCGTACCAGAAGTCCGGCGGGAAACCGATGCAGTATCGCAGCGCGTGCCAGTGCATCTCCTTGAACCGCCGGTGCAGCCGGCGCACCCAATCCGCGCGCCACGGTTTGTCGCCGCGCTGGGCGTCCTCGAAGAAGCGGTAGAGCGTCACGTTGCTGCCGCGCAGGAACCACGGCCGGCCGTTGAGCATCGCGCGGCCCGTGGCGGGGTCGAAATGGAATTCCCGCATCCCGAAGCGCGTCCGCGCCGTGTCGGCGCCGGTGCTGACTTCCAGCTCGTACAGAAACGGATCGTCCGGCGACCAGCGGTGGCAGGGCCGGACCGGGATGGAAGTCTCCACCAAGCGCTCCTCGCCGCTCGCCAACTCCGGCACCGCCAACGCGCCGACGCCAACGATCCGACGCGACCGCGCCTCCCGCACGGTGAAGCGGGCTTTCGTGACGACGGACCGCCCCGCATTCTGGATCCATGCCTGGATGCGGACCGTCTCGTTTCCGACGTCTGGCGCCGCTTGGACGCGGACCAAGTGCGGAGTGCCGGAGAGGACCAACTCCACCGAGTCGAAGAGACCGGGGAGGTATTTCACCTTCTCGAAGTCCCAGCCGTCCGCGATCTGCGGGGGCAGCGCCGTGCGGAACGCGCCGACCCGCACGAGCAGCTCATTCGCCGCGCCGCCACCGCGGAGCGCGCCCCGGACATCAAAGTATCCCGGCGTGAAACTGGGCAGGTGCTCACCGACCAGGCTGCCGTTGAGATAGACCTGCACGCCGTAGGCGGCTTTGTGAATCTTCAAGCGCGCGACCGCCGGCACCGCGCCTTCAACCCGAAAGGTGCGCCGATACCAGAAGGCCTCGCGCCGCATCGTGGAATTCGTGGTCCCGACCTCCGCGAACGCCGGCCTCGCCATGTCCACCAGACCGGGCACGGGCACCTGATGGTCGAATCGCGCGGGAACGAAATCCATCCGGCCTTCGGCGATTTGCCATTCGCCGTCCAGCGACAGAACTCTGCGGCCGCCGGCAGCGAAGCCCGCCAGTGCGACCAGCAGAACAGCCACGCTCAGCCCCACCATTTTGCCGACGCGAGCGCCGCCGGCGTAAACACGCGAACCCCGCGCCAGCGTGGAGGCATCCGCCTCCTCGCGTCGCCAGCCACAGACCGGTTCCGCTCTCGTCGGCGGAGAAGATTCCCGGGTCGGCCCGCCGGCAAAGAGCTTGAAGATCTTCATAGAAGTGAGAGGAATCGGATTTACTCACGCCGGGGGCGGGCTTGTCAACTATTTGGACCACAATCTTTGGCGGCGGTTCCGGACGAGAAGAAGTATCGGACAAGGAGAATGACGGTGCCGATCCTTGGCGGGTGAGTTGCCTCATTCTGGAGCGCTCTGGGGGTAGATTTGGGGCGCTGCCCCCAAAGTCCTGAGGCATCTTGCTCTAATTCCCCAATCGGAATGGGCTGAGTCACGGGAAACCAGGCCAATCCCGCCGATCCGGGGCACGGCATGGCAACGCGCACCGGCAAGGACGGAATGCCAGACAGCGCGAAGGCGCTTGAATGGCGGGGTTTCAATCCGGTTCGCAACGGCTTGCCGCCAAATCGGGTGCGTGCAGGCGAACGCCAATTTGTTGACCACACCTGTCTCGCTGCTGGACAACCTGACCGGTCTTTTAGGCCGCAGAGTTCAAGCGCGTAAGCTAGCACGGGGCGGACGAAGCGCTTCCGGCAGAGGAGAGCACCGAATCTGCGGCCACCCGGTCTGAAGTGGGAATGGCTCCCATTTGGTACGCGACCATCGATTCGGTGGCACTCGCCCTGCTTGCCTCCCGCGCTGAACATGTGTCGTGATGTACTTGTCCCGTTCCGCCCCTGGCGCTTAGTCTCGCGCATGAGTAGTGACATACTTTACCGTTTAAGTTTCAGGCATCTGGGCTGGTTCACCGCCACCGGACTGGCCTTGCTCCTCTCCTTCGTGTCTTCTGCGCTGGCGGGAGGTCTCGGGACCGCCTTTACATACCAAGGCCGCCTGACGGATGGCGGCGCTCTGGCCGATGGCAACTACGACGTGCAATGTGCCGTCTATGACGCGCCGACCCTGGGCAACCAGTTTGGCAACACGCTCACCTTCACCAATGTGGTCGTGACCAACGGCTTGTTTGCCGTGCAGTTGGACTTTGGCGGGAACGTTTTCACGGGGGACGCCCGCTGGCTCGAACTCCACGTGCGCACCAGCGGCACACCCGCGTTCACGGTCCTCAGCCCGCGCCAGCCGCTGGCTCCGGCGCCCTACGCCCTTTATTCCCCAACGGCTGGCCTCGCGGCCACGGCCGGCGGGGTGGCGCCCAACTCGGTGACCGGCGCCGCCATCCAGGCGAACACGATTACCTCCGACAAGATCGCTCCCGGCAGTTTCGTGAGGACTGGCGGGGACGCGATGACCGGAACCCTGACGAACCCAATCTCCGTCGTCAGCCGTCGTTTCTTCAACACCGCCAACACCGCGACCGGCACGGACGCCAACGCGCTCGCAGGCAGCAACAACGTGGCGTCCGGTTCCTACGCCGCGATTCCCGGAGGACGGGACAACACGGCTGCGGGCAGCTCGAGCCTTGCGGCGGGACGCGGCGCCCAAGCGAACCATGACGGCACTTACGTCTGGGCTGATTCCCAATCCGCACCCTTCGCTTCGACGGGAACCAATCAATTCCTCATCCGCGCCAACGGAGGCGTGGGCATCGGCACGAACAGCCCGGTCAGCGCGCTCCAGGTTGCCGGCATCGTGACGGCGAACGCGTTCCGCGGCGACGGCTCCGGCCTGACAGGTCTGACCGCCAGCAATCTCAACGGGATCGCGACCGGCACGCTTACTTTCAACCCCCCTTCCGGCCCGCCGTTCACCGTGGGCAGCA
>JAJXZI010000327.1 GCA_021780115.1 bacterium | reverse complement strand
GCACCGCGCTGTGCTGTGACTGTCTCCTTTCTGCCCACCCGCTCGCTGGCTTGCTCATCCTGGCCCCAAATGCAAGTGCCAGTGCTCTGTATCCAGTCTGCTGCGACTGGCACCTGGCAGCTGCACGGCCGGCCCCAGAGGCTGCGCATGCACAACCCCGCCAAGCTGCTAGCCAGTCCGCCGCGTCCAGCCCCTGCCGGGCCAATGCTTTGATTGCAGCGCCACCCTCGGCGTGCTGTTTGTCCACAACGTCGGCGTGGAGTTCGCGTTGTGGACGCTCGGGGTGAGGCTGCTGACCGGCCGCGGCCTCGGGCGCGACTGGCGGCGCCTCGTGAACGCGCCGCTGCTGGCCGTCCTTTTGGCACTCGGCCTGAACACCGCCGGCCTGGCGGCGGCCGTGCCGCCGGTCGCGCGCACCGCCCTGCACTGGCTGGCGGGGTGCGCCGTGCCGATGGCGCTCATCCTCATCGGCGCGGTCGTGGCCGACCACCTGCACGAGTTCCACTCCGCCCACAGTTGGCGCGTCATTGGGATGGCGGTCCTGCTCCGCCTCGGCGTGCTGCCGGCGCTGTTTCTGCTGCTGGCCCGGTTTCTTCCCGTCTCGGTGGAGCTGAAGCGGGTGATCGTGTTGCAGGCCGCGATGTCCTCCGCCGTCTTCCCGATCGTGATGGCCAAGCACTACGGCGGCGATCCGCCGACCGCGGTGCGCGTGGTCCTGGGCACCTCGGTGGTCGCCTTGGTGACGATTCCGCTGTGGATCCGCTTGGGGATGAAGTTCGCCGGGCTGTAGAAAAATCCCGGAATCGGAAACCGGCAATTCGAAGCTCGAACACCGGAAGCGGGATCCGACACGGCCTCCGGTGGCGGAGCCGCGATCCAACCGAGAATCTCACTCCACCACTGCGGCACCTGCCGAACACTGGCCGTTTCCGTGCCGACAAGGCGACGCGTCTGGCGCTCTCCCGCAAGGTAAACGTCTGCCTTCGACGCTCGATGAAAATGCCGACTCGCCGGGCAGTTCGAGAAAGAAAGCCGAACCCGTGCCGCAAAACGACTTGGTGTCAGAGTTTATCAAGCGCAACCTATCCAGCGCGACCGTGCAGCGATTGTCGAAATATCATGGCGGTACGAACGAATTGTTGAGATGGCGGCTAAAAGACAATTTCAATCGGATAATCCAAGCCGGCCCGATTTGCGATGCCCAACGCTTCGCGGGGGTCCAATTTGACCCCCAGTATGACCTGAGCCGGCAGGCCGGTTGGACCAGTGACGACCACTTCACGGCCGACGGCACGCTCATCGCGACCTGGGCAAGCCTGAAGAGTTTCGTCTGCAAAGACGGAGCAGACCGGGGCGAGGTGCCATCGGCCCAGGACGAAGACCCTGGCAATCCCACGATTAACTTTCGCGGGGAACCGCGGCGCAACGACACGCATCAGAGCGCGACCGATCCGGACAGCGGGTTGTATCGGGAAGTCCGCGGGAAGGAAGCCCGGCTGTATTGCGACGCCCACGCCCTGAGGAAAACCGGAACGGCTTGTGCGCCGACTTCACCCTGCACAACCCCATTGCCGCCAGCGAAGCGATGGTGGCCTTGCAACAGGCCGACGCCCACCAGCAACTGTATCAGGACGTGAAATTCAAGACGTTCGGGACCGACAAGGGCTATCACCAGAAAAGCTTTGTGCAAGACTGCCGGGAACGGGGCATTGCGCCGCACGTGGCGCGCAAAGATAAAGTGCAGGTGGCGAGACTGGACGGGCGCACCACGACGCGGCGGAGCTATCAAGTCAGTTTGAAAATCCGCAAGCGGGTCGAGGAAATCTTTGGCTGGATCAAGACGGTGGGTGGATTGCGCCGGAGCCAGTATCGGGGACTGGAACGAACGCAGGCCTGGGGCTACTTCGTGGTGGGGACTTACAACCCGCTGCGGCTGGCCCGGCGGCGGCGCGTCCCGGCCTGGCGGGCTGAAAAAGAGCTTACGTCGCGCTGTTTTATGGTCAAAAATTTGCCCATGAAGATAATTCACGTTGCCATCGGCGAGGCGCGGAGTGACTTGTGTGCGCTGGTCAAGCGCGTGAGTCAAGGCGAGCGCGTGGTGTTGACCAATCACGGCCGCCCGGCGGCGTTGCTAGTCCCCTTTACCGCGCCGGAAATCCCTTGGCGGACGGATACACCCGACGATCCCAAGCGTTACGGGGACCTGCAAGCGCCGGTCTGGGAGGATTGGACATGAAGCCGCGCGTGAAGATTTTGGCGGACACCAGCGTGTTCATCTATTTCTGCCGCCGCCTACCACTCCCCGCGCCGGTGGAGCAAGCCCTCGCCGCCCCGGACACGGAACGGTATTTGTCCCCCGTGACGATCCTGGAATTGTTCCGCCAATGGCAACGCGGAACCGTTCTAGAGAATCCCGACACCTGGCTGGATCTGGCCCTGCCCAGTTGGCGGGTTTTGGACGTGACCGTTCCCATCGCCCGGCAATCCGCGTTGTGGGATTGGCCGCACAAAGACCCGGCGGACAGGCTGCTGGCAGCCACCGCCTGCGTTGAGCGCGTGGAGTTGTGGCACATGGACCAGACCCTGAAGAAGTTCACCGGGTTCCCCCAGCGATATTTCCACAATGTCCTGACCCAGATTGAATCCCCCAAGAGCCGGAACCTTTTAGGATTGGCCAAGGGAAAGATCAAATTCCTCGACGCGCCGGGGAAATTGACGGACACATCTGGGGAATGGGGAGAAAACCAATAACCCAGCTCTGGGAAACTCACGCCTTCCTCTGGGCGTTCTGGGGCTAAAACACCCGGCCCTTCTTCTCCGCGCCGGAGTCCACGTTGTAGGAGATGAACCAGCCTTTGGGCAGCGCGGCCACGACGGCGCGGTCCGCGCCCAAGGCTTCCATTCGGTCCAAGGCGGACGGCTCCAAGAGTTGGAAGCTGACCAGTTCCGTTACTTTTCGTTGGTAATCGCCCCATTCAACCGGTTCGGCCGCTGCGGCAAGTGAGCAGCTCCAAGCCATGAATCCGGCCCGTTTGGACGATGTTGGCCAGTTCCTGCGGAACCGCGTGCGGGCTTTCCTCGCGCTGGGCAAACCAGTCTTCCAGCAACGCCACGTCCACAGACGCGATCGCCCGGACCCCGGAAGCCCATTGGATGAATGCGGTCAAGTATTGCTGGAGCGAGCGCACATAAAGCGGACTCAAGCCGCTGGCCTCCCTTTAGCGACCAACCTTTCCACACACTGAGCCAGAGACGGCGCTGGATTAGTCGGCGGCGCCGTCTCCGCCTTAAAGAGGGATTGGACCGCTCCGCACGCGCACCCCGCCCCGCGGCCGATGGACGCAAGCAGACACCGGCGTTGCTTGCACTGACAAGCAGCTCCCGTCGTCACCATTCCCCTTAAAAAATCCACTGCTGCTGGAGATGGTGGAGCCGAGGGGATTCGAACCCCTGACCCCCACAATGCCATTGTGGTGCTCTACCAACTGAGCTACGACCCCATCCCAACCGGCGCGAATCTAAAGGCGCCTCCATCGTTGTCAAAGGGAATTTCCGCCGCCGCCGTTCCGCGCCTGCCGGCCGCGGGCGCGCTTTGGCCTTTGAACTTTTCGCGGCCAATCCTAGCCTCCCCGCCGTGAGCGAGCACCTGCCGGGCGTGACCATCTTGATCGCGGCCCGCCCTGACCAGGCCGAAGTCAGGGCGGTCGCCGCAGTCCGGTCACTCGATTATCCGCCCGACCGGCTGGAGGTCCTGGTGGCGCGCGGCCGGCAGCCTTCCGCGCAGCGCAACGCCGGCCTGCGGGCCGCCCGCGGGGAGTGGATTTACTTCCTGGACGACGATTCGGTGGCGCAGCCCGCGAATCTGCGCCGGGCCGCCGCGCATTTTGCGGACCCGCGCGTCGTGATGGTGGGCGGACCGAACGTGTGTCCGCCGGACGCGCCGCCGCTGGAGCAGGTTTTCGCGCTCGTGCTGGCGAGCTGGCTGGCGTTCGGACCGAGCCGGGCGCGCTACACGCCGGTCGGAGAGGTGCGCGCGACCAGCGAAAAGGAACTCATCCTGTGCAACCTGCTCGCGCGCCGCGCCGCCCTGCTGAAATTGGGCGGCTTCCACGAGGCGCTCTATCCGAACGAGGAGAACGCGCTCATGGACGAACTCCAGAACGGCGGCGGCAAGCTCCTCTACGATCCGGGGTTGATCGTCCAGCGCCGCCCGCGGCGCACGGTGCGGGCGTTTGCGAAAATGCTGCGGACGTATGGCCGGGGCCGGGCCGAACAATTCCGGGTGCATCCGACGCCCGGCTCCGCGCTGAATTTTGTCCCGCCGCTGTTCTGCCTGTATCTGGTCGGTCTGCTCTGTCTGCCCCGGCTGGGCCGGACCGGTCTGGCGCCCCTGGCCGCTTACGGGCTGGCGGTGCTGGCGCAGGGGGCGGCGCTGGTCCCGCGGGGGGGCCTGCTCCGCAGCCTGGGCGCGCTGCCGTTGATCGTGTTGGCGCACCTGATGTACGGCGTGGGCTTCTGGCGCGGGCTCTTCACCCGGTTGCGCCGGGAGGGGACGCGCCCCGAGTTGGACGTCAAGTTGGAAACGGTCCCCGTCCGATCCTTGAGATGAAAAAACACGTCTGGGCCGCCGCGCTGAAGTCCTGCGCCGATCCGCCGCGCGCCGGGCATTTCCTGGAACTGCTCGCGGCCACCAGCGCCCAGCCGGCGCTCCAGGCGTTCGCGGCGGAGCCGGCCCGCATCCTGGCGGCGCTGCTGTCCGGCTCGCCGGCGCTCGGGAACCTCCTGGCGGCGAACCCGGCGTGGCTGTCGGTCCTGGACGCGGAGTCGCTGGAGTTTGCGCGCCGGGAGCAAGGGCTGCGGCGGGAGTTGTCGGGCCTGCTCCAGCCGCTGCTGGAAGCGCGCGAGTTCGCCGCCGCGCTGGGACGCCTCCGCCAGTTCAAACAGCGTGAGCTGCTCCGCATTGCCGCGCGCGATCTGGCCCGTTTGGCGGGCGTGCCGGAGATCACGCGCGAACTCTCCGACGTGGCTGACGTGTGCCTGGACGGCGTGTTCCAGGTGTGCGCGCGGCAGTTCGCCGAGCGCCACGGTCAGCCCTGCCACCAGGACGCCGCCGGCCGGTGGCAGCGGACGCGGCGGGAGAACGCCGGGATGGGGAGCGGCGCCGGCGCGGACCGCGCCGGCGGTGCGGGGCGAGGAACGGGGGATATCTCCTCTTGAACTTGGTAGGGCGACGCTCCTGCGGAGCCCTGATTTTGGGGCAGAAATTGGGGCCTGGCCGGAGCCTCGGCTACCTAGAGTTTAAGGCCCCGATGCGCGTCCAGTGGAGGAGGTCGAGGCCTTCCCCGGACCGCCGCGTGAGGGCACGCGGCCGACAGGTTACAGGTTGGCCCCTCCCCTGACCTGTCGGGCACGCCGCTTCACCGGGCACAACCACCGGCCGGCATCCCGGCAGCGTGGGTTTCCCGCTCAGCTCGTGACCCGGATCTGCCCCTCGCGGTGTCGGCGCAGCAGTTCGATGTCGGCGTCCACCATCAGTTTTACGAGGTCCGCGAACTTCGTCTTCGGCTCCCAACCGAGCACGCGACGGGCCTTGCTCGCGTCGCCGATGAGCAGGTCCACCTCCGCGGGCCGGTAGTAGCGCGGATCGATTTCGACGTGCTTCTTCCAGTCGAGGCCGGCGTGGGCGAAGGCGGCCTCCAGGAACTCCCGGACCGAATGCGTCTCGCCAGTGGCGACCACGTAATCGTCGGGCTGGTCGTGCTGGAGCATGCGCCACATGGCTTCCACGTATTCCTTGGCGTAACCCCAGTCGCGCTGGGCGTCGAGGTTGCCGAGGTAGAGCTTGTCTTGCAGGCCCGCCTGGATGTGCGCCACGGCCCGAGTGATTTTGCGTGTGACGAAGGTCTCGCCGCGCCGGGGCGACTCGTGATTGAAGAGGATGCCGTTGCAGGTGAACAGGCCGTAGGCCTCGCGGTAGTTCACCGTGATCCAATAGGCA
>JAJXZI010000137.1 GCA_021780115.1 bacterium | reverse complement strand
GGACGACGTTGTTCGAGCGCGACACGTCGGGCACACGCTGGTCCGGATCAATCACCGCGAACACCGCCAGCGGCCTGTTCGTCGCCGGCACCGGCCAGGTGAACGTCACGTCGTTGGTTCCCTGCGGCGGCAGCGCGTTGGTCAGCGTCACGCGGCCCAGCTCCGACGCCGCCAGCACCGCGTCGCGGTAAAATGCCACCACCACGTTCGTCTCCACTTGATCGCCGAGGTTCAGCGCCTTGACGTGCAGCATCGCCGTGCCGCCGGGATTCGGATTCGGCGGGTCGCAGTAAAACAAGTTGCCGTCCAGCGCCAGGTCTTCGCCCAGCGGATACATCAGCGCCGCCAGGTCCGTCGGACTCGTGCCCGGCGCGTTCGTGGACGACAACAGCGTCCGGTCATACACCGCCACCAATTCGCCCTCGCCGACAAACGCCGCGCTGGTGCCCCGCTCGGTCTGCGGATCATGCGTCAGTTGCTTGGGCGCGCCCCAGACTTGCGCCGCCGGATCGTAGAACATCCCGAACAGGTCGGAACTGTTCTCCGATGGTTCGGCCCAGAGCAACGCCCGCTTGCCGCCGCCGCTGGCCGCCAGCGTGAAGTCGGCGAGGTTGCTCGAATACTCGTTGGTCCGCAGCACCTGGCGGTTCGTCATGGCGAAGTTCACCACGCTGCTCAATTCCGCGCCCTTGAGCCACGTCAGCACGACGTTGCCTTGCGCATCGAGCGTCAGTTGCGGGTTGTCATCCGGCACCTGGTCGGCCGTCAACGGCGTCAGTGGTCCCCACGCGCCGGCCTGATACGCCACACGGAACAACTCGTGCCCGTTCGCGTTCGTCGCGCCGGGCACGGTCTCCACGCTCAACACCAGGTTCGCCGCTGTGCCGTCGTAGGCCAGGTCGTATTTCACCAGCGCGTTGGGCACCGTGGCCGCCAGTTGCGGCGCGCTCCAAACGCTGCCGTTCCAGCGCGCCGACCAAATCTGGTTCGGCGCTGTCGGACTGCCGTTCTCGTCGTTGGCCGGATTGGCAATCCACGTCAGCAACACGTTGTCCGCGCTCCGCCCCGCCAGCTTCGGGCTGCGATCCAGGAAACTGTTCGTCGTCATCCGCTGCGCCGGCAGCCAAGCGCCCGTGACCGGATGGAACCACGCCACCGAGACTTCCAGGTTCGACTTCATCGTGTCCAGCGAAGCCGTATCGGGCAACGCCGTACCTTCGTTCTCCCACGCCGCTACTGCCGAGCCGTCCTGGAAACTCAGCAGGCGCGGATGGAAATCCGCCGTGCCGTTGTCCGCGATGGCCACCGGTTGGCTCCAATTCGTGCCGTCCGACTTCGTGAATACCGCCATCGTCCGGTTCAGGGAAGTCCGGTTCGTGTTGTCGGTGAGAAAGGCGAGATAGAAATTCGTGCCGCTCGCCGCGCAATTCGGGTCCGAGTACGGGAACGCCGGACTCAGGAGAATCTGCACGCTGCCGCCGCCATCATCCTTCAGCCGGGTCTTCGCAGATGGCGCGAGAATTCCACGGCTCGGATGCTGGAGATAATCCCGGCCCAGCGGCTGCCACGGCGTTTGCTGGCGCAAGACCAGAAACTTGCCCTGAAGCGGCCCGTTCTCTGGCCAGGACCAGTGGTAAAGATTGAAATTCTGATGAAAAACCCACTCGTGCAGCGCAACGCTGGCGTTCACGTAAAGTGAGAAATTCTTCATCGTCGGCTCCTGCGGCCACTGTAAATCCAGATACACGCCGCCCGCCACCGTCCCGTCAGCGGACAGAACCCCGTTCACCCCGACGCCCAGTGTGCCGGCCAAATTCGGGTTTACGTCGAGTTCACCGTTGAAATTCGCCGGCGAGATCTGCAGCAGATGCACCGTCGCATCGCCCGCCACGCCCACTTGCACCCCGGCGTACATCGGGACGACGCCGGCCAGGAACGGCCACGTCTGCGCCACCGAGAAGTTTCCCGCCAGCCCGGCGAAGGCGTCGCGCCACTGCCATTGCCCGGCGTCCGGGCTGTATTTCCACGAGCCGCCCAGTTGCGGATAGAACGAGAGGTTCATGCCCCCGAAACTGGCCAGCGGCAGTTGCTGCGGATCAAGCGCGCCCTTGGAGAGCAAGTCTTGCAACAAGCTCCCAATCTGCGCCGGATCGTGCTTGGCGCCCCATTGGTCATCGAGCAACTGGCCGGCGTGCGCGTCGCTCCACTGGATCGTGACGCCGGCCGTGCCGTCGCTGGTCACCTGCGCCTGGATGGCCGGCACGAAACCCAGGCTCATGTCTTTACTGCCGAAGACCGGGATGTCCGCCGATATCGTTCCCGGTCCGATGCCGAATTCAAACAGCGACGTGCTCAAACTGCCTTCGTAATGAAAATTGCCACCGTCATCCACCGGCCCGAGCAGCATCGGGAACGGCGGCGGCGCCACCACGAACTTCGCCAGCAACTCCGCCGAGCGCGTGCCGTCGGTGCTCACCGCCACGACGCGCAACCGGCCGTTCGGCCCGAAGGCCGAACCCATGTCCAGCGTCTGTGACGCCGTCGAACCGCTGCTGGTAACGGGGTAGGTGTTGCGCGGCGTGAGGAATTGGACCGTGCCCGGCGGATGCCCCGCCCAATCCACCGTCGCCGTGAACGCGACGCTGAACGGCACGCCGTCCAGGTAACACCGGAAGCCCGGATACTTCGAGGTGACGGTCGTGACGCGCGGGGCGGACCCCACCGCTGCCGCCGGCGTCAGGCCAACACCCGCACCGGCGCGCTGCCGGGCGTGACCGACACCGTGTCGTTGGCGGTAACGTAACCGGCCAGGCTGGCCGTCAGCGGGTAACTGCCCACGGCCACCGAAGCGAATTGGAAGCGCCCCAGCGCGTCGGTCTGCGCGGAGGCGGTGCCCAGTTGCACGCTGGCCCCGGCCAGCGGTTTGCCGGTCACGCCGTCCAGCACGGTGCCGCTCACCGCCAACCCGCCGCTCAACCCGCGCAGATTGACCGTGAAGACGCCGGACGCCGCGGAAGAACCGCCGGCGAAGAGCCGCACGACCATGTTCGGGAAATAGCCGGAGCCGAGGTCCGCGCCCGCGTCCCAGACGATGTGCCGGCCCGTGCCTGGTGCCACTGGACTCGTCACGCCATCACCAGCAAAGTGTGTCGCGGGGATCGTGAAGGTTGCGCCGCCGTCGGAGGAAACGGCCACCGAGACGGAGTAGCTCGAATCCGCGCCGCTCAAGTCGTAGAACACATCCGCCAGCGTCGTGCCGGGGCGCTGGCTGGCGCGGACGACCAGCCCGGCGATGATCGTGCCGCGGGTATCGAGGGTGAAGACGCCCGAATCGGCGAACGGCCCGCTCAGAAACGGCGGCCAGAACGGCCGCGTGTCCAGCACGAAGGAAGGCGAATCGGCTTGCGCCAAGGCGCCGAGTGTGCCGTCAATTGTACTCAGGGTGAACACGGGGGAGTCGTCGAAGGCCGTGTCCGCCACGGCCGGCGCGCTCGACATCAACATCCCCGCCACGACGAGCGTCCAGGCCAGGCCGAGGGCCCCCAGAATTTGCGTGCGGCGCGGCTTGTGCCGTCTTCTCATGCTTCCGTCCTCGGATGGGAGCGCCGACATTCCTGTCGGCCCCCGTTACCTTGTTCAATCTCCGTCGTTGCGGACAAGAATGTCCGCGCTCCTTCCTCGCCGTCGGAGCGCCGACATTCTTGTCGGCCTTCGGCTTCGCGTGCCTTTTGCTCCTCCCGGCTGACCCGCCGCGGGCCGGGATTCAACAACTGCGCCCCGCGGTAGCGGTCCGTCCCGCTCCACTGCCACTTCGGGTGCGCGCTGCTGAACGGCCAGTCCTCCGGCCGCCGCGCCAAATGCGCCTTCACCGGATTGCCTTCGATGTAGCGTTGCGCCTTGCGGAAGTGTTCCTCGTCGCGCAGGTAGCGGTCCCAATACTCCGTCTGCCAAAATGTCCCCGGCCGGCCCAGCAACCGGTTGGCGTCCCGCGCGCTCGTGCCCTTCCAGGCCTGAATCAGCCGGCCCAGCGGCAGCGTCCAGAGTTCCACCAGCGCGTGAACGTGATTGGGCATCACCACCCAGGCGGCCAGCCGGTAATGGCGGCCGTCGCCGTACAAGAGCACGGCCTCGACGGCGGCGGCGACCCGCGGGTCGCGCAAATGGCACGCGCCCAGGCCGCGGTCCAGGTAGGCCTCGATCCGGGTGCGCTGCTCGCGCCCGTCTTCGACGGCGAAGAGGGCTTCCCATTCACGGCGGCGCGCGGCGGGCAGGGCATCGGCGAGGCGGAACGTGACCATCTGGAGCGTGCCGGGCTGGTCGTAATGCGGGAGGTAGCCGCGTGTGTACCAACCCTTCGCGCCGAGGGACTGCCCGGCCTCGGCTTCGGCTGGCTCAGGCGGGCCTTCCCACGCGCGCTTGTCGCGGACGAGTTGGTAAACGCGGCGGTTCATGTCAGGTCATCGGAAAGCCGACCTTCCTCTGGGCCGGGCGTGGAGCGCCGACATTCCTGTCGGCTTGGGCTGCGCGAGCGGCGAGGAGGCGGACAAGAATGTCCGCGCTCCGCTCCGCGTTCCGGCGGGCCTTTCCGGCACGCACGGGGAGCGCCGACATTCTTGTCGGCTTGGGCTTGCGCGAGCGGCGAGGAGGCGGACAGGAATGTCCGCGCTCCAACTCGCGCTCCAACTCGGCGTGGGAGCGCCGACATTCCTGTCGGCTGGGCGCGGCTCGCATCCCACCGGGCGGACAAGAATGTCCGCGCTCCGTTCCGCGCTCCGCTCCGCGCGCCGGTGGGCGCTGCGGCACGCTTTGTTCAAAAGGTTCACAGGATAAAAACAAGAACCTAAAACCCCCTCACACAACGAAAGCCGATGTCGGAGCCGGCGTTCGTCGGCGCGACGACGTTGCGATTGGCGCACCGCGCGAGGTCGGCGCTGAAGTACCACGAACCGCCGCGCAACACACGTTGGTTGCCGCTCGCGGGACCGTGCGGGTCGGTTCCGGGTGAAGAGCTGTAGTAATACCCATCGAGCCAATCCCAACACCATTCCCAGACATTGCCGGCCATGTCGAACAGCCCGTAGCCGTTGGGCTGGAACACCGCCACGGGACTGGTGTAGGGCTGGCTGCCCACGGCGTAGGCCGGGTTGTAGCCGCGCGTCGGGCTAGTGTCGTAGCTGTAGGACGACGAGCTGTTGTAGTTGGCCTGGCTGTGGGTGATGGTCAGGCCCCACGGAAAACGCTGGCCGCTCAACCCGCCGCGGGCGGCCTTCTCCCACTCGGCCTCGGTGGGCAACCGGTACCCGTTGGCGCTCCAGTTCACGAAGGGAGCTGCCTGGCCCGTTTTGTAAATCACGGTCAGGGCGGCGTCGGTGTAGTAGGCCGGCGTGCGGCCCTCCTGTTCGGAGCGGGCGTTGCACCATTTCACGGCGTCGAACCAACTGATGCTCTGCACGGGATGGTCGTTGGCCTTGGCCGCGCCGGCGTTGTCGAAGGTGTAGCCGTGAAGCGTGCCCCACTGGTACACCCCGATCCACCGGGCGCCGGTGATCAGCGACTTGTCCATGTAAAAGGCGCTGACGTTCACCGAATGCACCGGGCGGGCGTCGGCGATGTCGCCGTCCAGCGGGTCGCCCATCTGGAAGGGGCCGGCGGGGATGAGGGCCAGGCCGGCGGGGTCGGCGTCGTTGGCGAGGACGCGCACGCGGCAGTTGGCGGTGTATTGGCCGTTCCAGTCGGCGCCGGCGTTCCAGACGACGGCCTTGTTAAGTCCGGGGCTGACGCCGTAGGCGCCGGTGAAGGTGTAGGCGGGCACGTTCCAGTTGGTGCCGGCGTCCTGCGAGACCAGGATCCAGATGCTCACAGAAGCGACGCCCGGGTCGGCGAGGTCGTAGGTGATGTCCACCAGTTTGGTGCCGGGCGCTGGGCGGCGCGGATGTTCGAGACGGTGGGAGCGGCGTGGGCGGTGAAGGTGGCCAGGAGCCACGCGGCGAGGACGAGCGCCGACA
>JAJXZI010000172.1 GCA_021780115.1 bacterium | reverse complement strand
GATGCACGATTCGTTCACCGCGCTCGGCGGTTTTGTGCCGCTGTTCAACATCCAACTCGGCGAGATCATCATCGGTGGCGTCGGCGCCGGACTTTATGGGGTGCTGGTGTTCGTGGTGCTGGCCGTGTTCATCGCCGGCCTGATGGTCGGACGCACGCCGGAATATCTCGGCAAGAAGATCCAGTCGTACGAAGTGAAGATGGCGATGTTGGCGCTGCTGGTGCTGCCGCTGTCGATCCTCGGCTTCGCGGCTTGGGCCTCGGTCAGTCAGTGGGGACTGGCGGGATTGAATAACTCCGGTCCACACGGCCTGAGTGAAATCCTTTACGCTTACAGCTCCGCGAACGGCAACAACGGCAGCGCCTTCGCCGGACTGAGTGCCAACACGCCGTGGTACAACACGACCATCGGCCTGGCGATGTTGATCGGCCGCTTCCTGATGATCGTGCCGATCATGGCGCTGGCCGGGTCGCTCGCCCGGAAGAAGATCGTCCCGCTCAGCGCCGGCACCTTCCCGGTGTCGGGGTTCACCTTCGTCGTGTTGCTGCTCGGCACGGTGCTGCTCGTGGGCGCGCTCAACTTTCTGCCCGCGCTGACCCTGGGGCCAGTCGTCGAGCACTTCCTCACGCTCCAAGGCAAGTTGTTTTGACCGCGGCACACCACCTCCACCTTTCTATGACTCGTCAACCTCCGTCTCTCTTTGACTGGAACATCGTCGGCCCGGCGGTTGCGGATTCGTTCCGCAAACTTGATCCGCGCCTGATGGTCAAGAATCCCGTCATGTTCGTGACCCTGGTGGGCGCGGCGCTGACCACGGTGGCCATTTTCACCACCTCGGCGGACCGCGGCTTCATCGCGCAACTGGCCCTCTGGCTGTGGTTCACCGTCCTGTTCGCGAACTTCGCCGAGGCGATGGCCGAAGGTCGCGGCAAGGCGCAGGCGCAAGCCTTGCGTAGAACGCGGGTACAAACCAAGACGCGGCGCGTCCACAACAGCGGCAAGATCGAAGCAGTCAACGCCGACGAGCTACGCAAAGGCGACGTCGTGCTGGTGCATGCCGGCGAGACCATCCCCGCGGACGGTGACGTGATCGATGGCGCGGCGACGGTGGATGAATCCGCCATCACCGGCGAATCCGCCCCGGTGATCCGCGAGAGTGGCGGCGACCGCAGCGCCGTCACCGGCGGCACGCGGGTCTTGTCGGACGAAATCAAAATCCGCGTCTCCATCAACCCCGGCGGAGGTTTCCTGGATCGCATGATCGCGCTGGTCGAGGGCGCCCAGCGGCAGAAGACGCCGAACGAAATCGCGCTGACGATTCTGCTCGCCGCGCTCACGGTGATTTTCCTGCTGGTGTGCGTGACGCTGAAGCCGTTCGGGATCTACTCCGCGACGGAGTTCTCCCTCCCCGTCCTGATTGCGTTGCTGGTCTGTTTGATTCCCACGACGATTGGCGGCCTGCTGAGCGCCATAGGCATCGCCGGCATGGACCGTTTGCTCCAGCGCAACGTGCTGGCGATGAGCGGACGCGCCGTCGAGGCCGCGGGCGACGTGGACGTGTTGCTCCTGGACAAGACCGGCACCATCACGCTCGGAAATCGCATGGCGACGGAGTTCATTCCCGCGCCGGGAACCACGGAACAAGAACTGGCGGACGCGGCGCAACTTTCCTCGTTGGCCGACGAAACGCCCGAAGGCCGCAGCGTGGTGGTGCTGGCGAAGAAGTTCGGGATTCGCGAGCGGCAAATCCGCGAACTGCCCCACGCCCACTTCATCCATTTCACCGCGCAGACCCGCATGAGCGGCGTGGACCTCAACGGCACGCAATACCGCAAAGGGGCCGCCGAGGCGATCCGCCAGTTTGTCACCACGCCCGTGCCGGCGGCCATCCAGCAAGTGACGGAAACCATCGCCCGGTCCGGCGGCACGCCGCTGGTGGTTGCCACGCGCGACAGAGTCCTCGGCGCGATTCATCTCAAGGACGTGGTCAAGGGCGGCATCAAGGAGCGGTTCGCCCAGTTCCGCAAGATGGGCATCAAGACGGTCATGATCACCGGCGACAACAAGCTCACGGCCGCGGCCATCGCCGCCGAGGCCGGGGTTGATGATTTTCTGGCGGAGGCGAAGCCCGAAGACAAGCTGGCCTTGATCCGCCAGGAACAAACCGGCGGCCGGATGATCGCCATGATCGGCGACGGCACCAACGACGCGCCCGCGCTGGCCCAGGCCGATGTCGGCGTCGCCATGAACACCGGCACCCAAGCCGCCAAGGAAGCCGGCAACATGGTCGATCTCGATTCCAATCCGACCAAGCTGCTTGACGTCATTGAAATCGGAAAGCAACTGCTCATCACGCGCGGCTCGCTGACCACGTTCAGCATCGCCAACGACGTGGCGAAATATTTCGCGATCATCCCCGCCATGTTGATGGCAACCTTCCCCGCGATCGCGCCGCTCAACATCATGCAACTGCACAGCCCCACCAGCGCGATCCTGAGCGCCGTGATTTTCAACGCGCTGATCATCGTGGCGTTGATTCCGCTGGCGCTGCGCGGCGTGAAGTTCACACCCATCGGCGCGCTGGCCATTCTCCGGCGCAACCTGCTGATCTACGGCGCGGGCGGCGTCATCATTCCGTTCATCGGCATCAAGCTCATCGACCTGCTCATCGTCGGCCTGCATCTCACCTAAAATGAAAACTCCGCTCAACACAAATGAACTGGGGAGCACAAGCGTCGCGCCTGACGTTTCGGGCGTTGCGCCGGGAACGCCCCAAGCTGGCCAGACTTTCATCCCAAACCGATCCATTTCGCCGACTGCGTCCCGCGGGGAAATTCGGCGCGACGCCGAAAATATCCGTCCAGAGGCCGGTTCTACCCGCGGATTCCTCAGCGAGCTTCGCAGCGCCGTGATGGTGACCCTGGCGCTGGCCGTGGTGTGTTGCGGCCTCTACCCACTGGTTGTCTTCGGATTGGCGCAGATTCTCTTCCCTGACAAGGCCAACGGCAGTTTGATCGTGGACGAGAAGGGGGTGGTGCGCGGCTCGCGGCTGCTTGGCCAACAATTCGCCGCCGACAAGTACTTTCACTCCCGGCCTTCGGCCGCCGGCAATGGTTACGACGCCACCAGTTCCGGCGGCAGCAACCTGGGGCCGACTTCCAAGAAGCTCGCGGACGGCATTGCGCAGAATGTGGCCGATTACCGGGCGCAAAATGGGTTGACGACAAACGCGCCCGTCCCCGCCGACGCCGTCACCGCTTCGGGCAGCGGACTCGATCCACACATCAGCGTGCGCAACGCCGAGCTCCAGGCACCGCGCGTCGCCAAGGCCCGCGGCCTGAGCGAAGACAAGGTGCGGGAACTCATCCAGCAGAACACCGAAGGGCCGGACTTGGATTTCCTCGGCGAACCGGGTGTGAACGTATTGACGTTGAATCTGGCCCTCGACGCATTGGGGACGAAATAGGGCCAGAATCACGAAGCCAGCCGAGTTGAGCCGTTGGCACAACCACAAGCACGAACATGAAACCTGAGAGAATCCTGGTTCCCCTCGACGTGGCGAAGTGCCCCCGCGAAGTCTTCAAGGTCGTCAACGGCTTCGCCGAGCGGCCCGGGGTCACGGTCCTGCTTCTGCACGTCGTGAACCTGAACATAGCGGCGCCGGAGAATCGCGTCTATGCCGAGCTTGGCCGCGCGGCCGACGGGCACCTGAAGCGACTCGCCGAGCATTATGTGAATCCGCGGACGCCGGCTCGCACTCTCGTCCGGTTCGGGAACCCGGCGGAAGAAGTGGTCGCGGCCGCCAAAGAGGAGAACGCGGATTTGATCATTCTCCCCAGGTCCCGGGCGCCGTTTTGGCGACGCCTGTTCGCGCCGTTATTCCCCAAGATCGTCGTCCAAGTGATCCGGGAAGCACCGTGCGGCGTCTTCGTCATGGACGTGCAGACGCGCCTGGACTGCAACCACCCATGGCCTTCCCCGGTGACGGACATCCGCCCGGCGGTGGAGTCTGTGGCTGGGAGTTCGGAAACGGAACGTTCGGCGTCGCCGTCGCAATCGCATTCGGTCGCCACGGTGTGACTCCCGACAGCGCATGAACGCGATGGCGTGGCTCGTTCTCCTGGCGGCGGCACTGATGGAAGTCGGTGGCGATGCGGTCGTTCGCCGGGGGTTGCGGGGGAGCAGCCTCCTCGTAGTCCTCGCCGGCTGTGCGACGCTGGGCGGCTACGGTCTGGTGGTGAACACCATCAAGTGGGACTTTTCGCGATTGTTCGGGGTGTATGTCTGCTTCTTTGCCCTGGTCAGTGTCTTGTTCGGACGGTTCGTCTTCAACGAGGTCGTGCCGCGCTCCACCTGGCTGGGTCTGGCTTTGATTATCGGGGGCGGGGCCCTCATTCAGTTTGGCCGGCGATAGAGTGGAGCGGGACGCAGCCAATCCTTTGCCCGCCATAATTTGATGTCTTTTTAACGTGGCCGACGCTCCATTTTACTCCCTTCCACCGTCGGGCCGTGCCATCGTAGGCACATGAAGCCGAAGACCGCGTGCCCGCTGGCGCACGTCGCCAGTTGCCGGGAAGTGCCGGATCACCACGATCCGGTGGAATTGGCGGATGCGCCCTTGCGCCCGGGCCAGGTGCTGGACGGCCGCTTTCTCATCAAGGAAATCATCAGCCGCAGCGGCATGGCGACGATTTTCCAGGCCGAGGACCAGCAGAACGCCAACGCCCCTGTGGCCATCAAGGTGCCGCACCTGCACTACGAGAGCGATCCCGCCTTCTATTCCCGCTTCCAGCGCGAAGAAGAAATCGGGCGGAAACTGGACCATCCGTTCATCCTCAAGTACGTGCCTGTCGATGGTCGGCGCAGCCGGCCCTACCTCGTCACCGAATATCTGAATGGCTGCACGCTGGCGCATCTGCTCAAGGCCTCGAACCCCCTGCCGGAGCACGACTCGCTCAAGATCGCGGGGCTGGTTTGTGAAGCCCTGGAACACATGCACCAGCGCGGCATCATCCACCGCGACCTCAAACCGGACAACATCATGATTTGCTGCGACGGTACGATCCGCATCATGGATTTCGGGATTGCGCGGGCGGCGGGCCGCAAACTCACGCTCGTGGGCTTCACGCCCGCCATGGGCACGCCGGATTACATGGCGCCCGAACAGGTCAAAGGCAAACCCGGCGATGCGCGCACCGACCTCTACAACCTGGGCGCGCTTCTCTACGAGATGCTGACCGGCGTGACGCCGTTTGCGCATGAAAATCCCTGGGTGAGCATGAACCTGCGCATCACCGGCGATCCGCCCGCGCCGCGGAAGTTGAATCCCCAGCTTTCGCCACCAGCCGAGGAAATCGTGCTGCGCGCGCTGCAACGCAATCCGGCGGATCGTTATCAAACTGCCGCCGCGATGAAAACGGACCTGGATGCGCCCGACAAGATTTCCGTCACCGGCCTCTGCGACCGTCTGCACCCCGCGAGAGCGCCGCGACTGGATTACGAACAGATGGCGCTGGTCAAAGGCGGGCTGCTCGCCTTGGCGGTGATTTCGACCCTGGTGGTGATGTTCTTCGTGCTCAGCCACCTCCTCGCCAAGTCCTGAACCAACCGGCCTTGAGGTCGCCACTCCGAGCCAAGGCGCACGCGTTCGGCTTTCCTCCAGCAGCGGATCGCCGGGCAGTGCCTGCTTTCCGTTGGTGAACAGCCGTCGAAAGGCTAAGATCAGCGCATGACCGAGCCGGAGCGCCCCAATCCGGACACGCTGCTGGCGGCCATCCACAAGGATGACGCCAGAACCCAGCGCGGCAAGTTGAAGGTCTTCTTTGGCATGGCGCCGGGCGTGGGCAAAACCTACGCCATGCTCGAAGCCGCCCGCCGCGAGTTGGCCGCCGGACGCGACGTGGTCATCGGCTACGTGGAGACGCACGGACGCAAGGAAACCGACGCTTTGACGGAAGGTCTGCCGCTGGTCCCACGGCGGCGCGTCGAGCACCGCGGCGTCTCGCTC
>JAJXZI010000058.1 GCA_021780115.1 bacterium | reverse complement strand
GCAACGTCTATGTCGCGGACTTTGGGAACAACACGATTCGGAAAGTGACGCCGG
Organism: bacterium; assembly: GCA_021780115.1. GTDB lineage: Bacteria > Verrucomicrobiota > Verrucomicrobiia > Limisphaerales > JAJXZI01 > JAJXZI01. The sequence continues at coordinate 5,955 of JAJXZI010000058.1, read as the reverse complement.
CGGGCGTGGTGACGACGCTGGCCGGCCTGGCGGGGAGTCGGGGCAGCGCGGACGGGACGGGCAGCGCCACTCGGTTCAACTATCCCTCCGGCGTGGCGGTGGACAGCGCGGGCAACGTCTATGTCGCGGACACGGTCAACAGCACGATTCGGAAAGTGACGCCGGCGGGGTTGGTGACGACGCTGGCCGGCCTGGCGGGCAGTTCGGGCAGCGCGGACGGGACGGGCAGCGCCGCGCGGTTCAACTATCCCTCCGGCGTGGCGGTGGACAGCGCGGGCAACGTCTATGTCGCGGATTCAGGCAATAACACGATTCGGAAAGGTTGGCCAACTTCCGGAGGCGTGGGGCCGGCCATCACTGGCCAGCCGCAGAACCAGACAGCAGCCCAGGGCGCTAATGTGACGTTGAGGGTGTTCGCAACGGGCATGGGGCAACTGTTTTATCAATGGGAGAAGAACGGCGTGACCCTGCCCGGCCAAACCGCCGCCGTGCTGACGTTTAGTTCCGTCAGCCCGTCCGACTCCGGCGGCTATTCCGTGGTCGTTTGGAATGCCTACGGTTCGGCCGTGAGCGCCACGGCGTATCTGGCGGTCCTGGCGGACGGCGCCAACGGCGCCCAGCCCAAGCCGGTTGCCGCTCCGGCCAGCCCGACGAAAGCCGTTGGGGTGGACAGCTTGGTGATCATCACGCACGGCTGGCAACCAGTTGAGGCGAGTCCAATCGGACCGCCGCCACTCCCGGCTTGGGTGACCGAGTTGAGCAATGCCATCCGGGCGCGAGCGCCGGCCAATTGGCAAGTCGAGTGTCGCGACTGGACGCCAGACGCGTGGACGCTTCTGCCGGATAGCGCGCTCGGCAACGCAAAAGACATTGGCACCCGGCTTGGCCGGGAGATTGCGGCGCAAGCGTGGCAGCACGTGCATCTGATTGGCCACAGCGCCGGGGCCGGGCTGATTCAGGCCGCCGCCGACGCGATCCGGGCCGCTGGCAGTAGCATCGTCGTCCAGACCACGTTTTTGGATCCGTATCTGGGTCTCGACTATCACGGGCTTTCGGAATACGGCCGCAATGCCGATTGGGCCGATTGTTACTTCTCCCACGACAACCAAACCGGCAGCTTCACTGAGGGACCCCTCGCCCACGCGTACAACGTGGATGTGACCTGGGTGGATGGAGACAAAACAACACTACCAGTTCCGTGCCCCAGTACCACGGCGGAGAGCACCCCGCCTGTGCTCGACCAAATCTGCGGCTATCAAGCTTGGTCTTCGCATGATTGGCCGCACGAGTATTACCTCGACACGGTGCTCGGGGCGGGGTTGGCCTGCAATGCGGGTTACACTTACGGCTTTCCCTTGAGCAAGGAAGGGGGCGGCTGGGATAGCCGGGGAAATCGCCTTGCTGGCGACGATCCGCTGGTGCCTTGCGGGCAACCGTCCGTGAGGCAGAATCCCTTCCCGTTGAGCACGGATCAGCCACTCCAACTGAGTCTGCTCCCGAACGCCACGAGCGCCTCTGGGGTGAACCTCTTTGGCAATGGCGCCACGTTGAGCGGCATCTTCGCGCCGCCTGGCCCGTTGGCCGGCGCGGGTGGGGCCGGCCACGTCCCGAAGGACGGTCCGCCGGTGAGCACGAACGCGTCGCCGTGGCTGGCCGTTGCGTTGAGCGTCACCAATGCGGTCAACTTTCTGACATTCGACGCCGATTTCATCGGAACTAACGGTGGACAGGGGCTGCTGACCGTGTACTGGAACACCAACCAGATCGGCATGGTGGACGAGCGGGGCGTGTCGGCCGGGTTGCAGACCTACCGTTTCGCCCTGCCCGGCATCTTCAACAGTGGCCTTTACACGCTGAGCTTCCGCTTGGACACGTTCACCAACGTGGTGTCGAGCATCACCGTCACCAACGTGGCGACGGGTTTTGTGGGGATCAGCGAGCCGCTGAATCTGGAGATGTTGCTCTGGGGCAGCAACAGCGTGCCGGTCCTCAAGCTCACTGGCGCGCCCGGCTACAACTACGTGCTGGAAAGCTCCACGAACCTGGTGAACTGGACGCCGACGGCCCTGCTGGTGAACACGAACGGGGCGGTGTGGTTCGCCGATCCGGCGATGACGAATTCCAGCGGGCGGTTTTACCGGGCGGTGATGCCGTGACGAGAAGGAGATGTGGGAACCCGCTTCTGATCTCCTGTCCTCTTTGGCCAACCACAGCCGTCCGGTCTTGCTCGCATCGCCACAGCGGATTCATTTCGCCCGACCGCGCGGCCGGGGTCTCCGCGCTCCGCCGGTTGGCTGACGGTCCACCCAATAACTTACCCGATTAGCCGCTCAGAAAAACTCCAGCGCGGGCTTGGCGACGATCCGATTTGGGGTATCTTATCGCAGGAGCAGCAACCGAGACACGCCTATGAACATCGGAGTTGAACGCTGTTTTTCGTTTATCAACGCCCAGTTGAGTTCCGCCGGCCGCGTCACCTACCTCGGCCAGGCCGCGGCGCCGTGGTTCGTGACGATTGCCCGGCAAGCCGGCTGTGGCGCGCACGTCACCGGGGCGAAGCTGGCGGAAATCCTCCAGGCCCACTGCCCGGCCGGGCCGGCCCCGTGGACGGTATTCGATCGCAACCTGGTGGAGAAGGTCATCGAGGACCACCATCTGCCCAAGCGGTTGGAGAAGTTCATGCCCGAGGACCGGACCACCGAGATCGCGGACGTCATGGATGAGTTGTTTGATCTGCACCCGTCGTCCTGGACGCTCGTCCACAAGACCAGCGAGACGATCCTGCGGTTGGCGGAACTGGGCAATTGCATCCTCATCGGCCGCGCCGCCGCCCTCGTCACCGGCAAGCTGGAGCACGGCCTGCACGTGCGGCTGATCGGCTCGCCGGAGAAGCGCGTGGAGCGGATGATGCAGTTCGAGGAACTCGACCGCGCGGCGGCCCGGTCGCTCGTCGCCGAGCAGGACCGCGCCCGCCAGCGTTACGTATGGAAATATTTTCACTACGACATCACGGACTCGCTGCTCTACCATCTGGTGATCAACACCGATGCGTTTTCGTGCGAGCAGGCCGCGCGCCTGATCGCGGAGGGACTGATCAACCTCACGCGTTGCGGTAAAGCCTCGGCAACCACCACGGTTTCCGCATAGAGTGGCGCGTGCAGCGCCGATCGCGTCCACGGTTGCCCGCCTCGCGGAACGCCCGCCCCGCCGGTTTCCGCTGGGTGCTTGTGGCATTGATGGCGGGCGCCGTCACCTGGGTGTGGTGGCAATCCCGGCAGCCCCCCGAACTCAAGTCCACTGCCCCGCCCGCCGCCGCGACCAACCGGCCAACGGCGGGGCCAAGGACAACTTCCCTTCCGCTGGCGGTCACGATCCGCACCAACGCGCCTCCGCCGCGGGCAGTGGCGACTTCTCCGCCGCCCGTTCGCCCGGTCCGAACGGCCCTGCCGCCAGCCCTCGCGGTCACGACCGCTCCGCCGCCGCTCGTCACCCGAACGAATCTTCCGCCCGTGCCCCCCGGGGACTATCCCCGCCCGGTGCAGAACGTGTTTGAGGCGCAACTGGCGCTGGCGCGGCAGGGGATTTCGCCGGGATCGCTGGACGGGGTGATGGGAGCGCAGACGCAGTCCGCGCTCCGCGCCTTCCAGGCGAAGGAGGGCCTCAGCCTCAGTGGCGCACTGGACGCGGATACCAAGGCCCGGTTGGTTCTGGACGCGCCGCCGCTGACGGCCTACGTCGTGACGACGAACGACCTCGCGCGGCTGCAACCGCTCCAGCCGACCTGGCTGGGCAAGGCAGAGCAATCCGCCCTCGATTACGAGACGATCCTCGAGCTGGTCGCGGAGAAAGGGGAGGCGCATCCGAACCTCATCCGCCGGCTGAACCCGGGCCTGGACTGGACCGAAGTGCGCGCGGGGACCACCGTGGAAATCCCCGACGTGAGCGATCGGAACGACCCGGCGAGCGCCGCTCTGATTCGGATCCATCTGGCGACCAAAACGCTGGAGGTCTTCGATGCGGACATGAATCTCCTGGCGCACTTTCCGTGCAGCATCGCGCAGCGTGTCGAAAAGCGGCCGGTCGGCGAACTCCACGTGGCCGTGATCGCGCCCAACCCGAACTACACTTTCAATCCGGAGGTCTTTCCGGAGTCGGCCGAGGCGCGCGCGTTGAACCGGAAGCTGATCTTGCCGCCGGGTCCGAACAATCCCGTCGGCGTGGCCTGGATCGGCCTAGACCGTCCGGGCTACGGCATTCACGGCACGCCCAATCCCGAGCAAGTGGGCCGGACGGAATCGCACGGCTGCTTCCGGCTGGCCAACTGGAACGCGGAATACTTGCTCAAGCGGGTGTGGATCGGAATGCCGGTGCGGGTGGAGCCGTGAACGGACGCGCGTCGCCGGCCGTCAGCGGAGAAGCGCGCGTTCAAGCCGGCTGGACACGGGCGCCGGCCATCACCCGGCAACCTGGGAGGGAAATCCTGAACTACGCCGGCGCCGCCGGGACTTCTTCCACTTTTGCGTTCTGCTGGAGGAAGTCGATGACTTTTTCGTTGGCGATCTGGTCGTAAATCTCGATCAGGCCGTTGCGCTTCTGGAGGTCCTTGAGAAATTTCTCCGGCGTGATCTGGTACATGGCCGCCAGTGTGTGGACGCGCCGCAGGATTTCCTCGTTCGCCACCTTGATGTCTTCCTTCTCGGCGATTTTCTGGAGCAGAAACGAGGCCTTCACGCGGTCCTTGGCGCTGTGCGTGGCGGCGGAGTAGATCTGGTCCTTCTGCTGCTCGATGACCTCCCGCGAGATGCCGCGTTTGGTGTTCTCGCGGACGATGTCGTACACCACGTTGCGGGTCTCGCGCGCCACGGCGGATTCGGGCATTTCGAAGTTCACACGCTCCAGCAGGGCGCGCATGAGCTGGCCGCGGATGCTCTTGTTCTGCGTGTAGTCCAGTTCGTTCTGCAGGTCCTTGCGGACGCCTTCCCGGAGTTTTTCCAGGCTCTCCGCTCCCCAGGCCTTGGCCAGCGCTTCGTCGAGCGCCGGCAGGACCTTCGCGCGGACCTCAACCACTTCGACTTCGTACACGCCCTTCTTGCCGGCCAGTTCCTTGGTCACGAAGTCGGCGGGGAAGTCCACGTTCACCGTCCGCCGGTCCCCCGCCTGGGCGCCCAGCAGTTGGTCCGCGAAGCCGGGCAGGAACGCCCCCGGAGTGGTGCCGACCCAGAAGTTCTTTTGCTCCGTGAGGCCCTTGGCAGCCGCGGCGGTTTCGCTGACCGGCTTGCCGTCACAGGTTCCGGTGTAATTGACCACGATCACGTCGCCCGCCTGCGCCGGCCGGGCGGCCGGCTGGAATTGCGCCTGTTTCTCCCGGAGCAAATCGATCGCGCGTTCGACGTCGGCCTCGGTGACTGCCGCAGTCTCGCGCCGGACGATCAGCCCCTTGTATTCGGGCAGTTGGAATTCGGGCTCGGTTTCGACATTGGCCACGAAATGCAGCGGCTGGCCGCGGCCAAACTGGATCTCCTCGATGTCCGGGTAGCCCAGCACCTCCAGCTTCTTCTCCTCCACCGCCTTCTTGTAGGAATCGGAAATGAGCTTCTTCTTGACCTCTTCCTCGATGTCCTTCTCGTACTTGCGCAGCACCATCTCCCGCGGCGCCTTGCCCGGCCGGAAACCCGGCAGCGCGGCGTGCTTCTGAAAGTCCTTGGCGACCTCCACGAAGGCCGCGTCCACTTCCGGCGCGTCCAACTCCACCCGCACCTGTTTCCGGCACGGGCCCAAATCCTGTAACGTTACGTTCACAAAAGCCTTTCCACTGGCCGCCCAAAACCGCGTCTCCGGAAAGGGCCGGGAAATCGCGGGGCAGCGCGCGCAGGAGCGTAGGTAAGCGGCCCACGCGCGTCAAGCGCGCCCTCCGGCCGCGTTCGCCCCGCCCGGGCGCGCGGATGATCTTGCGTG
>JAJXZI010000067.1 GCA_021780115.1 bacterium | reverse complement strand
AGCGCCGTGGGCAGATCGCACTTTTCACACTCTTAAATCACCCCCAAAACTGTCTCGACATTGGGGAGCACCTCAGTACGCCAACGGCTTCAAGCGTGGCGTCGCCAATGTAGAAGCTTGTCAGCGCCGGCGGCACTGGCTCCGGGCCGTGCTTGTCAGACTTCTGCCAATTGGCGAGCGCGGCCCTGTAATGTGCTTCCGCCTGCCGGTAGTCATCAAACGCTTTCCGCTGGGCTTCCTCCAAACCTGCCATTGCGGCTTTCATGGCGGGCGTTTTGAGCGCGCCGGATGGCGCAACGGCGAGCGTCCACAAGATCGGAAATTCAATCCAACCGGCCTTCACCATCACAGCGCGGGCCTCGCCAATGGCTGCGGCGCAAGCGGCCAGTGCGGGCATGGCGACAAGGCACGGGTCGCAACCAATGGCCTCCGCGCTCTTGGCGACATATTCCCCCAGGAGCGGCGGCAGTCGGTCAATCGGCGGCAGGCGGTATTCGAGAACCAAACTGGCGGAGGCTTCATCTTCTGATTGACGGATGGCGATGGACGCGGGCACGTAAGCGCGCGAGGTAACATTAGCCGGCGGGGCAGCCGGTGAGGTCAAGGTGGTCGTAGTCATGGGAACATGGCCCAGAGTGCGCGGTCGGCCTCGAAATCATCCGCATGAATCGCGGCGAGGTCGCAAAGGTCTTTGACTGGCGCGCCGTCCATACGCCGCAAGCCGGCGAAGCTGAAGGCGTCAACGTCCGCGCCGGCTTCATTTAGTTGCTCTGCCCAGCGGTTCGCGGCGGCGTCGCCAGTGTCGTCAGCGTGCGGAAAGATGCGGACGCGCTTGCCAGCGAACGCCTGCAGGGCGTCAGCATGAATCCGGGCGCAACCGCCCAGCATGGCGACGGGCGCAACGTCGCGTTCTCGTCCTTCTGCGAGAATGAACGCGCACGCGGCGAGTAGGTCGGGACCCCCTTCGCACAGCGCGATAATCGGGAAACTGGCAGCTTCGCCGATGCCGACGGGCCAAGCGGCTTGCGAGCCGGGCAAGGTCCACGCCTTTGCGTATTGCGTCCATTGTTCACCGTTCATGCGCCGGGCCTGCGCCACTCGGCGCGACCAGTCCACGATGAACCAAGCGGCGCGGCCTCTGAACTCGCCAAACCGGAGCAAGCCCTTTTCGCTGGCGAGCGCGACGCCCGCCGATGCCAGACAACGAAGGTCGGCCAATCGCGCCACGTCTGCGGCTGTACCCATGCGCGGTGGGCGCAGAGCCGTGCGTCTTGCCGCAAGGGAAATTGAATCCTGGGGCCAACTCCGTTTGCTTCTCCTGCCGCGTTGTGCCGCAGAGAATTCCGGTTTCGGCGAAGTGTGCCGGAATGCGTCGGCAAGCTTGTGCCGCAACTCACGCTCAGTCCAGGGCGGTTGACAATGCGTCAGGTTCCATTCGCTGAGGATCTGCGCCGCGTCAGACCCGGTAACGCCGAATTCGACCAGTCGGCAAGCGGCGCTAAACGTCTTGGCATGGCCTCCACTGCCGGCGATGGCCAGCGGCAGCGTGGCAAGGTAGGCGCGGGCGCGATCGGTGGAGTTCACAACGCGGACGGCTCTTGCGTCGAAGTCGCCGGAATCGTCACAATCATTTCTCAGTCGCGGTTACCTCAAGACGAACTCAGAAGGGTTCCTCTCCCCAGCCGTTGCCGTTGTCTCGGGGTGATAATCGGCGAATGAGATTGTTCTGCGCTCCGGGGGCTGCGTCCGGCGGGCAAATGCGGACGGCGACTTCGACGCGGCGCGGGTCGTAAGTGTGGTGCCGTCGCTCAGCATCGTCTCGCCACGGGTAAAAGTGCCGTTTAACCGTCTTGGCGAGTCGCCCCGTGTGACTCTCGCCGACGTAAAGGCAACGATGGTTTCCGGCGTCGCGGATGACATAAGCGCCGGATCGGTTGCGCAATTCGTTGACCCACGGCAAGAATTCGCCGTGAGCGTCAAAGACCGGTCTATAACTCAGTTCTTTCATGGCGACGTTCAGTTGGGAATGGCTCCGGTCGTTTCGCGCAAGAATCGCTCAAGTTCGGCGACCGTGTAGAGCGGGCGGCGGAGTGCGCGCGAGGGTTTCAACAGACCGCGCTCGGCGAGGCGGTCCACGGTGACGGGTGACACACCCAAAGCTTTCGCGGCCTCTACTCTGCTGAGGGCCAGCTTGGGCACCGATACGTTTGAAGGGTCCGATTTCATCGCCACTACGCTAAGGCGCGCAGCGGGATGCGAATAGGTGCCTTGCTGAAATGGGCGAAACCGGGATTCGGAGATTGTGGAAAACCGGGCAAGCCGCTATTGCGGAGCACCGGATTTCAATTGCCGTTGCCTACCGGGCTTGCCGGGGAACGAGAGCCCGATCACTCTGCAAGCCCTCCGTATCTCGGCTGCGTCGGTACCGGGCACGATTATCTTCTCGCGCATAAACCATCTGTGTAGCTCGCCGGCAGACTTAAACTTATCAATCTCACGCCAAGCTAGGGCAATCGCAAAGAAGACTCTGGCCCGCTGCGATAGCCCTTCCATCCGCGCCAAGGTTTTCTTCGCATCCGCGCCAGCGTCGAAGAACTTGCTCGCCCTCTCGAATGGGTCTTCGGCTGATTTCTGTTTGATGAGCCTGGAGTACGCTTGAAGATAGGGCCAAAGAGCTTTGATGGAATCCGGCGCGTTACCCGGTCGCTGGATTAGTTCAAGCAGACCCGCCATCTTGCCGATGACCGCCGGGTCAGGAGCGGAGTTTTCTGTCATCGCAACTGCAAAGCACTCCAGGCCGAGCGCATTCCAGGATCGCTTTGAAGCGACCTTTACCCAGTCTGGCAACGCCACGCCAAGATCAATACCTCCACCAAACAGCAAACCGGCCATAGCTTCCAGCTTCGGCTTGTCAGCTAGAGCGGGTATCAATGCAACGGCGATTTCACGCGGTGTCTTGTCGTTCAAGCGCGCGAGAAATTCCAAGACCGATGGGGCATCGCATTTTGCAGAGTCCTGGATGGGTGCAGGCTTCACGGAGTTTGATTTGGTACGTCGGTTCGTTTTCATGGAGCGGCCTCGGCCTTTAGCCTCAGCACGTTTGCGGGTTGCTCGGTGCCGAAATTGATGCGCTTGGCGACGGCGTAGGCGTGTTCCTGGCGCAAGTGCCCGTAGGTTTTCATCAGGAGCGCGCCGCCGTCTTTGTGGCCCAGCATCTTGGCGACGGTCGGAATGTCCCCGCCGCTTTCAATCGCGGTTGTGGCGAAGAAGTGCCGGAAGGCGTGGTGGGTCAAATGAGGCAGCCCCAGCCGGCGCGTGGCGGTGTCAATGCACTTGCGGGCGCTCTTGATCCGCACGATAAAATCGCCGGGTTGTGCGTTGCCCTCCGCCCGCAGCCGGGCGAAGAATTGCCGCAGCGCGGCATTTAACGGCACCGTGCGCGGCTCGTGATTCTTGGTGCCGCGTTCCCCGCCCGTGATGGTGAAAACGTCGCGCTCGCCATCCACGTCGCGCCATTTCAGGTTGCGCGCCTCGTCCAACCGGCAACCAGAGTAGGCCAGCAGTTCCACCAGGTCCGCGCCCTCTTTGGCCTTGGCCTGGCTGTCCTCGCGTCCGTCGGATTCCCGGATGGTGGCGACCAACCGCCGAAACTGTTCGCGCGTGGGCACGGTGGGGCGTTTCGAGCGGATCGGCTTGCGCTGGATGTCGGCGGCGGGGTTGTCGAGGCGCAGACCAATCTTCACGGCGTAGTCAAACGCGCCGCGCATGGTGTCCAGTTCATGGGCGAAGGTCTGCGCCGCGATGCGGGCGCCCCGGTCGTGCAACCACGCCTGGCAGTGCCGGCGAGTGACATGGCGAACAGTCACGCCCGCGAAGAAAGGCGTGAGGGCCTTGATGGTTCCCCGGACGCGGGCGGCAGTGCTCGGCTTGATGGTGTGGCTTCGGGAGTCGAGCCACTGGGCGGCCAGCGCGTCAAAGCCGATGTGCGGGTTGCCCTTGGGGCTTCAAGTTCTGGACACCCCGGAGGAAGTCGGCTAGGCGTCGCTCGGCCAGCTTGCGGTCCTCGGTGTGGAGGGCTTTCCAGTTTGTCTTGCCGCTGATTTTCCACCTGGCATAGTATCCGCCCGATGGTTCACGACGATACAGATTCTCAGCAACGCAGACGTAGTGCGGTTTCATTGCCTTGGGTGATGATTCCAGAGGCTTCGGGGTCAAGTCAACAGCATAGGGGTAGATTTGAGGGGCAGACAAGCGGAAACACGAGCGTTGAGGAAGCTGCTTATATAGTTGTAGATAAATAATTTACGCCAGAGTAGCTCAGGGGTAGAGCAGAGGACTCATAAGCCTTTGGTCGGGGGTTCAAATCCCTCCTCTGGCACCACCCGCAACGCCTCAGTGCGCGCGTTTCCGAGGTCGATTGCGCTGGTTCCGGCCCCGATTTCGTCAAGCAGCGCAGTGGGGCAGGAGGAATGCGAATGCGCCAGAGGCCCGCCAAGTTCTGCGAACTCCAGCCAGCACCCCCGTGCTGCGGGAAAGAGACGCCATCCCGAGCAGCAACGGCGGCTGGACAGGGATTTTCCCTTCGCCAATGGCCACTCCGAAATGCAGTTTGCGGCGAATGGGGGACGTCGCCGCTTGGGAGAGATCACGCCTGCCGGGTGGTGGCCAGTGAAGACGGCCGTGACGGCCAGGGTCGGACTGAGCCGCCTCAAAGCGGGACTTGGGCTTGTTACTTCGGCACGACCCAGATGTTGCGGAAGAACACCGGATTGCCGTGGCCTTGAAGCTGGAGCGGGCCGCCGTTCGCGTCCTCCTTGATGCCGCCGGGTGTCGAACCTTTTAGCTCCAAATGGTCATGGATCGTGACGCCATTGTGTTTGATCGTGGCGACGGCGTTTTTGATCTTCCGGCCGGTGTCGTCGAATTTGGCCGCGGTGAAATCCACGTCGTACGTCTGCCAGGTGAGCGGCGGATAGCACATGTTCACCGCCGGCGCCTGTTGCGAGTAGATGGCACCGCACTCGTTGTCCTCACCCTTGAGACCGAATGAATCGAGCACCTGGACCTCGTAGCGGTCCTGGAGGTACACGCCACTATTGGCGCGGTCCTGTCCGCGGGCGAGTGGCTTGAAGGGAAGGTAGAACTCCAGGTGGGCGGCGAAGTCCCTGAACCGCTGCTTGCTTTTGCACCCGGCGGCGAGCCAGTGGCGATCGTCCATGTGCCCGTCATTCCAAGCGTCGGCGCTGGTGCCGTCGAACAGCACGATCGCCCCCGGCGGTGGTTGAGCGCCGAGCGTCGCGCTTTTGCGCTCGATCTTCTCCATCGTCCACGGGCCGCCGCTGGCGCTGGAGATGGTGATCTTACCCTTGGCCAATTCGGCGCGGTAGCCATTCTCGCCGGTGAACACGACTTTGCCGCCCTCGCGTTTGCCGGGCGTCTCGGTCTTGGATTCCTTGTTCCACCCCTCGCCGGGCAACCCGCCGGGGTAAGTCACCATGCGGAAGGAGTCCTTGCCGAGGGCGATGACTTGCGCGCCACCCCAATCGTTTTTGTATTCGCCTTGGTCGGTGTAATCCGGGCCGGCCGAGGCGGGGTCGAGGAAGGTGGGATCGTCCGGTTTGTCGGCGGCGAAAAGAGCCGTCGTGGCAACGAGGAACAGAACAGGCAGCGGTTTCATGATGTTCAAGTGGTCCGGTATTGCGATGCGCGGCAAGTGAACCCGTCGCGCTGAACGAAGTCAACCGAGGAACTCCAGCGCGCCGCTCCGGGCTGCCAGGGCGGTGGCCCGAAACAGGCGGGGGCGGAAGCTCAGGGGCAACGGGTCAAAACCAGTCCGCCCGCTGGACGAATGCCGTCGGCACCGCGGTGGCTGCCTTAGGCTGAAACAAGGGAAATTCCTGATCCCGGATCGGAGTTTTTCCCCCACCCGGCTGGAGGGGCCCCGCCTACTGCATCGCGGCCTCGTAATTCCTGGCGGCCTCGTTCCAGTTCACCACGCTCCACCAAGCCTTCAGGTAATCGGCCC
>JAJXZI010000024.1:8701-24482 GCA_021780115.1 bacterium | reverse complement strand
TCGACGTCGGCGTGGCGATGGACGCGCGCATGGGCGAGGTCTACGCCGCGAGTTTCGGCTGGGCCGACGGCGGCTGGGCCGGTGCGCCTCCGGGCGCGGCGGACGGCGGCGCCGAGGGTGGCGGGACTTCGCCGAAGCTGGGGGCGCTCGCTTTGCTCGCGGCCACCCGGACGACCACCGGATCCTCGGCCGGGGTGAACGTCGCCGGCCCGACGGTCTTGACGGGCTTGGCGGTTGGCTGCGCCCAGTCCCCGGACGCGTGGGCGACGGAGGACGTGCCTGGAAAGGCCGCCAAGATAACCACGAGGGCCAGCCCCGTCCGCAAGGCGGGGCCAGAGCTGTGCCGAGGAAGACAATTCAGTTTCATGAGGATGGTGTTTGAGGTGGACGAGAGGGAGGGGACGAAAGATTTCATGGGTGTTAGAACGAAGGGACTCAGAGTTTGGGGCGGAGCGGATCCTGTTGCTCCGGTCCCAGGAAGCGTTCGACGAAGTTGGTGCCGCGCGGCGTCTCGACGAGCGTGAAGTGTTTGTCGAAGTCCAGACGCTCCTGCTTCTCCGGGCCTTGAATCCAGACCTGGTCCCGCTCGATCCGCTCCAGTTTGTAGCCGGCAACGATCTCGTCGCCTTCGCGATACAGGCCGTGGTCGATGGCGGCGAAGCTGGCGCCGGTCTGACGCCAGATGCCTTTGAGTTTCATCATCACCACCGGGGAGATTTGCTGCGGGGTCTGCTTGGACGGCGGCGCGACCACGAGGTTCAGCAGGAACGGGTCTCGCGGCGGCGCGTCAATCCATTCCTGGAAATGGGCCTGGGCGTAAGCCAGATCAATCTCGGCCGCCGGGGGCGGGACGGTCTTGGGCGGCGGCGCCACCACGGAGGCGGACCCGGCCGCGGCGCCGGCGGCCACGACGGATGACCCCGACGCCGAACCGCGGTGCCGCGCCTGCCACTGCGGCAGGAACACCACGTAGAGCACCACCAGGACGGCCGCGACGGCCAGGCCGCCGGCCACCCAGGGATTGCGAAACAGTTTCATCGTGACCTCCACGAAACGAAGGGTGAGGGACGAGGGAGGAAGGAGGAAATCAGGCGCGGCATTTGTTCATCCCGGCCAAGGGCCAGTGTTCTCCGCGGGTTCATTGCTGGCCCTCCTGGCCGGCCCACAGGTTGAGCACCACCACCGCGCGGCTGACCGAGTTGGTGCCGCCGGCCACGCTCAACTCCACCAAGTCCGCCCGCTTTTCCTGGGCGGTCAGGCGCTGGCTCAGTTGCAGGATGCGCTGGTAGGGCGTCTGCACCCCGGGAATGCCGGGGGCGGGCTTGACTTCCACCGAGACGGTCGCCGGGACCGTCGCCAACTTCTGGTCTTCCGGCGCCGCGGCGCTGGTCTGGCCGAAGTTGGCGTTGATGTCCAGCGCCAGCGGGACGACTTGCTCCTTGAGCTCCCGCAACCACGCCTCCAACTCGGGCGGGCCGGAGAACAATTGGGACTGGACCCGGTCGGATTTCTGGTTGAGCTGCTCGATGTCCGCCCCGCTCCAACGGCGCTGCATCTCGTCCACCTCGGAGGAGAGCCGGGTCACGGTGGCGTTCAACTCGCGGGTCCGCTGTTGGAGCGGGACCAGGCGGCGGTAGCTCCACCACATCAGGGCCACCGCGCCCACGACGACGAGGACCAACCCGACGCGCAGCAGGACCTCGCGGTAATTGATCCGGGCGGGCCGGGGAGGCCTGACGCGCGCGGCGGGAACGGGAGTGGGAGGATTCATTGCATCACCCCTTCAATGACAAACTGGCTGGCCGGCGCGGCCGGAGCCGGGGCCGGACCGTCCGTCAGCCGGGCCGCCCAACTGGCGAAGGTGTTGCCGGAACCGGCATGGCTCCCGTCCTTGGCACGATCCGCCGCCGCCTTGCTGCCGGGCAGTCGCAGATGGAACGGTCCGTTGACCAGGCGCGAGGTGAACAGGGCGACGGAGTTGGACAGGGCGGCGGGCGTGGGAGCTTTTCCCGTGGCTTGGAAGGTGCCGGTAAGCTGCACCTTCCAGAAGTCGGCCTCGCGTTTGGTAACCAGATTGGTGACCACCAAGTCCGCCGGCAGGGCCTCGCTCAAGTAACCGAGGAACCAGCCGGGGATGGGCGGCGGCCGGTTGTCCAGGACGAGATGGACGCGCTGTTCTTTGCGGGCCAGTTCGATGTTCTTCTTCTGGAGTTCCTGGTGCTGGACCTGCAACTCGGCGACGCGGGTCGTGAGCGTCCGGATGTTCGCCGTCTCCTGGCGCGCCTGCACGTTCAGGAAGGCCGAGGCCGCCAGCGAGGCCAGCACGATGACGGCGGTGCCGGCCCCCACCACTTGTCCGAACACGCGGCGCTGGGGCGCCTTCTGCATCTCCACGCTGATGAAATTGGGAACCTGGCCCGGCGGCAGTTTGATCGCCTCGGTCGCCCAGTAGAAGGGGCCGCACTCCACCGGACTGAGCTTGGCCGGGAGCTGGCTGTGGCCCTGCATCTCCGGCAGGTGCTCGGCGGCGCCGGGGCCAAAGAGCCACACGCCTTTGTTGATGGCGGCGCCGTACTGCTGGTTGACGAAGAGGATGGTGCGGTTCAGGTCCACCGCCAGCCGCGCCGCGCCCTCGTTCCAATTGCCCGGCAGCGTGCGGGCCAGGAGCACCTGGCCGTCGCTGCGGCCGATGACGACCGTGGTGGAGCCGCCGGTCTCCGCCGCGAGCAGCGCGACCTCCTCCTTCTCCAGGGGCAGTTGCGCCATCTGGTGGTGCAGCACGGCCGAGGGCGGCAGGACGGCCGTCAGATGCAGGTCGTTCCGCTGGCAACCCTGCACCAACTGGTCGAGCAGCAACTTGGGAAACAGGTGCAACACCACGCGCTGCGATCCTTTGCCGGAGAGCGAGGTCTGATACGCCCAGGCGGCCTCGCCATCGAACATCTTCTGCTGCTGGGCCTGGCGGTGGATGACCTTCTGCATCGCCGCGCCCTTGACCGGTGGCACTTCCACGAGTTGCTGGACCAGGCGCGGATGTGCCAGCAGCAACGAGGCGGACTGGCCGCGGTAGCCGGTACGCTGGACGGCCTCGCGCAAGAGCGCCTCGAAGTTGCCGGTGCCTTCGATCTCGCCCGGCCGCTCCCAGGAGCCTTCGACCACGCCGCGCTGCACGGACAGGGCCTTGAACTGGCCGTTCAGCCAGCTCACGCTCAGGGTGGTCAGGCCCCGGGGAATCTCGGCGGGCCGGCTGCGCTGACTGGGACTGATCTTCAACATAGGAGGAAGGGGGTTGCGGACCTCAATTGGGGGTCAGGTAAGTCTTCAAGGTGGCCGCCATGTTCACCTGGTTGTTGACGACGCCGGCCCAGTTGTTGGACTGGAAACCGCTGCCATTAGTCGCGTAATACATGTAGCTGCTCAGGTAACTGATCAGGGCGTTGGTGACCATGGCCGGTGTCACCCCGTTTTGGCGGGTGCCCACCGCCATGAAAGCCTCGCAGGCGGCCTCCAGATCCAGCGGCCCGTGCGCCTGGCCGGGTGTGGACAGGAAGAAGGTGCCGTGCCAGGCGCCGTTCTCGAAGAAGAACGAGCAGTTCTCGTTCAGGACCTGGTTCTGGAAGCTGCCGTCGGCATTGGTGAGCGTCAGCACCGTGCCCTGGAGGAAATAGGCCGTGAAATTGTTATTCGGGCCGGGCAGAAGCGGGGTGGTGCCGGGGGAACCGTCAATTGCATAATAGCCGGGCAGTAGCGGCGCGTAGGAACTGTTGTTGAGGGTCAATTGGACAAACAGCGGCGTAAAGTCCACCCGTTGAATTTTGGTGTTGGGATAGGCCGTGTCGGCGCTGTTCCACACGTTGGAAAAATTGGCGGGGGTAACGGCCGGCGACGTGTTCATGGGGCTGAGGATCAGGACGCGCGCGTTGGTGATCGTCCGGCTGGCCGCGCCGGCAACCGTCTGCGTGTACGGCAGGCCGCCCCCGCCGATACTCAGCAGTGGGTCGGGGATATAGGTGCGCGGGTTGCCCGGCACGTTAGTGCTGACGTTCGCGACCAGCCAGCCCAGTTCGCCGGCCACCGCGCTCATCCAGCCGTTCGGGCCGGGAATCGCGCGGGTGTAGCTCGTGCCGTTGGCGAAGTTCGTGCCCGTGATATAACCCTGCAAGCCGGCGGCGATCTGCTGAAGGGCAAGCGCTTCGTTGTCCTTGTTCGCCTTGTCCAACACCGCCAGCAGCGACGGGGTGACGGCCATCGCCAGGATCATGATGACCGCCAGCACGCCGATGACTTCGATCAAGGAAAAAGCGCGGACGCTGCGGGTTCGGCAGCGCGGCTCGTTCTGCTCGGGCCGGTTTCCCGACGATGACCGGGGCAGCGTCCCGCCTTGAGGCGGCTCCGAACCGCGTGAACGCGGAACTCTGGCGGAGAGGTGCGCGGAAAGCTTCCGTAGCTCCAATCTCCCGATTTCACCCGCCGCACGCAATGCCGACAGGGTGGAGCGCCGGTTTTTAACCGGCTTTTGGGGTGGGCCGACCGCAAAGCCGGCTCGAAGCCGGCGCTCCGCCGGAAGTCTGTGAAACAGGCGGGCTAGGCCGCGCAGCACGATCCCAAATCGGGCGCGGCGGAACACCGATGTCCCACCTGCCGGGTCGGCCCGCCACGAGACGCGCAGGTTGGAAACCGGCGCTCTCGTTCGACTTGGGGAAAGCTTCCCGGCCGACAGACCGGGCCGTGATTGGGCTTCCAGCGAGGTCGTCATTGGAGATTGGCGGTCTGGTTGGTCAAGAGCACCAGGGCGCTGGTGCCGGCGAACAAATTCAGGTTCGTCAGAAGGTTGCCCGCCGGGTAGCCCTGCTGCGCCCACTGGGCGGTGTAATACAGAAAATTGTACATGGCGTCGGCGATCCCCTGGGGCGAGGCGGGCGGTGTGGGCGCGTGGAGCGCGCTGGTCAGGAACGCGTTCACCCAGTTGCCAAACGGGCCGTAGTTCGGCGCCGTGTTTCTCCCGTAATACATGTACCGGCCCCAGCGCCCGTGCTCGAAGACGAAGCTCACATCGCCCTTGATGTACTGCCGGCCCTGGAGGTTGCTGGTGGTGAGACTCGGATAGTTGGGGTAGAACCACAGGTTGAGGGCCGAGGAGTCGAGGAACCAGGCCTGCGCCTGCGACGAGGCCGGCACGTTGGTCAGACTGCTGCCCTCCACCGCATACGGCGCGTTGGTGGCCACCTCGAGGTTTTCAAGCAGCACGCGGTGAAAGAGGTTGCCCAGGTCCACCCGCTGGATTTTCAGGTCCTGGCCGTAGTTGCCGTTCCAGGGGGCGGGCCACGTCGCCGGCACGCTGCCGGGCGGATTGGTCCACACGTCGGCGAACGAGGCGCCGACGGGCAACGGCACGGCCAAGCTGGAAACGATGGCCACGCGCAGGCTGGCCGGCGGGCTGGTCGCGCCGACCACTGTCTGCGTGTACGGCAGCGGCAGGGAGAAGTTGGGATCGGTCAGGAACAGCCGGGCGTTGCCCACGGCGTTGTTCGACACCCAGTTGGGCGCCACCGCCATCAAGCTGTTGGTGGCCACGAAGTAGGTCCAGGTTCCCGCGTTGGGAATGCTTTTGGCCACGGTCACGTTCCGCACCAGCGCGGCCACGAGGTTGGTCAGGTTTTGCGCCTCGGTGTCCCGCGCCGCCTGCTTCATCTTCTGGAGGACGCCCTCCAGGACGATGGCGGCGATGATGGCGATGACGATCAGGACGCCGACCATCTCGAGGATGGTGTAGCCCGCCCGGCGGGACGCGGACGCGGACGCGGGGAGCGGCAGTGGCGGGCGGGCAACCATGGCGTTCAATGGATGGCGCTCAGCAGGCCGAGAATCGGCAGGAAGATCGCGAGCGCGACGAAGCCGACCAGAAAGACCAGGAACAGGATGAGCATCGGCTCCATGACGCTGAAGATCTTTTTGATCCGGCGCGGCACGATCAGGTTGTAGTACGACGCCACGTTCTCCAGGGAGTGGTCGAGGTTGCCGGTCTTCTCGCCCATCACCACCATGCGGATCAGCAAACCAGGGAAGACCGGGTGTCGGCGCATTGCCTCACTGAGCGTATCCCCTGCCTCCACCCGGTCTCCCACGTCTTCCACGACGGTGGACACCCACACGCTGCCCACCAGCCCGCGGCACAACTTCAAGGCGTTGACGATGGTGACGCCCGATTTGTAGAGCACGCCCAGGTTGTGGGCGAAACGCGACACGGCGAGCATGTGGTTGAGCGGCCCGAAGAGCGGCAGGCGGAACTTCACCTGGTCGTAAAAAATGGCAAACCGCTTCGAGTAATGCCGCGCGATGGCGATCCCCGCCGGCCCCACCGTCAGCCCCAGAAACCAGATCCACCACGTCGCCTTGATCGCGTCGCTCATCCCGAAGACGATCCGCGTCGGCAACGGCAGCGCCACCTTGGCGGCGGTCAGCAAGCTGATGAACCGCGGGATGACGAAGGTGAACAGGATCAGGACGAACGCGGCCACCACGACCAGGACGATGGCCGGATAAATGGTCGCCTGGCGCACGTCGGCGACGATCTGCTCCTGCCATTCCATGTAGCGTTTCAGCTCCATGAACGTCTCCGGCAGGGCGCTGCTTTGCTCGCCCGCTTTCACCAGGCTCACGAACTGCGGCGAGAAGCTGCTGGGATATTTCTCCAACGCCTCGCACAGCATCGTGCCCGCCTCGACGTGCTGCTTGAGCTCGAAGATGATCTGGCGGAACGACGCCTTTTCGCAGTCCTCCGCCGACACCTGGAGCGCGGTGACCATGGGGATGCCCACCTTGAGCTGGAAACTCATCAGCGTGCAGAAGTTGATCAACTCCCGGCGCGAGGTGCCGCCGAAGGAAAAGCGCGCCAGCCCGCGCTTGGCGTGCGCCTCGCTGCGGTCGGGTTCCGCCGCGATCAGCCACAGGCCGGCGGCCCGCACCTTCTCCTCCAGGCTCGCCTCGTCGCTGGCGACCATCCGCCCCGCGACGTTGCGCCCCGTCCGATCCACTCCGGTATAGATGTAGGTCTGCATCAGGCGAGTCCTTCGGCAATCCCCAATCCGCAATCCGCAACCCACGCCCGATTCAAAGCCTCGCCAGTCTCAACGGCGCGGAGTCGCGCCGGCGAGGGATTCGGATTTCGGGTTTCGGTCATTCGGATTTGTTTCGGGTTTCGGATTTCCGGTTTCGGCGTTTTCGTCGTCAGGTCAGCCGCGTGACCCGCAGCAATTCCTCGATCGTGGTCGTGCCGAGCATGGCCCGGCGCAGCCCGTCCTCGAACATCGTCTTCATGCCGCCCTCGCGGGCCAGCCGGGCGTACTCCGGCGCCCCGGATCGGCGGACAATCGGCTCGTGGAACCGCTCGTCGAGCTTCATCAACTCGAAGATCGCCTGCCGGCCTTTGTAGCCGGTGCTCTTGCAGGCCACGCAGCCGGCCCCGTGCCACAATTGCATCGGCACGTCCGCCGGCGGCGTCAGCTCCAGCCGCGCGAACACCCGTTCGGGGTGCTCGACCGGCTCCCGGCACTTGTCGCAAATCTTCCGCACCAGCCGTTGCGCCAGGACGGCGATCAGGCTGTCCGGCAGCAGATACGGCTCCACCCCCATATCGACCAGGCGCGGGATGGCGCCGGGCGCGTCGTTGGTGTGCAGCGTGGTGAAGACCAGATGGCCGGTGAGCGCCGCCCGCACCATCAACTGCGCCGTCTCCGTGTCGCGCGTCTCGCCCACCAGAATGATGTCCGGATCCTGCCGCAGCAGCGACCGCAGCCCCGTGCCAAAGGTCAGGCCGATCTCCTCCTTGATCTGCGTCTGCCGGATGCCGGGCATGCGGTACTCCACCGGGTCTTCCAGGGTGAACACGCTGTATTCGCTCCCGGCGAACTGCCGCAGCACCGCGTAGAGCGTCGTGGATTTGCCGCTGCCGGTCGGCCCGGTGACGATGATGACCCCGTGCGGCCGGTCCACGGCCTCGGTCAGTTGTTGCTCGCACTCCGGAAACAGCCCCAGCGAAGTGATCGACAGGATTTGCGAGGTCGGATTGAGAATGCGGACGACGATGTTCTCGCCGTAGGTGGTGGGCAGACTGGAGACGCGCAGGTTGACCTCGCGCCGGCCGACGATGACCGTCGCCCGGCCATCCTGCGGGACGCGCGACTCGGCCACGTCCATGTCCGCCAGGATTTTCATCCGGGCGGTGACGGAGGACTGGATGGACTTGGGGATCAGCACGTCCGGATGCAGCACGCCGTCGATGCGGGTGCGGATGTGCATCATCTTCTCCTCCGGCTCGAAATGGATGTCGCTGGCGTTGATGTTGACGGCGCGGGAGATGATCTGGCTCACCAGCCGGATGATCGGCGCCTCGTCGTCGCTGGCGGCCGCCAGGTCCACCTCCTCCTGCGTCGCCAACTGGTGGTGCGCCGCCTCCTCCTCCACCTCTTCCTCGATGATCCGGTCAATGGATTCCTGGATGCCCTCGCCGCCGCCCTGGAGGCCGTCAATGAAATTCAGGATGTCCTGCTCGGTGGCGGTGACGACGTCGATGTGCAGCCCGGTCACCTGGTGCAGCGTGTCAATGGCCAGCACGTTGAGCGGGTCGGCCAGCGCCACCGTCAGTGTGCCGTTGACGCGCGACACCGGCAGGGCACGGAACCGCCGGCACAGGTCCATCGGCACCAGGTCCATCACCGCCTTGTCAATCACCATCCGATTGACATCCACCATCCGGGCCTGCGCCTCGCGGGCGACGAAGTTGGAGAGCTTTTCGGCGGGGACGATGCCCAGGTCAATCAGCAGCTTGCCCAGCGGGCCGCCCCGGCGCTTCTGCTCCCGCGCGGCCAGCTCAAGCTGGCTCGCGTTGATCAGCCCGGCGGCGATCAGGCGTTCGCCCAGGGCCAGCGGGGGATTTTTGGGAGCAACCATGAATCAGGTGCGGCGGCCGGGTCTCGTTGCCGCAAGGGGATGCCCGAAAGCATCCCCTTGCGCGTCAATCGCGATCCGTCACATCCACTCGTAGAGCGGTTTACTTGTGGGCGATATAGACGTAAACGTTGCCCATGTTCGCACCCGCAAAGTCGTACTTCACGCGACCGCTAAGATGCGTCGTCGAGTTTGTGCCGGTCCCATTCGCAAAGATGGCGTTGGGGCCATCGATGCGCTGGGCCAACTGGAGCGCGTCATCAGAGGCCACCCCCTGGAACACGGCTTCGACGACACAGGAACCGGAGCCCGCAGTGTTGGTGGTGCCACCAGCTAAAGCAAAGGAACCGTCGTCTATGCCCGTCACCGTAAAGCCAGCATTTTGGCATCCGATAACCTCGACGAAGTTGTTCGTGCCGACCTTGGTGAGGAAGGGCTTTTCCACCAATCCCTCTGGCAGTAACACCGTCGCGTCCCAGTTTGTGGCCGCGGGGGTACCAGCAGAGACGGCGTAGGGCGTACCGCCGACGCTGCCAAAAACGCCGTACTTGCCGAAGTACATCATGGCGGCGGACTTGACGCTGTTGTAGCTGGTCACCGCGTTGTTGAGCCGGGATTCGTTGATCGCGGCGAAGATCTTGGGGATGAGCAGCGCCGCCAGGATGGCGATCACCGCCAGAACGCCCACCATTTCAATCAGGGTGAAACCCCTGCGCCGGTTGTTGACTGATGTTTTCATGCTTGCCTCGTGTGTTGTTGTTCTTTGTTCGCTTAGTGTTTGTGCGTTTTCTTTTTGTTTTGGCCCCCTGCTCGGCGCACCCGCCAGCGCCATCGCTCCGGCGGCAAGCCCCTCGCCCGGTTGCGTTGCCGGAGGGGAGCAGTCGCCATGCCGCCTCCGCCCGCCGGCCCCCCGCACCCCCGCACCCGCCCTCCGGGTGGGTGCGGAGACGGTTCAGGGGTTCAACGCGCGAAGTGCCGTCTCCGGAGTCTCTCCCCCCAGCCCCGGCCGAAGCCGCCGCACGGGCGACAAGCCAATGGACAGCGGCGACCAATCCTTGGACACCCCGCTTTATCGTGGGGGAAAAACGGATGCCCGCGGGCGGGAGCGGCTTCCCGGGCCAGGCCGGAACCGCCGGGGCACGAGGCCAATAATCGGGCACTCCGGGCGCATGACCTCTGGCCGGCACCCCGCCCGAAGAGGCATCACGCCCCGCTCCGGCGGTGACGGCGGTTTCCCGTTGTGCGTTGGCACCAAACGGGCTAACCATCCGCGCGGCGCGATGCTGAATCTGTTTCCATTTCTCCCGCCTCGCCGGTCATGAAGGACCTGGCTGGGCGCACCGCAATTCTCACCGGAGCCAACGGCGGCCT
The DNA here is from genome assembly GCA_021780115.1 of bacterium. Classification (GTDB taxonomy): domain Bacteria; phylum Verrucomicrobiota; class Verrucomicrobiia; order Limisphaerales; family JAJXZI01; genus JAJXZI01. The sequence goes on along the minus strand of JAJXZI010000024.1, from coordinate 14,165 downwards.
CGGCGCGTACCTGGCCGGCGCCCTGGCCGACGCCGGCATGAACCTGGTGCTGGTGGCCTATCCCGGCAATGGCTTGGATGAGATCGTCCGCCACGCCGAACAGCGCGGCGTCAAGAGCGTCAGCCTGGTGGCGGACCTCCGCGTCGGCGCCCAGCGCGAACAGGTGGTGGAAATGGCGCGCGCGGCCTTCGGGGGCGCGGACCTGCTGGTCAACAACGCGGGCGTGGAGTACTCGGCGGTGTTCCACGAGTTGCCGGAGGCCAACGTCCGCGAGGTTCTCAACGTGAACCTGGAAGCGCCCATGATGCTCACGCATCGGGTGCTGCCCGGAATGCTGGAACGCCGCCGCGGCCACGTCGTCAACATCTCGTCGTTGGCCGGCAAGTCCGGCCCCGGCTATCAGGAACCGTACGCCGCGAGCAAGGCCGGGCTGGTCGCCTTCACTTCCTCCCTGCGCGCCACGTATCGCGGCACCGGCGTCAGCGCCTCGGTGGTTTGTCCGGGGTTCGTCGAGACCGGCATCTACGCCCGGATCACGGCGCGGACCGGTCGCCGCGCCCCGCCGCTGCTGGCGCCGTGCGCGCCGGAGCGGGTGACGCGCGCCGTGCTCCGGGCCGTGCGCCGGGACCAGCCGGAAGTCATCGTGAGCCGCTACCCGGTCCTGCCGCTGCTGATGTTGACGACGCTCTCACCGCGGCTGGGCGCGTGGGTCACCGCCCGGATCGGCACGCACGATTTCTTCCGCGCCGTCGTGGAGGCGGAAAAGCGGAAATGAACCCGGCCGGACAACACAGACGTCAGGCGCCGGCGGGATTCAGCGGCGCTTCATTCCTTCGCGGAACGCAGCGCGGCGGAGCCCCAGCCAAAGGGGAGCGCCGGCTTGCCGCCGGCTTTGGACGAATGAATGCGGAAAGCCGACGGCAAGTCGGCGCTCCACCGGAAGTCTGCGGTGTTGACCCCGGACCCGGAAACCGATACACCCGACACGCATGAAGCCTCATTCCGAAGTTGCCTGCAAACCACTCCTGTTCGCCCTCCTCGCCGGCTCCACGGCGGCGGCCTCCGCGACGGGGTTTCGGCTGCCGGACCAGGATGCCTTCGCCACCGCGCGCGGCGAGGCCTTCGTGGCCACGGCGGATAACTCATCGGCCATCTATTACAACCCGGCCGGGATCACCCAGCTTCAGGGCCAGAACATCCGCGGCGGCGTGTACGCCCTCGACCTCAACACGACGTACCACTCGCCCGCCGGCGGGTCGTACGACAACCTGCGCGACCTCCACGCCATTCCGGAGTTCTTTTACACTTACAACCCGGAGAACCTGCCGCTGGCGTTCGGCCTGGGGGCTTATTCGCCGTACGGCCTGAGTTCGAAATGGCCGGACCAATCCGGTTTCAACACGATCGCCACGGAAGGCAACCTGACCTACATGACGGTGAACCCGGTGGTGGCCTGGCAGATCACGCCGGCATTGTCCATCGGCGGCGGGCCGACGATCAATTACTCGGACATTGACCTGCGGCAGGGGTTGTCGCCGATACCCGGAAATGATGAATTCCGTTTCCGCGGCGACGATACGGCCCTGGGGTTCAACCTGGGCCTGTTGTGGCACATCAGCCCGCAGTTTTCCTTCGGCGCGTCCTACCACAGTGAAACCACGCTCGGCTACAAAGGCCACACCGATACGCGCGTGAACACCGCCGTGCCGCCGGTCTTCCCGGTCCCCTTCTCGGTGCGCCAGGACGCGCAGGCGAGCCTGCCCTTCCCGCAGAACGCCATCTTCGGCCTGTCCTACCGCCCCACGCCGGACTGGAACTTTGAGTTCAACCTGGACTGGACCGATTGGAGCCGGGTCAACTCGGTCACGATTTCGCAAGGCGGGACGGCGCTGCCGCCGCTGGCGCTGGGCTGGCAGTCGAGCATGTACTACGAGTTCGGGGCGACGCGTTACCTGGGCAAGGGCTGGCACGTGAGCGCGGGCTACATTTACAACGAGAACTCCGTGCCGAACGCGACGTACGAGCCGCTGGTGTTTGATTTGAACCGGCACTTCTGGAGCCTGGGGGCCGGATTTCAAGGCGAGCATTTCGGTTTCGACGTGGCCTATCAGCTCGGCTACGGCCCGACGCGCACGGTGAGCGGCTACCCGCCCAATGCCTGGGGCCAGTCGGCCAACGGCCGGTTCGACTTCCTGAGCAATGCCTTGATGCTGACGGCGGGCTGGCGGTTCTAGCGCGGCCTGTCTCTGAGCGTGGTCCCCGCACCTCATCGCCCCGCGTTGCAGTTTATGAAACAACCGACTCCCGCCCGGGCCGCGCGGTTGCGCCGCCGCCCGGGGAAACAGCCCTCCTGACGGCGCGCATGGAAATCAAGCCCACCAGTATCACGTCGGGGGCGAAAGACTCGTTCATCGTCTTTCGCAACAGCCAGGGCAACGAAGCCCGCGGCACCTTGCTGCGGCTGACGCGGTTCGCCACCGTGTTCGAGGTCTATAACCCGTACAGCATCGTCCAGTTGTCGGAGGTGCTCAGCGACTTCCAGATTTTCATGACCGACCGCCTGGTGTACTCCGGACGGGCGGTGGTCAGCAGCCTGGTCAACACCGGCATCATGCTGATCTGCGAGGCCACGCTCGACGAGTCGTGGCTCGACGTGGACATCTTCTCCCCGGTCAACCAGCGGGAGAAGCTGCGGTCGGAGTTCGCCCAGTTCATGCAGGAGTGGGAGAAGACCCACGCCGTGCTCCCGGATTTCAAAGTGGTGGTGGCCGACATGCAGACGCTGCTGGCCGACCTGCGGCGCTGGCTGGAACAGGTAGAACTGGGCATCCGGTCCACGCCCACCGGCGACCGCCAGCAGCTCGAGGGCGAAGTGCTGGAGGAGTTGCGCCAGCCGATCATTCCCGCCATCAACGACCTGTTCGGGCGGTTTGAAGTCATCGCCAACGGCGTGGAGGCGGCCTTGCAGCCCGCGCACCGCACTTACATCAAACGCCAGTTGCACCCGCTCGTGCTCTGCGCCCCGTTTCCCTACCGCACCTTCCACAAACCCCTGGGCTATGCCGGCGATTATGAAATGGTGAACATGATCCTGGGCAACCCCCTCGAGGGCAGCTCGCTCTTCGCCAAGATGGTCAATTTCTGGTTCCTGCTCCAGGCCCCCGCCGAGGCGCACCGCAACCGGATCAAGTATCTGTCCCGGAAGCTCGACGAGGAGGTCCAGCGCATGGCCCAACGGGGCCAACCGGCGCGCATCCTCAACCTCGGCTGCGGGCCGGCGGGGGAGGTGCAGGATTTCCTCAAACGCTCCCCGTTGTGCGAACAGGCCCACTTCACCCTGCTCGATTTCAACGACGAAACCCTGGAGCACACCGCGCGCGTCCTCGGCGATCTCAAGACCGCCCACCATCGCGCCACGCCGATCACCTTTGAGAAGAAGTCGGTCCACCAGATTCTCAAGGAGGCCGGGCGGGCGGTGGGTTCGGCCGGTCCGAGGCAATACGATTTTGTCTATTGCGCCGGATTGTTTGACTACCTCTCCGACCGCATCTGCAAACGGTTGATGGATGTCTTTTACGACCTGCTGGCGCCCGGCGGACTGCTGGTCGCCACGAACGTGGACGCCGCCAACCCCATCCGCAACGGCATGGAGTACATCCTGGACTGGCACTTGGTGTACCGCAACGCGGCGCAGTTGCAGGCCCTGGCGCCCGAGGCGGCCCCGCCGGGCAGTTTCGAGGTCCGGTCCGAGCGCACCGGCGTGAACGTGTTTGTCGAAGTCAGGAAGCCCGATGCGGCCTAAGTCCGCCATCCTCGACTCGCCGGAAATCAAGGCGGCCTTCCTCGCCGACGAACGGCTGGAGCGCCTCCGCACGGGCAAGGTCGCCTGCGTGCTGGTAATCATCCTCATGCCGCTCGGCTCGGCCATGGACGTGTTTTCCTATCCCGACCATTTCGGCTACTTCCTCGGCCTGCGCCTGGGCAGTTCCGTCCTGGCGGCCGGGCTGTGGTACCTGCACGCGACCCGCTTCGGCCAGGCCCACTACCGTTGGCTCGGCCTGCCCATCGCGCTGGTGCCGGCGCTCTTCATGTGCTGGATGATCGGCGTCACCGAAGGCCCAACGTCCCACTACTACGCGGCGCTGAACCTGATTCTGCTGGCGGTGAGCGTGGTGACGCGCTGGACCTTCTGGGAATCGATCGCTTCGGTGGCGGCCATCCTCATCATGTACCTGGCCGTCTGCTCTCACCCGGACCCCAGCGTGAGCCGGACAGTCCTCCTGTATGAACTGCTGCTCAACGTTTACTTCATCACGCTCACCGGCATCATCGTCGTGACCGGCAACTATTTCTTCAACCAACTGCGCCTGCGCGAATTCCGGCTGCGCTACGAACTGGATGCCAACCAGCGCACGCTGGCCGAGGCCAACCAGAAGCTGGTCGAGCTGGACCAGGTCAAGAGCCGCTTCTTCGCCAACATCAGCCACGAACTGCGCACGCCGCTCACCCTGCTGCTGGCCCCGCTGGAAACCCTGCTGCACGACGCCAAGCGGTCCTTCGACCCCCAGGCGCGCGAATGGCTGCAAACCATGTATTCCAACGGCCTGCGGCTCCTCAAGCTCATCAACGACCTGCTCGACTTGGTGCGCCTGGAATCCGGCAAGATGGACGTGAAGCGCGAGCCGGTGGCGCTGACGGAATTCGTCAAGGGCCTGGTCAATTCCGTCCGCAAGGTGGCCGAGGACCGCCACGTGCAACTCCACGCGCGCGTGGACGAGGGCGTCGCCACGGTGATGGTGGACCGCGACAAGCTGGAGAAAATCCTGCTCAACCTGACTTTCAACGCCCTCAAGTTCACGCCGGCGGGCGGCCGGGTGGAGGTGGACGCCGCCCGAAATGGGGAAAAGCTGGTGATCCGGGTGCGCGACACCGGCGTGGGTATTCCCGCCGACAAACTGCCGTTTCTGTTCCAACGTTTCTGGCAGGCCGATACTTCCGCCCAACGCAAATACCAAGGCGTCGGCATCGGCCTGGCCCTGGTCAAGGAACTGGTGGAAATCCAGGAGGGCGTCGTCTCCGTCGAAAGTGATCCGGGCCAGGGCGCGACGTTCACCGTCACGCTGCCCTACCTGCCCGCCGAGTGCGTGGAGCCGGCCCCGCCGGCCCCCGCCGCGCCCGCCGCGCCGGAAGGCCCGAAGCTCGACACGGAATGGATTTCGGGCTTGTACCGCCGGGCGGAACTGTTCCCCTCGGTAACGTCGTTGCAGCAGAGCCTCAAGCCGGTGGAGACGGCGTTCGCCCGCAACCGGCCCCGGGTGTTGATCGCCGACGACGAGCCGGACATGCTGCGCTTTCTGCGCTCGCAGTTGGAAGCCATGTTCCAGGTTCTGGAAGCGGTGGACCCCGATCGAATGCTGTTCGCCTGCGCCGAAATCCGGCGCCATTGTGCCTTGTATGAAGGACA
>JAJXZI010000024.1:0-8691 GCA_021780115.1 bacterium | reverse complement strand
ACGGCCAGCAGGCGGTGGAGAAGGCGGCCCAGTTCCTGCCGGACATCGTCCTGTGCGACATGATGATGCCCGGCAAAGACGGTCTGCAAGTCTGCCGCGAAATCCGGCAGCGCACCTCCACGCACAGCGTCCCGGTGCTGCTCATCACCGCCCGGGCCGACGAAGAAACCAAACTGACCGCGCTGGCCGCCGGGGCCAGCGATTTTCTGGTCAAGCCCTTTTCCACAACGGAGTTGACCGTGCGGCTGGGGAACCTGGTGGAGTCGCACCAGTTCCAGAAGAAGCTGGGCCGGCAGAACCAGATCCTCGAAAGCACCATCGAGCAGCTCAAGGAAACCGAGACCCAACTCGTGGCCGCGGAGAAGATGGCGTCGCTGGGCCGCTTGAGCGCCGGGATCATGCACGAGATCAACAACCCGCTCAATTTCATGAAGACCGGCCTCCACGTCCTCCAGGCCAAGGGCGAGGTGCTGCCCGAAGACCAGCGGGCCGAGTACGCGGAAATCCTCGCCGACCTGGCCGACGGCGTGGCCCGGGTGCAGGGGATCGTGGCGGCGTTGCGGACCTTCGCGCATCCCGCCGCCGACAAACTGGACAAGGTGAAGCTGGAGCAGGTCGTCGCCGTCGCCCTCAAACTGCTGAGCAACGACCTGAAGGACGGCGTGACCGTCGAGCAGCATTTGGCGGCGGACCATGTGGTCTGGGGCAATCAGAACAAGCTGGTCCAGGTGCTGATGAACCTGGTCCAGAACGCGGCCTACGCCGTCAAGAAGAAGGAATTCCCCAACGGCGACCGGCCAACGGTACGCATCGAAAGCCAGATTGACAACCACCTGGACAAAGTGATAGTCCGGGACAACGGCGTCGGCATTGACCCCGAGGACCTGGGAAAGGTCTTCGAGCCGTTCTTCACGACCAAGGATGTCGGGGAAGGCATGGGGCTGGGGTTGAGCATCTGTTACCGCATCATCGAAGAACACGAAGGCAAGATCCGGATCCAAAGCGAGCCGGGGCGATTCTGCGAATTCACAATTGAACTGCCGCGGCATGCGCCGGCCTGAGCCGGTCGCCGCGCGGAAGACCCTTTATGGACACACTGTACGACTACAAACGGTTCGCGATCCTTTACGTGGATGACGAGGAGAAGTCGCTGAAGTACTTCGACCGCGCCTTCAGCGGCCGCTTCCGCATCCTCACCGCCGCCAGCGCCGCGGCCGGCTTCGAGTTGCTGGAGAAGCACAAGGACGACATCGGGCTGCTCATGACCGACCAGCGCATGCCGGGGGAGAAAGGCACCCAGCTCCTGGAGAAAGCGCGGCAGTTGAACCCGCGCATCATTCGCATCCTGGCCACCGCCTATTCGGACTTGGACGCCGCCATCCAAGCCGTCAACACCGGGGCCATTTACAAGTACGTCACCAAACCGTGGGACGTGCCGCAGTTGGAAGCCACCTTGCGCCGGGCGCTGGAGTTCTTCGTCGTCCAGCGCGAGCGCGACAGCCTGATGCGGGAGAAGGTGTCCGTCCTCCACAACCTGATGATCACCGACCGCGTCATCAGCCTGGGCCTGGTCGCCGCCGGCCTGGGGCATTACGTGCAAAACTCGCTGGTGGCCGTGCGCACCTTTCTGGACCTGGCGCCCGCCAAACTGGAGGAGGAAAGCATCCACATGGACGACCTGCGCAACCCAACCTTCTGGACGGACTTTTACGATCACGTCCGCGCCCAGATCAAACGCATCACCGACATGCTTCAGGTGCTGGGCCAGGCCACCGAACACACCGGTCAATTCACCGACCAAGTCCGGCTGGGCGACGCCCTGGGCGAAGTGCTGGCCAAGCTGCAGCCCCGGCTGGACGCGAAACAACTCACCGTTGAAAACGGCGTCCCCGCCGACCTGCCGCCCCTGACGGTGGACGGGGCGATCTTCCGCCGCCTGTTCGATTTCCTGTTGGAAGACGAACTGACCAACCTCCCCGCCGGCAGCCGGATCAGCGTGCGGGCGCGGAGTCTGGTGCCGCCGGGCGCCGCGGAGTCGGTGGTGCAGATCGAGTTGGAAGACAACGGCCCCGGCCTCCCGGAGAAGGCCCTGCGCTCGGTCTTCGATCCGTTCTTCATCCGCAACGGCAACCCGCAGGAGTTCGGCATCAACCTGATGGCCTGCTACTTCATCGTCTATCACCACGGCGGCCGCATCGAGGTCCAGAACCGTGAAGGCCAGGGGCTGACTCTGACCATGACCTTCCCGACCCGGCCCCAGCCCGTCACGGGCCACACCAACGAGCAGGAGTTCCTGGCGAAGGTGCTGCTCAACGATCGGTTGTGGGAAAAGCTCCTGGCCACGGGCTGAGACGCCGAAAAAAAGCTTTCCTCCCGCGCCGCCGGGTGGTATAGGTGGACGCAGCTTCGTACCGGGGCACGCCCCCAGACCGCTGAAGAGCGCAACCGCATGGGCGGGGTGGATTTGAGTCGGACACCGCAGTCGATCAGCCGGCCCCCGAAGCGAAGCCGGCGGCTTCGAGTCGAAACGTGGATAAGATCGCCCAAAGACGATTTGCCAGTCTGTCGCCCGGACAAGCTGTGCCGGCCCCGGTGCCCAGAGAGCGCCTGCGCACCCTTTTGGTGGTGGATGATGAGGAAGGCCCCCGGCAATCGCTCCGTTTGATCTTCGAAGACCTCTACCACGTCCTGCTGGCCGAGAACGGCTACCAAGCGGTGGATCTGGCCCGTCAACGGCCCATCGATGCGGCGGTGATCGACATCCGCATGGCGGGCATGTCCGGCATCGAATTGCTCAAGCAATTGAAGGAGATCGACGCCGGCCTGGAAGTGACCATCCTGACCGCGTACGCCGCGCTGGAAACCGCCCGCCAGGCCTTGCGGCTGGGCGCCACCGATTACCTCACCAAACCCTTTGATCTGCACACCATCCGCGACACCGTCGCCAAGATGATGGAGCGGCGGGCCTTGTACCAGCGCACCCAGTCCACCGTCCAACGGCTCAAGGATTTGGAAAAAGAGGTGCAGGAACTGCGCGATCGGGGCGATGCCCTGCACGACCGCGGCGCCCTTTACGGCGATGTCTTCCATGACATCAACAAACCGTTGACGGTCATCGTCGGCATCCTTTCCCTGCTCAACCGGCGACTGAGCAGCGTGGAACGCCTGGAAGGAGAGGAGATGGCCCAGGTGCGCGAGCGCCTGCAGACCCTCAACCGCCAGGCCGACAACGTCATCGACGTCATCCAACGCTACCTGGGCTTCCTGCGCGAGGACGACCGCGACTCGTCCACCGTAAGCGTGAACCAGGTTTTCCTGGACTTGCGCGAGTTGCTCCGCGTTTATCCGGGGGCACAAAACCGGGACATCTCCTTCATCTTCCTGCCCGAGGAGATCATCGCCAAGGTCAACAGCACCGACCTGCTCCAAATCCTGCTCAATCTGACCGTCAATGCCTTGCAGGCCACACCCGAGCCGCGCCTAGTCGAAGTCGCCGCGTGCCTCTCGGATCGGCCGCTGGGGATGGATCTCTGGCGCGACGGGCCGACCCGGCGGTTTGTGCGCTCGCCGGGGTTTGCCGACCAGGATCCGCTGGTCGTCGTCTCCGTGCGGGACCAAGGCGAAGGAATCGCCGCCGAGATCGTCCACAAAATCTTTGATTCGCCCGTCACCACCAAACCGCGCGGCCGCGGCACCGGGCTGGGACTGACCATCGTGAAACGACTGGTGCTCCTGAACCACGGCGCGCTGGCGCTCCAGACCACCCCCGGCGTCGGCACCACCATCACCGTTTTCCTGTCCGCCGTGGAACCGAATCCCGCCAGCCGGCGCGGGCTTTCGGCCGGGCCGCCTCCCGCCAGCAGCCTGCCGTGCTGACGGCGCGCCGCGCGGATTCGGGGCCGTTGGCACGCGGGGCGCCGCCGCCCCAAGCCGGTTCGCCCCATCCTTGAAAGACCTATGCCCAACGCGGAACCCCGCCCCCAGACGAAGGACCGGATCCTCATCGTGGATGACGACGCCGACATCGTCGAAATGCTCAAGCTCGTGCTGGCGGAGCAGAACTACGAGGTGTCGGACGCGGCGAGCGCCCAGGCCCTGCGCGATTGCTTCGCCCGGCCCCAACCCGACGCCGTGCTGCTGGACTGGAAACTGCCGGATGGCGACGGTCTGGAACTCCTCGGCAGCGTCAAGAACCGCTGGCCGGAGACGGAAGTGATCATGCTGACCGGCCACGGCAACATCAATGCCGCGGTCAAAGCCGTCAAACTCGGCGCCTTTGATTTCGTCACCAAGCCGTTCGAGCCGGCCTGTCTGCTGTTTCTGCTGGAACGGGCCTGCCACCAGAAGCGGGCGCGGCTCAACCAGGATGGCCACGAGCAGACGGTGGCCAACCTCGCCGGACGGGACGCCGTCCTCTTCGGCAGCGCGGCCATGCAGGAGGTTCTGCGCCTGGTCCGGCGCGTGGCGCCATCGGGCGACGCCGTGTTGATTACCGGCGAAAGCGGCACCGGCAAGGAGATGATTGCCGATTTGATCCATTCGCTCAGCCCGCGCGCGGCGCGACCGTTGCTGAAGATCAATTGCGCCGCCCTGCCCCGCGAATTGATCGAGGTGGAGATCTTCGGCGCCGCCCGGGGCGGGAACCTTGCCCCCACGGGCCTTCTGCCGCGGGCGCAGGGCGGGTCGCTTCTGATCGATCATCTCACTGATCTGCCCCTCGAGGCGCAAGCCCGCTTGCTCGCCGTGGTGCAGGACCGGGAGTTCTGTCCACTCGGCGGCCGCGCACGCCTGCCGGCCGATTGCCGCGTGCTCGCGTCGATGGACCGCCGGCCCGAGGACGCCCTGAACGAAGGCCGCGTGCGCCCGGACCTCTTCCATCGTCTCAGCGCGGTAACGATCCACGTGCGTCCGTTGCGCGAGCGCCGGGAGGACATCCTGCCGCTCGCCCGACTTTTTCTGAAACGGTTCGCCACCCAAGCCGGGGCCGAGTTGGAAGGATTCTCCACCGCCGCCGCCGAGGCCTTGCAGAGGCACGACTGGCCGGGCAACGTCCGCCAGTTGGAGAACGAAATCCGCCGTGCGGTGCTGGTCTGCGCCGGTACTTTGGTGGATCGGTCCGATCTCTCTCTGGGGCAATAACCAACGGCCGCGCCCTAAAGGCGTGAGGCCCAACCCGATGGCGGACGGCCAGTCGGTGGCACGGCCTGCTGACGACAGGAGCCTTCTGGGCCGGGCGTGAAATTCGCATTTTACTTTGTCGGCGAGGCACGAATACTATCTCCTTCCGTGAAATATCCGCGAAACCCGGTCCCGATCGCTGCTGACGTTGTGGCGGGGCGGAGCTGCCCCACTTGCCCGCCCCAACCGCTTGGGCACCCGGTTTGTCACGCGTCAGCCGGGAAACCGTGACGTTGCCTGAACGCCTATGCAGCCTGCCGCCCCCCCCGCCAGCATGAAGGACCGGATCCTGGTCGTGGACGACGAGGCCGACATCCTCGAGATGCTGAGCGACTTATTCTCCGGCCAGGGCTACGAGGTCATGGTGGCGACCAGCGCCAAGGCCCTGCGCGCCTTGTTCGAGGGCCCGCAGCCCGATGTGGTCTTGCTCGACTGGCGGTTGCCGGACGGCGACGGCATTGATCTGCTGCCCAACGTCGAGAGCCAATGGCCGCGGACCGAGGTCATCATGATCACCGGCGACAGCGACATCAAAGCCGCCGTCAAGGCCGTCAAGCTCGGCGCTTACGACTTCGTGACCAAGCCGTTCCAGATCGACAGCCTGTCGGTGCTTGTGCAGCGGGCGTGCGATCACAAACGGTTGCGCCAGCGCGCCGAGAAACTCCAGGACACCGTCTCCAAGCTCGCCGGGCGCGACTCGCCCGTGTTCAAAAGCCCGGCCATGAAGGCCGTCCTGCGCCTGGTCGAGCGCATCGCCCCAAGCGACGCCTCCCTGCTCATCACCGGCGAGAGCGGCACCGGCAAGGAAGTCATCGCCGACCTCGTCCACTCGCTCAGCCATCGGGCGCAGGGGCCGCTGGTCAAAATCAACTGCGCCGCCCTGCCGCGCGAGTTGATCGAGAGTGAACTGTTCGGCGCCGTCAAGGGCGCCTACACCGGCGCCCACGCCGACCGCGACGGCCTGTTCCGCCAGGCCCAAAACGGCACCATCCTGCTGGACGAGATTTCCGAGATGCCGCTCGACACGCAGTCCAAACTGCTGCGCGTGCTCCAGGACAAGGAGTTCCGGCCCGTCGGCGGCAAGACCAGCCTCAAGGCCGATTGCCGGGTCATCGCCTCCACCAACCGCCGGCCCGAGGACGCCTTCCGCGACAACAAGCTGCGCGAGGATCTTTTTTACCGCATCAGTGCCATCACCATCCACCTGCCGCCGCTGCGCGAGCGCCGGGAGGACATTCTTCCTCTGGCCAACGCGTTTTTGAAGCGGTTCAGCGCCCAGGCGGGCATCGCCATCAACGGCTTCACCCCGGCCGCCGCCGACGCCCTCCAGCAATGCGAGTGGCCCGGCAACGTGCGCCAGTTGGAAAACGAGGTCCAGCGCGCCGTCCTGGTCTGCGACGGCGACACGGTGGATGTGCCCGCCCTTTCCATTCCCCGGCATCCGGTCGCCAGCACCGCGCCCGGCCAAAGCAACCTGGCGGGCCTGGAAGCGATGGAGCGGGACGCGATTCTCAACGCCCTCGAGCAGACCGGCGGCAACAAGGCCGCGGCGGCCCGGCAACTGGGCGTGACCCGCCAGACCCTCTACAACAAAATGCGGTACTACAACCTGCCCCAGTAGCCGCGGCCTGCCCGGATTCCGCTCGCGGGGCGGCGGGCGCAATGGCGCTACCGGGGAAGGCCAGGCACGATACGGCTGCCGAACCGCTTCACCCAACTGACCCCTTTGCTGCTTCGTGACCGGCCGCCTCCCGAACAGCTTGGCGGGGCGAATCAGCGCGCCAAGTGAATAGAAGGCGTTTTGCCTTCGACTATCCAACGAAGCGGCGGTAGCGTCGCGAGGTTCGTGGAAAGTTGACCATGGAAACGGCGGACAGAGCTTTGGTGCAGCGCTTCGTGCGCGACGGCGATGGCGAGGCGTTCGCCACCCTGATGAACCAGTATGCCGACATGGTCTTTGGCACCTGCCGTCGCGTCCTGGGCAACGACGACCAGGCGGCCGACGCCACCCAGGAGACGTTCTTCCAGTTTCTCAAGGACGCCGGACGCGTTCAGGGATCCCTCGGCGGTTGGTTGCATCAGGTGGCCACGCGCCGGGCGGTGGACTTGGTGCGGCAAGAAACCGCGCGCCGCCGCCGCGAGCAGGCCTACGCCACCGACGTGTTGCCCCAAGCGGAGACTTGGGAAGAGATCGCGCCGCTGGTGGACGAGTCGCTCGAGGCGCTGCCGGAGCCGTTGCGCGACGTGTTGATCCTGCACTTCCTCGAACGACGGACCACCGTCCAGATGGCCCGCGCGCTGGGGGTGTCGCAGCCCACGATTTCCCGCCGCATCGCCACCGCGCTGGAGCAGTTGCGCCAAAACTTGCGGGCCCGCGACGTCACGGTGGGCCTCGCCGGCCTGCAGGGAATGCTTGCCCACGGCGCGCCAGCGGCCCCGCTGCCGCTGCTTCACTCGTTGGGCAAGATGGCCCTGGCCCACGCGGCGGCCAGCGGTACCGCGAAAACCGCGTCCGTCATCGGTCCGCTCCTCGCTACCGGACTAAAAATCGCTCTGACCGCCGCCGTGCTGACCGGGGTGGTCGGCAGCGGCTGGGTTGTCCTCAACAGAGGAATGGGGGCCCGGGCGCGAAACTCCGGCGGAGGAGCAACCACCCGGCAAACCCCAACCGCCGCCCTGGTGAATACCGCTTCCACCCAGCCCGCTGCGGCCGAGGAACCGCCGGCCAGCGCGCCCGTCGCCAACCCCGGCACCGTGACTGCCGACGTGGCCCCGCCACCGGCGTTGACCAACGAATTCCCGATTTCTCTGGATCCATCCGGACCCGGCGGCGGCGCAAGCCTCGGAGGACCGTCCGGCTGGCGCGGCCCGGTGCCTCAAGCCGGAGGGATCGGTGGCGGGGGGGGCGGATTTATGGTTGGCGGTGGCGGGTTCGGTTCGGTCCCGCCCGGTTTCAATCCGGCCGCCTTTCCCGCAGGCCGGCTCGGATTTGGATCTGGACCGATGAACCTCGGACCCGGCGGGCGTTTCGGCGTGCCGCCAGGACCGGGCACGGGATTCTCCGGGGGCGTATGGGTCGCGGGCACGGCCTTCGGCGGCCGTCCTGGATTTTCAGCCGCAGCCACCAATTTCAGCTATGGGAGTTCGATGTCCTGGAGCGGATCGGTCAGCGTCACGGCCGGCCCGGCGGGATCTCCGCTCATCCGAACGAATTTCAGCTTTGGCGGGTCAGCAAGTTCAGGCGCCGACGGTGGCACCATCCCCGGCCGTTGGGCACCCAGACCGTGACTCCCGGCTATTTATGAAATCCACGTCGCTCCTTTTCGGACCGGCACTCGTGTGCCTCGGCCTGTTCTCCAACCGCCTCCCGGCCGACCCGCTCGACCAGTGGACCCCGCACAGTTTCTCGGCCACGAACAGCGTCGTGCTGCTCGCCGCCGTCGCCTACGGGAACCACCAGTTTGTCGCGGTGGGGGATTACGGTCTGGTGGTGACCTCGCCCGACAGTGCCAC
>JAJXZI010000162.1 GCA_021780115.1 bacterium | reverse complement strand
GGGTGATCTCGGCCCGCCCGTTCGTGACTGCCAGCCGGGCCGGCACGTTCCGGCCGGCGATGGCGAGTGTCACGTTCGCCGGCCGCAGGTTCGGCGCGAGCGCCAAGTCCAGCGCCTGCACGGCCAGCGTGCCGGAGGTCAATGCGACTTCCGCCTGCTGCCTGCCGCCTTCCACCTTCTGCCCAAAACTCCCCCAACCTTCCGGTCCGCAGAACAGACTCTTGAAGTTCCCCGGCGTGTGGCGCGGGCCGAAGCGGAGCCTCTGGCGCGGCCCGTCGTATTCGTAACCGGAGAGCGCCGGCAGCAGCGACCACGACGACATGGCGCGGGCGTAATGGCCGCCGCACTCGATCTCGTTCCACGGGTTGCGCTGGATCGGCGAACGCGGGAGGCCGTCGTAACGGTCGCGCGCCGCCTTCACGATGGCGAAACCCTCCTCGATCATGCCTTCATAAATCAGGTGCGCGGCGACCTGGTATTCGATGCCGGTCCAGACTTCGTCCGAGTACAGCATCACCTGCCCGGGCCGGCCGCCTTTGGGCCAGGTGCAGATGATGAGGCCCTTGTCCTTCGCGCCGGCGAAGGCGCGCGGCTCGTGCCGCCAACCGGTGAGGTCGGTCTTGAAATTGTATTTGAAGACCGCGCGCAGCGCCGACTGGACCTGGTCCTTCGGCAAGAGGTAGCCAAGGCCGAGTTGGTGGGCCCACCACTGGCCGATGAGTTGATCCGCCATGCAGCCGGGGCCGACTTCGCCGGGCATTTGCTCGTAGCCCGGTAAGTGCTGCTGGAAATACTCGCCGTTCCAGCACAACTCGATCAGCTTCTTCCGCCCCTGCTCGAAGACGCCCTGGAAGCGGTTCGCCGCCGCCGCGTCCCCCATCCGGCGCGCCCATTCCTCACCGGCCCGCAACGCGGCGAGGTAGTATCCGCTGATGAAGGTGGTGACGCCGTGCAGCGCCTCGTCGTAGGTGTTCCATTGGTCGTCTTCGAGATAGCCGGCAGGTTGGCCGCCGTGTGATTGGGCGTCGCGACCGATGAGGTAATCCACCGCACGGTGGACGTGGGGCCAATACTCCTTGAAGAACGATTCGTCCGGCGAGTTGAGCGCCTCGCGGTAGGCCTTGAGGATGCAACTCGCGTGGCCGTCGGCAAACGGGTGCTCGCCGGTCGGGCGCGGCGGTGACGGCACATCGGTGCGGTTGTTGACGCCGCCATCGGCGCTCTGCTGGTGTTGGAAGTCAATGCGGCGCATGTCGCGCTCCAGATCGGGGAAAAGCCGCGACAGGCTCTGCTCGTAGCCCCAGACGTGCGTGCAGGTCGGCTGGCAGCAACCGTTCGAGCCTTCCCAGCCGTAGGTGTCGGCATTGGCGATGCGGAAGACGACGCCGATGTGGCGCAGGATCGCGGCGTTGGCCGTGACACAATCGAGCAGCCACCAGGGCAGGGTGCTGTCGTAGAAGGTGCGGCGGAACCGTGCGGTCTGCTCGCGCAGCCGGGCGAGATCCGGCGCGGCTTCGCGGATCACGGCCCGGGCATCGGACCAGCGCGTGGCGTAGTGACAGCCCATCCAGGTGCCGCCGCCGTTGTATTTGTTTGGATAGTGCCAGGCGAGGAGAAAGGGGACTTCGGCTGTGCCGCCAGCGGGGACGGTGACGGTGGAAGTGAGCGCGCCCCACGCCGTGCGGCCCGGCGGCGTTGGCCCGATCGCCCGGGAGTCATCGAACGAGGTAAGAGTGCCGGTCCGGGCAAACCGGCTCCACAGCGCGTCGAGGGCTGAGGTTTCGGGTGTTGCTGGCATCGGATGCTCTCCCAGCGTGGCGAGCGCCAGTGTGCCAAAGCCCGGCGCCTTGGCCGACTGCCCTTCGGACGCGACATAGTTGGCGCCGACCAAGGCGCAGAGCGTCCCGTAAGCGCGCTGGCGGACATTGGTCATTTCCGCGTGGGCAGGATCGAGCACCGGTCCCGCAGCCAGGACGACATTGCCCTTGCCGAGGCTGCGGGTGAACAGGCGCAAGCCGTTCCGCGCCGCCGCTTCTTTCGCGCCATCCCGCAACTGAAGGTCCGCAAACTCCACCTTGTCTTGGCCGCCCGAAGTCCGGAGGCCGCTGAACCGCGCCGGCAGCAGCTCTTCCAACAGCGCCATCACGGCTGCGTTCCCCGGCTGATCCGAAAACTCGATCTGGTCCACGTTGACGTGGCCCCAGCCGCCTTTCTGCTCGTCCACGATTTCGAGGCGCGCGGTCTGACCCGCGAACTCGCGCACGTCCCACTGCGCCGGCTCCAACCGCTCGTTGTCCTTGCCCGACTGGGTCCGCACGACTTTGCCGCCGAGGAGGAGGCGAATCGCCGTGTTACGCGAACGTCCACCGCCAACGAGAAAGCGGATGAAACTCCGCTCGATGGTGAACGGCTTGCTGGTCAGCCGGCCGGTCGTGTCGTCCCCGTTGCGGAACGAGTTCACCAATCCCTTTCCTACAAAACCGGACACCGGCTGCTGGTTGGCCAGCGTGCCGTGCGCCGGTTCCTGCCCGAAGGCCTCGCCTTCAACGGTCCAGTTCCCGTAACCATGCTCGAAGTCTTCAAACAAAATATCCGGCCGGGTGGTGGCCGGGCCGGGCGGTTGGCCGCCGGTCGCCGCGGCGTAGGCGCTCAACAGCGGCATCGTCTTGCCGGAGAATACCAATGTCGCGCCGGCCTGGACGGCGGCGCGCCCGGCGCGCAGAAACGGCTCGGACACGTCCACGCCGGCCTCTTCCAGCCAGATCACGGCGTGGGCCGGATCCGTCAGCTTGCCGCCGTCGAGCGGTTGCCGATCCAGTATTTCAAGTTTCAAGTTCTCCGGCCGGTCCGGCGGCGGCGCATTCAACCCGGCGAGGTTCGCGGTCGCGAAAAGGAACACCGGCACGTCCAGCGTCGGCTCTTGGCCCGCCTCAGCGCGCAGGAGCAGTCCGGTGGCGGGACCTTCGTGGAAGAACTCGTTGACGTTGCCGCCGAAGTTCGGATGGGCCACGCCGTCGATCTTTCCGCGGGCGTCGTAACCGATCGGATTCGTCATCAGCGCCGCCAGCGAAACGGTCTGCGGCTGCGCGGTAGGATTCTGGATGCGGAAGACAAACACCGCGAGCGGCATCGAGGAAAGCTGCGTGTCGAGCGGGGCGAAGGGCGTGAAGGCCGTCAGCTCCAGTTTGACCGGCAGATCGTCGTCGCGGAAGCGCAGTGTGGCGAACGGGTATTCGCCGGTCATCTCGATCTGTTTCACGCGCGGCCAGTCGGGGCCGCCGGTGGTTTGGAGCAGCTTCGCCGTCGCCCCCGCCTTCACGGCGAAGTAGAACGGCACTTCGCCGTCGCGCAGCGTGTTGAACAGTTGCCACGTCGTCAGCCGGCCGTCGGCGCCGATCTCGAAGTTGCCCGTGCCGATGCCGCCCAGGTGCATCCGCGCGTCCGTGTGCCGGTCGGACAGATAAACGCGCGGTGCCGCCGGCGCGAACAGGGAGCGTTTCCAGCGTTCGAGTTCGTTCGCAGGAAGCTCGAACGCGCCCCAGGCCGGGCTGGCCAGGACGGCGGCGGTGCCGGCGCCGACGAGGCCGATGAAATTACGCCGCGTGAGGCCGTCGGACGGCGGTCCACAGTGGCCGGAACAGTTGCATTGGCGCATGGCGGGCTTCCTTTAGTCTGAGTTCTTCATCGTGGCAACGGCGGCGCTCCAAGGCCGAAGTACGGAACGCTGCGCCGCGCAAGTTTGTTACCAGCCGGCGGCCCAGTTTCCAAGCGGGAAAACCCGCCGGGCGAGGATTGTCGGCCAGCACGCCGCAATACTCTCTGAGCGTGTCGGAACATCCCATGAAGCAGCCAGGCCCCTGATGCGAGACGGCGCAATTGAATGGGGATCATAGCCAGGTGGATCCAGGCTTCGGCGCTGGGCTCGACGCATTCGTGGTCCCGGACCAAGCGACGGTGACCGCCGAGGCCTTGGCCGCGCTGTCGGACGCCCCAGTGTCGTAGGCGGATCGCTTGGCGGTCAGGTCCGCCAGGTCGGCACGGAGGGCGTCTTCGGTGTTCTGCTTGAGGCTGAGGGTGGTTTCCAACTGATGGGCGCCGGGCCGGCGGCTTTGACCGGCCCCGCCCCGCGTGCTAGGTTCGCGCCCGGTGGCTCCTATGGCGCGAGTGCTTACGATCGGCGAATACCTGATTCAGCAACTCTATCGGCGCGGTGTGCGGCATGTCTTCGGCATCCCCGGCGATTACGTCCTCGGTTTCTACGATCAACTCCTCCGCAGCAAGCTGCAGATCGTTTGCACCGGCGACGAGCAAGGCGCGGGCTTCGCGGCCGACGCCTACGCCCGGGTGCGGGGCTTGGGCGCGGTGTGCGTCACGTACTGCGTAGGCGGGCTGAAACTCGCCAACACCACGGCGGAGGCGTTCGCGGAAAAATCTCCGGTCGTCGTCATCAGCGGCGCGCCCGGCGTGAAGGAGCGGGAGAAGAACCCGCTGTTGCACCACAAGGTCCGCGAGTTTGACACCCAGCGAAAAGTCTTCGAACAACTTACCGTGGCCGCCACCGTGCTGAGCGATCCGCAGACAGCGTTCCAGGAAATTGACCGCGTGCTGCACGCCGCGGAGAGCTACAAGCGCCCGGTTTACATTGAGCTGCCGCGCGACATGGTGGCGCGGCCCGGCATCGCCCGCTCCGAGCCGTCGAATCTGGACGAAGCCAGCGACACGCTGTCACTCAAGGCGGCCTTGGCGGAAGCGACGGAGATGATCCGGGCCGCGCGCCAACCGGTGATCCTCGCGGACGTGGAAGTCCACCGCTTTGGCCTCCAGGAAGAACTGGTGCGCCTGGCCGAAAAGTCCGGCCTGCCGGTCGCGGCCACGCTGCTCGGCAAGTCCGTCGTCGGCGAACAGCATTCGTTTTACCTCGGCGTTTATGAAGGGGCGATGGGCCGGGAGGACGTGCGCCGCTACGTCGAGTCGAGCGATTGCGTGGTCCTGCTGGGCGCGTTCATGACCGACATCAACCTCGGCATCTACACCGCCCGGCTCGATCCCGCGCGGTCCATCTACGCGACGAGCGAGAAGCTTTCCATCCGCTACCACAACTACGAGAAGGTCCGCTTCCAGGATTTCGTCCGCGGCCTGCGCCGGGCCCAGTGGCGCCGCCGCCCGGCCCGGCCCATCCCGCGGCCGCCGAAGATGCCGGGGCCGACCGCCGCGAGCGGCGCCAGGCGGATCACCGTCCAGCGGCTGTTCGGCCGGCTGAACCGCTTTTTGCGCGACGATACCGCCGTGGTGGCCGACGTGGGCGACGCGATGTTCGGCGCGGCGGACCTGAACATCCACCACCGCACCGAATTTTTGGGGCCGGCCTATTACGCCTCGATGGGCTTCGGCGTCCCCGCCGGGATCGGCGTGCAACTGGCCAATCCCAAGCTGCGCCCGCTCGTTCTCGTGGGCGACGGCGGGTTTCAGATGACCGGAATGGAACTGGCCACGGCGGTGCGCTATCGGCTGAACCCGATTGTGGTCGTGCTGAACAACCGCGGCTACGGCACCGAGCGCCACATTCACGACGGTCCCTACAACGACGTGGCCGAGTGGCGGTTTCATCGCGTGCCGGAAGTCCTCGGCGCCGGGCGCGGGTTCCTCATCGAAACCGAGGCGGACCTGGACCACGCGCTCCGGGAGGTCGAGCGCCACACCGCCAGCTACAGCCTGCTGGAAGTGATGCTCGATCCGCTCGACCGTTCGCCGGCCTTGGAGCGCCTGGCCAAGCGGCTTGCGGCCAAGCTATAGGTGGCCGCATCGGCTCACGGCGCGTCGCTTCCCTCGGGAACGTCGGCGGAGCCCGGCTCCGAACGTGCTTTCCGGATGTCCTGGAGCACGGAAAGGATGGCCGCCTTGTAATCATCCGGGGCCTGGACGTTTCCCCAGCCGCCGGCCGACTGATAGAGACCGTCGAGGGCCGAGTCGTAGTAACTCTGGAGCAGGTGGGGAATGCCCCGGTTGTTCAACTCCACGGCCAGACGCTCCGCT
>JAJXZI010000303.1 GCA_021780115.1 bacterium | reverse complement strand
ACAGGCGCAGGTCGCCCGCGAAGTCGAGGCGGACTTGGCGAAGTTCTTCCGCGATCTGGACGCGCTGGAGTTGCGCGTCTTCCTCAACGGCCCGCACGACCAGCGCAACTGCATCCTCAGCGTCAACGCCGGCGCCGGCGGCACGGAGTCGTGCGACTGGGCGGCCATGCTGATGCGCATGTATCAGCGCTGGGCCGAGGCGCGCGACTGGGAGGTGGAGGTGATGGACGCGCTGCCGGGGGAAGTCGCCGGCATGAAGAGCGTGACGCTGACCCTCACCGGCGAGAACGCCTATGGCTACGCCAAGGCCGAGCGCGGTGTGCATCGGTTGGTGCGCATTTCGCCCTTCGACGCCAACAAGCGCCGGCACACCAGCTTCGCCAGCGTGGACGTGATCGCCGAAATCGAGGAGGACGACAGCGCCGAAATTGTCATCCCACCCAATGAATTCCAGGTGGACACCTTCCGCTCCGGCGGCAAAGGCGGCCAGAACGTGAACAAGGTGGAAACGGCCGTGCGCATCACGCACCTGCCGACCGGCTTGGTGGTGGCGTCGCAAAGCCAGCGTTCGCAGCACCAGAACCGCGCCACCGCCATGAAGCTGCTGCTCTCGCGCATCTACGCCCAGCGCCTGGACGAGCAGAAGGCGGAGATGGAGCGGTTCTACGGTGAGAAGGGCAGCATCTCCTGGGGCAACCAGATCCGCAGCTACGTCCTCCAACCCTACCGCATGGTCAAGGACCTGCGCACCGGCGTCGAGACCAGCAACACCGACGCCGTGCTCGACGGTGATCTCGACCCGTTCGTTAACGCCTGGCTCCGCGCCGGTTGTCCGACCAAACGGATGCAGGGCGTGAAGGACGAGGAGGAGTAAAGTCCGAAGTCTGAAGCGCGAAGCGCGAGGCAAGCGGGCCGTGCCCGCTGCGGGTCTGATGCGAAGGCCCGGCCGCGTTTGAAAGTGTCCCGTTGTGGGACTGCCCCTCCGGAACTCGTGGCGGAGAGTGCAGCCTACGCGTCTTCCCTCTCCGTCGTCACCGGCTCGCCTTTGCCGTCCAGGGCAGCGAGCACCGCGTGCCAGGGCAGGATGGCGCACTTCACGCGCGCCGGATACTTGTGGACGCCCGCAAACACCGTGAGCTTGCCCACGCCGTCCGCGCCCCGGCCGGTCGTCACCATGTCGTGGACCTGGTCGAAGAGCGACCGCACCTCGGCTGGCGACTTGCCTTTGACCGCCTCGGTCAGCAGCGAGGCCGACGCCTTGGAGATGCAGCAGCCGGAGCCGACGAAGCTGACGTCCTGGATGATGCCGCCCTCGGTCCGCAGGAACAGCTTGAGCTGGTCGCCGCACAGCGGATTCTGGCCCTGCGCGCTGCACGTCGGCTGCGGCATCTCGTGGAAATTCCGCGGATGCTTGCAGTGGTCGAGGATGACCTGCTGGTAGAGTTCCTGGAGATCGTCAAACATGGCGGCTGGAAACTCGTTAAGCTGACCGCCGAAAGCCGCAAAGCCAGGCTCGCCGCTCAAATCTTGAAACGCCGGAACCCACCCCGCGTTCGGACGTCAGGTCTCCTTCGGACTTCGGACTTCGGCCTCTGGACCTCACTTCACGTGTGGGTTCTGCTCCAGCCGCTGCCAGACCAGCGCGTCCAGTTCCTCCCGCAGCGGCTGCCAGCGGACCCGTTCGATGATCTCGCCGGCGAAGGCGTGGATCAACATCCGCCGCGCCGTCTCCTGGCCGATGCCGCGGGCGCGCAGGTAAAAAATCGATTCCTCGTTCAACTGCCCCACCGTCGCGCCGTGGGTGCATTTCACGTCGTCGGCGTAGATCTCCAACTGCGGTTTGGTATCGACCGTCGCCTGATCAGACAACAGGAGGTTCTTGTTGGTCTGCTTCGCGTCGGTCTTTTGCGCGCCGGGCCGCACCAGAATGCGTCCGTGGAAAACGCCCTTGGAATGGTCGTCGAGAATGCCGTTGAAATACTCGTGGCTGGCGCAGTGCGGCTGGGCGTGCTCGACAATCATGTGATGGTCCGCCAACTGATCGCCGCGGGTCAGGTACAGCCCGTTGAGGATTGCCTCCAGCCCCTCGCCGGCCAGTTCGGTGCGGATGTTGTTACGCGACAGCCGCGCGCCGGTGGCAAACGAGTGGGAGATGCAATGACTGTTTCGCCCCAGCCGCGCATAAAGCGTCGCCAGGTGGAATGCCGCCGGGCTTTCGTCCTGGAACTTGCAGTGCTCCACCACCGCGCCCTCGCCCGCCACCAGTTCGGTGACGGCGTTGGTGAAATACGCCGAGCCGGCCGTCGCCACGTAGCTCTCGGCCACCGTCAGGCGGCTGCCCGCCTCGGCGATAATCAGGTTGCGCGGATGCGTCGTGGCGCCCGCCTCGGGCGACGTCGAGACAAACAGCAGATGCACCGGCCGCTCCAGTGTCCTTCCGGCCGGAACGTGGATGAACGCGCCGTCGCGGAAAAACGCGGCGTTCAGCGCGGCGAAGGAACTGTCGGCCACCCGCGCGTAACGGCCCAGGTGTGGCTCCAGCGGCGCGCCCGGTTCCGCCAACGCCGCCGCCAGGCTGCCCACCGTGGCGCCGTCCGGCGCTTCGACCGTTGTGGAAAGCTCCGGGACAAAGTGCCCGTTCACGAACACCAGCCGCGTCGCCTCCAGCCCGGTGAAGGCGAAGCCGCGCAGCGCGTCGGCGCTCAGGCTGGCGGGCGCCCGCTCCAGGGCCGGCCGGAACGGCAGGTGCGCCAGGGGGGCGACGTTGGTGAACCGCCAGTCCTCGTCCTGCGCCGTCGGAAAGCCGAATTCGCTAAAGCGCGCGATGCCGGCCCGGCGAAGGGCCGCCAGCCAGGCCGGCTCATTCACCGCCTGCTCGAAGCGATGGAACTTTTCCAGGTATTGCCCCGTCTCTTTCAGAGTCGGGACGTCTGCCATGTTGGTCATAGCCGGTTAATATGCCGGGTCCGCCGGCTTTTTCAATCCGGTGGACCGGCAAGGCTCATCGTTCCACGCGGCGCCGGACGGCGCAAGATTTTAGCCGGGAGGAAACCGGGCCGTGCCGCTGGCGTGCAGCGGCCGGAGTCGGGCGCGGCGCGGGGGCCAATTCCGGATTGCCATTCTCGCCACTGAGCGGCACTCTCCGAGGAGAAACGGACTTGGCTATGGTCACGTATCAGGAAAAACAACTCCAGGAGATCTCGAAGCAATTCCAGATTTACGGCCAGATTCTGCACGCGGAAACCTGCAAGATCGGCCACATCAACGAAACCTACTCGGCCACCTACGATCAGGGCGGCACGAAGGTGCGTTACATCCACCAGAAGATCAACCGCACCGTCTTCAAGGACCCGCCCACGGTGATGCGGAACCTGATCCGCGTGACCAGCCACCTGCGCCGGAAGCTGGAAGCCGAGGGCGTGCCCGACATCACCCGCCGCTGCCTGACGGTCATTCCCACGCGGGACGGACATTCGTATTACCGCGACGGCACGGGGGAATACTGGCGCTCGTTCCTGTTCGTGGAAGGGGTCCAAACCTTCGAGGCGGTCCAGACCCCCGCGCAGGCCTACGAGGCGGGCCGGGCTTTCGGCGAGTTCCAACGGCTGCTGGTGGATTTGCCGGGCGAGCGGTTGCACGACACCATCCCGGACTTCCACAACGCCCGGAAACGCTTCACCGCCTTTCAGCAGGCGGTTCAGGAGGACCGGTTCAACCGCGCCCAGGACGCCAGGCGGGAAATCGACTTCGCGCTCCAGCGCGAGCCCCTCGCGGACGTCCTGTTGCGCGCGCTGGCCGAGGGCAAGATCGCCGAACGGGTCACGCACAACGACACCAAGTTCAACAACGTGATGTTGGACAGCGCGACCGGCCGGGCGATGTGCGTGGTGGACCTGGACACCGTCATGCCCGGCCTGGCGCACTACGATTTCGGCGACATGGTGCGCACGACGACCAGCCCGACGCTGGAGGACGAGCGCGACCTGCGCAAGGTGCGGATGCACCTGCCGATGTTCGAGAGCCTGGCCAAGGGATACCTCTCCGGCGCCGGGCAGTTCCTCACGCCGGGCGAGCGGTCGTATATCGCCTTCTCCGGCAAACTGCTCACCTTCACCATCGGGCTGCGCTTCCTCACCGATTTCCTCAACGGTGACGTGTATTTTCGCGTCCACCGGCCGGGCCACAACCTCGACCGCAGCCGCACGCAGTTCAAACTCATCGAATCCATCGAGGAACAGGAGGAAACGATGCAAAAACTGGTGGACGGTCTCGATGGCGCGCCGGCCGCGCCCACTCCCCAACCGGCGGGAGCCGCGAAGCCGCGCCGGGTGGCCCGAACGCGGCCAAAGCATTCCCCGTAGATTCTTCTCCCGGCAGTCAGGGAGATCGTCCATCGCCGGGCAGGGTGAGGAAGTCCCTGACAGGCACGGAGAGAGGCGACCGAGTGGAACTCTCAGTGGTCCCGCCGCGGTCGAGTTCCCCATGCGCTCCTCCGCGAGGGAACCGCGCGGCCCGTGACGGGTTTTGCCACTGGCGGAAAAAGCCAGACGCCCGAAGGCCGGCGGGTGCGGCCCTCGGGCGTTAAAGTCAGTTCCAACGAAAGCGGCGTGGCCGCAGCGGGCCGACGGTTCAGTACGAAACCGGGGAAACCCGGCCCGCGTGAAAGCTCATCCAGTGGATGTCCGCGTCGTTAGAGTTACTGACGGGAACGATCGGGGTGGTCCGGGTGGTGTCCACCGCTTCAGCGACGGCCGAGCCGTTGGACGCGACCCACTTGTGGATTTCCGAGTGGCCGTCGGCAAATGCGAAGCCACAGGCCCCGTTGTGATAGTTCGCGGGTTGGTCCACCCAGACGCCCCTGTGCGGGTTGAAAAAGCCGGCGTCGTTGATGCTGCACGGATGCTCGTCCAGATACACCCACGTATCAGCGGGTCCCGGAAAGAGGAACTGACTGGTGTTGACGATGTGCTTGTAGATGGTATCCCACGGCCCCGCCTCGGCATTGCCGGCGCCGATGCCGATGTTGCCGGAAATACTGCGGCAGCGCGCGGCCCACCCCATCCGCTGCTGGACCTGGCTCACATACTTGTCCGCCGGACACTTGAAGACGTTTTGTTGGTTGGCGAAGTACATCGCCAGTTTGGAATACTTCGGGTTGACCAGGAACAGGATGTTCGTGTTGTCCGGGGAGGTGGTCCAGTCGAGCCAGCCTTCGACCCACGGGGCATTGTTGGGATCGCTGGCCGCCGCTCCACCCGCAGCCATGCCGCCGTGGAAGGCCATCACGATCTTCTCCTTGTTGTCGCCGTTGTACATCTGCCAGGCGAGCATGACCTGCTTGGTGTTGTTCATGCAGGCAATGCCTTGCGTCTTCTGCTTGGCCTTGGCCAGCGCCGGCAGGAGCAAACCCGCCAGGATGGCGATGATCGCGATGACCACCAGGAGTTCGATCAAGGTGAAACCCACCGCGCGAATGCTTGAGGATCGTTGTTTCATAGACGTAACTTTTAAGGTTTCTCTTGCAGACTTTCGCCCTTCGGCCCGACTTTTGCGGACAGCGGCCTGAACCGGACGCACCCTCACGCCCCAACCTACCCGACGCGTCGTCGTTTGCAATGCAAACCAGCGCGTTTCTACCATCGGCTCGGCCCCGCCGGAACTGTGTGTCCGAATGCACACCATGTGCTTTTGGCCGCACAGTCAGCCCACTGTAAACACCCGGTCCGCGCCTTTGGCAAGGGTAAAAGTCATCACAAAATTCGGCGCGGCTCCCAATACATCAGGCGCCTCAGCCGGTGGACCGGCGGCGCAAAGCCCAAGGATCTCGCCGCGACGGGGAATGAGTTGCGGGTGTGGCCGCGCCAGTCTCTGGCCAAGCCAAAGGTCCGCGCCCCTCCAAGCTTCCCCTCGGCGCAGGCTTCTGCTATTCTGCGCGCCGCAAGTAACAGAAACCGACGTATGCCCATTTACGAATTTGCCTGTCCGAAGTGCCGGGTGATTTTTAACTTCTTTTCGAAGCGGGTGAACCCGGACCACGCGCCCACCTGCCCCAGGTGCGGCAACAAGAAAATGTCCAAGCAGATGAGCCGGTTCGCCTCGCTCCGCGGCCTCCAGGAGCCGGCGGCCAAGCCGGAGGGAGCCGGCGGAGACGAACCGCCGATGCCCGACCTGGATGATCCGCGCATTGAGCGCGTCATGGGTGAGTTGGAGCGCGACATGGAGCACCTGGACGAGAACAATCCCAAGCACATGGCGCATCTGATGAGGAAGATGAAGGACATCATGCCCGCCGGCACGATGCCCAAGGAACTCGATGTCGCCATCAAGCGCCTCGAAGCCGGCGAGGATCCGGAGAAGATCGAGGAGGACATGGGCGACGTGCTGGGCGATTTCATGGGCGGCCCGGAAGGGGGGGAAGGCGGCATGGGCGGCGGCGGCGGTTACAGCCACGACGGCGGGTTGTACGACTACTGACGTCCCCGCTCTGCCCCGGTTCCAGATCGGAATTGGCCGGTGACGGTCTGCCGGGTGCCTTGAGATTGCCGGGGGGAATCGGGCAATGCGGCTTCACGGCCTGGAGGGCGCAGAGAAACCGGGGCCGTTGCCCGGGATTACCGGTAAACCCCGTATTCGCGCAGCGCCTCCCACATCGCTACGATGTTCTCCGGCGGCACGTCGGCCTGGATGTTGTGGACGGTGGTGAAGATAAAGCCGCCGCCGGGCGCGAGGTCGTCGAGGCGCCGGCGGACTTCGTCGCGGACTTCCTGCGGCGTGCCACGGGGCAACACGCGCTGCGTGTCCACGCCGCCGCCCCAGAAGGTGAGGTCTTGGCCAAAACGCTGCTTCAGTTCCTTGGTGTCCATGCCGGCGGCGCTGACTTGCACCGGGTTCAGAATGTCGATGCCAGACTCGATCAGATCCGGAATCAGCGGGGCCACCGCGCCGCAGGAGTGGTAGAAGATCTTCACCGGCACTTGCGCCCGCTTTTTGATGAACGTGAACAGCCGCGTGTGCCGCGGCTTGATGAGTCGGCGATACATCGCCGGGCTGCACAGGAGCCGGTCCTGGCTGGCGAGGTCGTCGGCCTCGGAAATGACCATGACGTTCGGGCCGAGCAGCTCGAGCGCCCGCGCCCAGTACTTCATTTTGATTTCGCAGATGATGTCCATGAGCGCCGCGGCGAAGGCAGGCCGCTCGATCATGTCGCAGAAGAAATTCTCGAACCCGCGCATCCAGATGGCGATTTCCCAGATGCCCGGCGCGTTGCGGCCAAGGACGTAGGCGAGCTGCCGGCGGTTCATCAACTCGTCGGCGCGGGCGGCCATGCCCTCATAGCGGCCGGGATCAAGCGGGTCGGGGAATCTGAATTTCGCGAGGCCCGCGACGGTGTCGATGTGCTCCAGCGGATGCCGGCGCATGTCGTAGTAGAAGCCGCCTTCGACGGGCATCCACCACTCGATGCCCCATTCGTCGGTGATCTTGTCGTAGCCGTCCTCGCGCCGGGCCGGACGGCTGATGCCGCGCGGCTTGCTGGGATTGATGCCATACACGTCCACCGCGAGCCGCTGCTTCACGTCGTCGTGGACGCGGCCGAGTTGCTGGACGGGGTCGTCGAACTCCATCTCGACTTCCGGCAGGCCAAGGTGGCTCCGCAGCCGCCGATAGGCGCGCTGGTGAATGCCGGTCAGGATCGTGCCGCCGAGGTCGTAAGGCACCCGGTCGGGTTCGCGGTGGCTCAGCGCCGCGGCGACGCGCGCGCGGCTGGTCCAGTCGGATGAGGCCGGCGTGGTCATCGCAGTTCTCTTTCGCTGGGTGGCAGGCGCATCGGCGTCGAGGATAAATGATCGCTCCTACGTGTTCAACGTCCGTGAAGGGAGCGCGTGCCCGGCGCCGGACCACCCGCGCAGAACCCGGCTGAAGCCGGCGCGGGAAATCGCGGCGGCCCACCGCTCACTCCGGCGGCGGATTCTCCCATTCGGGATAGACTTCGGGCCTGAGCTGGCCGCGCCGGATCAATTCCTGCAGGTCGCGGATGATGGTGCGCCGGGCCACGCCGAACTGGCGGCCGAGGGCCGAGATGTTGGGGCGTTCCGCCGACTTGCCCACGATCTCGCAGATGCGGATTTGCCGGCTGAGCCGGTCGGTGGAGCGGCTGAACAACTCCTGCGCGTCCACGCGGCGCGAGCGTTCCAGGGCCTCGAACTGCCGCACCACTTCACGTTCGCCGCATTCCGCCAGGGCGGTCTCCACGACGCGCTGGAGTTCATGGATGTCCACCGGTTTGGGCAGGCAATAATGGGCCCGGCGCGGCCCTTGGAGGGCCTGGAATCGCTGATGCACCTCCAGCGCGCCGGACACGACGATGATGGGCACAAAGGGCAACAGTTCCTTGAATTCCGGCAGGAAATCCAGGCCCAGTTCGCCTCCCGACAGCACATGGTCGAGGAGGAGCAGGTCCGGCGGGTGGTTGGCAAGCGCGGCCAGCGCCTCGCTGCCGCTCTTCACGCGGACCAGCCGGTAGGCGGCGAGGGCTTCCTCGTAGATTTCGTATTGGAGGTCGTCGTCTTCGATGATGAGAATGGTGGGCGGGTTCATGGATGGGGGGAGCGGCGCGGAGTTTCCGGGCGGGACGCGGCGGCGACCGGCAACTCCCGCACGGGCAGGATCAGGGTGAAGGTGCTCCCCTGGCCGACGGCCGATTCCACGGTCAGGCCCGCTTCCATCCGGCGGGCCAGTTCATAGACCATGGACAGCCCCAGACCCGTGCCGCGCCGCACGGACAGGGCCTTGGTGGTGAAAAACGGCTCGAAGATGCGCGACAGGATGTCCGGCGCAATGCCGCAGCCGTAATCCCGTACGGCGAGAGAGACGTATTCGGCGGCCGGCGCCGGGGCCAGGACCAGGCTCGACGGCAGTTGGCGCAGCCCCCGCGTGGCGAGGACCACCTGGTTGCGCTGGGCCTGCGACTCGGCGGCGTTGAAGATCAGGTTCAGCAGAATTTGCTGGATAAAATCCTTCGCCGCCGGGACCGCGGGCAGGTTCGGTGTGCGCTCGAAAACGACCCGGACCTCGCGCAGGAACTGGTCGCCGAGCAGCTTGATGGTGTCGTCCACCACGGCGTTCACATCACACGGGCTCGGCGGGCCGTCGGAGCCGCGGCTGAAGCCGAGCAGGGCCTGCACGACGCCCGCGCCCTGGTTCACCACCGTCTTGATCCGGTCCACGCGGGTGCGGACCTTGCCGGGATTCTCCAGGTTGTCCTCGATGATCTGCGCGGAGCCTTTGACAATGGAGAGGATGTTGTTGAAATCATGGGCGATGCCGGCCGCCAGCGTGCCCAGGGCGTTCATCTTCTGGCTGTGCAGGAGCTGGCGGTGGGCGAGTTCCAGTTCGCCCGTCCGCTCGGTCACCTTGCGCTCCACCTCGGCGTAGCTGCGCACCAAACGCCGGTGGCGGTTGAAGGCCAGGCCGGCGAAGAACAGCGCGACCGCCAACCCGGCGGACCCGATCAGGATCAGCCGCCGCTCCCGATACCAGGGCACGGTGAAGACGAACTCGAGCCGGGCCGGGTTGGGATCCACGTTGCCGTTCCGGTCCATGGCCCGGACCTGGAAGTAGTGCTTGCCGGTCGGCAGGTCACTGAAAGAAACCGGCGCCGCCTCGCGAAAGGGCGACCAATCGCGCTCGTCCAGCCGATAGGAGAACAGCAACCGTTCGCGCGGCGTGAACTTCCACTTGTCCTGCCCGCTGAAGATCAGGGTCAGGGTGCCGCCTTCCGGCACGTTGGTCTCCCGCTCCGTCATTTTCGGCAAGCGGGTCTGCGGCGGATCGGTATCGGCGCCCGGATGGAACCGGCTCAACCCGTGCGCGGTGGCGGCCCACAGCCGGCCGCCCGGATCCTCGCACAGCGCGCGGACGGCGGCGCTGGGCAGGCCCTCGTCGGTCCCGTTCTCCACCCAGGCGCCCCGGTAAAAGCGGTGCAGCCCGCCATTGGAGGCGACCCACACGCTGCCGTCACGGGAGCGCAGCAGCGCGTTGATGCGGTCGAACCCGCTCCGCACGGCGGACCAGTTGCGCCCGTCGAACTCCCAGAGGCTGTCCCGCGTGGCGGCCCAGATCTTGCCATCCGCCAGTTCGGCGAAGCCCCCCACGCCCACTGGCGAGGTTCTGTCCGGGGACGGGAACACTTGCCACTTCTGGTCGTGGTACCACGCGATGGTTTCCTCACCGCCGAGCCAGAGGTCGCCGTTCTGGGTGGTGAACACCGCGGTGAAATTCCCCGCCGCCCCCGGCTCCGGTTGGGGATAGGGAAACCCTTGGAAGCCGGTGCCGTCGTACACTTCGAGGCGCGACTCCGCTCCCGCCGCCGCGGAGGAACTTTCCAGGCAGACGTTCCCGTTCTTGAGCAGCCCCAGCGCGTGAAGGCGCCGGTCCGCCGCGCCGGAAAATAGCGGATCAAACACGCCGCGCCCCGGATGGAATTGGAACAACCGTCCGCCTTCGTCCAACAACAGCGTCCCGTCCCTCAGCGGGAGGAGCGACCAAGCGGCTTGGGCACCCCGCCCCGGCGCTCCCGGCAGCGGAAACTCCTGGTCGCCGTCCTCCGCCAGCGTCTGCAGCGCGCCGCCGGCCACAAACCACAGCCGGCCGCCGGCATCCGCCGCCAGGCAAGGAACCAGCGCGGTGAGCTTCCGCGCCGCGGCCGGGCTGCGCCAGGTGGGCGGCGCGTAATGAAACAGGCCGTCGGACGTCGCCAGCCAGAACGTGCCGCCCGGCTCGACCGCCAGGTCCGAGTACTGCCGGGCCTCGATCTCTTCGTTCTCCACCCACTCCGCCCGGCCCCCCGCGCTTTGCAGTTCCCACAGCGAGTCGGTCGTCGCCGCCCACACGCTCTGGTCCGGCCCGCGCCAGGCAAAACGCACTTTCTCGGCGCCGACCGACTGCGTGGTCCAACGCTGGCCGTCGAAATACACCGCCACCTTCTGGCCGCTGCGGAGCGATTCGGCGACGGTGGTGACGCCGCCCATCTCGTCCACCTGCGGCTCCTGCAGGGCCTGAATCTGCAACGGCTCGGGCGCGACGAATTCCTTCCATTCGCTGCCCGGTTCCAGGGTCCGGGCCGGGGCCGGCACCTTGGCCAGCCCGCGGGCGCCGGCGATCCACAGCCCGCCGTCCCGGGCCACGGCCAGGCCCGCGAAGTTCCCGATCGCCGTCTGGCTCGCCCGGCGCAGCACGCGGGTCTGCGGCCGGTTCGTCCCCTCGAAATTGCATTCCAGCAGGCGATCCGGCAGCAGCAGAAACACCAGGTCCTGCCGCACCGGGCACAGCGGGATCGGGTGGAGCAAGTTCGGCAGGGTGTTGCGGAACAGCGCCGCGATTTCCGGCACGGGATGCAGCACCCAGACACCCTCCTTGAATTCCTGCAATCCCTCCGGCGCGACGGTCCACAGTTGGCCCGCCGGACTCTCGTACACGCGGCTGTGCCCCGGCTCGGCCGCCGGGATGCTGCGAATGCCATAGCCGTCCAGCACGCTGACCCACGGCCGGTTGCGATGCCGGACCAGGACCGTGCCATGCGGGCCGAGCGCCACCGAGAGGCAGGCGGATTCGGGCAGCCCGTCCGCGACCCGGTACCCGCGCCAGTTCGACGACCGTTGGCCCCAACTGGTGCCGCCCGCCGACAGCACCGCCGCGGCCAACAGGAGGGCGGCGGCCTGAGCCGGAACGAGGCCGTGGGTGAGGGAGAACGGGGCCTCGCGACGGCATCGTTCCGGCTGAGACGGGAAGCTGCGGCCGAAGCGCGGCGGCGGACGGCGACCGTCCGGCCTCCGATTGCATGAATGCGGCTTGGGCTTCATGGGGCTGGTCCGTGTGCTTTGCCAGCGCGGATATTATCTCCGGCCCGCGGCGGTTGGGCAACCCAAAGCGTGGGCGGCGCGTTTCGCCATTGGGAGGGCCGGCGGGACGACGGCGGCGCAGAAGGTGGGAGGCGTCCCCACGTGCTGGGCACGCCTCAGTTTCTTGCACGCTGGTTGGCCGGACGAAAGGCCGGCCCAGCCGCTTGCAAGAAATGGGGAGGCGGCGCGTGAGCTGTGCGCTCAAAAGCACAGTTGCCACGGGCGGCAAAAGGGCGTAATCTCGCGCCATGAAGATCACCTGCGTCAAGCCTCTGGTGCCGAAGTCCCATCGCCCGGCGCGCACCGCCGGGTCTCCTGCCTCCCGCGCGGTTCAGCGGGGGTTCACCCTGATCGAGCTTTTGGTCGTCATTGCCATCATTGCCATTCTGGCCGGCCTGCTCTTGCCCGCCTTGGCCAAGGCCAAGGCCAAGGCCCAGCAAATCCAGTGCATGAACAACGCCAAACAACTGGGGCTGGCCTTCAACCTTTATCTGAACGACTTCACCGACCTTTTCCCCCCCAACCCGGATGACGGCAACACCCAGCCGGGGCACGAATGGGTCGCCGGTCAGGGAGGTATTGGGGGAGCGCAGGAGTTCAACCCCGATATTTTGGCGAATCCGGCCACCACCCTCGTGGCACCCTACATTGCGAACAATGTGGGCGTGTTCCATTGCCCCGCCGACAAGCGCACGGGCGTGTACAGCGGCGCCGATCCCTCCCGGCGCGGCAGTATGGTCCTCGCGGCTCGGACCGTCTCACAGAACCAGGGCGTCGGCACCATCTGCCCCTGTTTCAACTCGGGCAGTGGACATTGCCCCAAACCGTCCATGTCATCGAATGGGCCGTGGCTGGACGGCAGTCACAGCCACAAACGCAACGCGCCCTACGCCACCTTCGGCAAGTCGTCGGACTTCAACCGGGTCAGTCCCTCGCAAATCTTCCTCTGTCTGGATGAAAATCCCTGGAGCATCAACGACGGCGGCTTGGCGGTCATCGCGGCCATGCCGGCGTGGGTGGATTGGCCGGGCAGCGCCCACAACAATGGCTGCGGCTTTTCCTTCTGCGACGGGCACGCCGAAACCCATAAGTGGGTAACCGGGATTTACACTCTCAACGGGCCCGCCTACCGCGGGAGCACCACCCTCAACAACCTCGACTGGCAGTGGATGGCGCAGCACGCGACGTTCAAGCTCTACGGATCATTTCCGTGACCCGCGCCTCTTCTTGACGATTCTCCCCGCCGTGCCGCGTCAGGCGGCACGACCGTTCGCAGCCCGCAATCCAGCGCGGCACCGGAGTTAAGACCGGCGCCGCGCTGATGGTTTTCCGGCCAGGCCTGTTTCCCGGTAGGGCGAGGCTCCGGCCGAGCCACCCACTTCCGCCCAAAAAATCAAGGCTCCGTGGGAGCGTCGCCCTACCCGGTTCCTGGAAAGGCGGAGCGAAGGGGCCGGAATTGTCGGAAAGAGTCCGCGCGCCGCCGCCGCGGTCGCTGGAGCGCGCGGTTTTTGCATTCCCGTCCGGGCCGCGCCGCGCTACCTTGGCCGCATGGACAAAGAGCAAGTCGCAGCAGTCCTCGTTGAGATAGGCACGCTGCTCGAACTCAAGGGGGAGAATCCGTTCAAGACGCGCGCCTACCTCAACGCCGCCCGCGCCGTCGAGGGCCTCGCCGAACCGCTGGCGAAAATCGTCGCCGAGGACCGCCTCGCCGAGATCAAAGGCGTCGGCGAAGGTCTCGCCCGGAAAATCGCGGAACTGGTCACGACCGGCCATCTGGCCTACTACGACGAATTGAAGGCTGCGATTCCCGCCGGCCTGGTGGCCCTGCTCGACGTTCCCGGCTTGGGTCCGAAGAAGATCCAGGCACTCAACCGCGAACTCGGCATCGACTCCGTCGAGAAGCTCGAACAGGCCTGCCAGGCGGGCCGGGTCGCGGGCTTGGCCGGCTTCGGCGCGAAGACCCAGGCCAATCTCCGGGAAGGCATCCAACGGCGCCGCACCTATGCCTCCCGGCATTTGCTCAGTGACGCGCTGCGGGTGGCCGAGCCGATCCTGGAGAGCCTGCGCGCCCACCCGGAGGTCGTTCGTTGCAGTGTGGCGGGCAGCCTGCGCCGGTGGAAGGAAGTCATCGGCGACATCGACTTTCTGGCGTCGTCGAAGGATCCGCTGGCCGTCATCGATTTCTTCACCCGGCAGCCGGGCGTCCTGACCGTCACGGCCAAAGGCGACACCAAGGCCAGCGTCATTTTGGTGGGCGGCATCCAGTCCGACCTGCGCGTTGTCACCGACCAGGAATATCCGTTCGCGCTGATGTATTTCACCGGGAGCAAGGAGCACAACATTGTCATGCGCCAGCGGGCGATCGCACGCGGCCTGCGCCTCAACGAGTACGGCCTGTTCCGGTCGCAGGAGGAAACCCGCGATCCCACGCTCCAGTTGCCGTGCCAGGACGAGGCGGACATCTTCGACCAACTCGGCCTTGCCTACGTGCCGCCGGAACTGCGCGAGGACCACGGCGAGTTTGCCGCCGCCGAACAGGGCGCGCTGCCGCGCCTGCTCGAATGGACCGACCTCCAAGGCGCGCTCCACAACCACTCGACCTGGAGCGACGGCCACCAGACGCTGCCGGACCTCGCCCAGGCGATGGCGGAACTGGGTTTTGCCTACTGGGCCGTCACCGACCACTCCCAAGCCTCGTTCCAGGCCCACGGACTGGACGCCGCCCGGCTGCGGCAACAACTCCAGGAAATCCGCGCGATCAACCGGCGGCTGGCGGACGAAGGCCGCGACTTCCGGCTGCTCACCGGCTGCGAGGTGGACATCTTGCGGGACCGGCTGGATTTCGACGACGACCTGCTGGCGGAATTGGACGTGGTCGTCGCCAGCCTGCACGTCCCGGCCAACAATGAGGCCGAGAACACCCAACGCCTGATCCGCGCGGCGCAAAGCCGGTGCGTCCACATGCTGGGCCACCTGACGGGACGCCTGCTGCTGGAGCGCGAGCCGTATCCGGTGAACCAGCAGGCCGTCATCGACGCCTGCGCCGAGACCGGCACCTGGATCGAGTTGAACTGTAATCCGTATCGGTTTGACCTCGACTGGCGGCTCTGGCCCTACGCCAAGGGCAAGGGCGTGAAGTGCGTCATCAACCCGGACGCCCACCGTTTCGAGCACGCCGGCTTTCTGCGCCTGGGCGCGGGCGTCGCCCGCAAGGGCTGGCTCACCAAAGCGGACGTCATCAACACGCTCCCGCTGGAAAAGCTGAAGAAAGAGTTGCAGCGGAAGCGGGGCTGACCGGGCCGCTGGCGGACGCGGAGGACTTTGCCGCGCTGCGCCGCCGGAGCGCGTTCCACCTCGCTCACGCCTCCCGCGGCTTCCACACGTAGCGGAACATGATCACCCGCAACGCCGCCGTCAGTGGAATGGCGAGGATGCCGCCCAGGATGCCGCCCAGCAGGGTGGTGCCCACCATGAGCGCGATGATGATGGCCAGCGGGTGCAGGCCCACGCGGTCGCCCATGATCTTGGGCGAGATGATCGCGCCCTCCAGCGCCTGCACCAGGCCGAACACCAGCAGGACCAGCAGTGGATGCAGCCAATCCCCGAAATTGACCAGGGCGATGAACAGCGCCACAACGCACGTCGTGATGGCCCCGAGGAACGGGATCATGGTCAGCAACGTGGCCATCACCCCGATCAGCACCGAGTACGGCAGCCCGATGAGCGTGAACCCGACGGTGTAGAGCACCCCGTCGCAGACCGCCACCAGGACCTGGCCCCGGAAAAAGGCGATGAGGTAGTCGTTGATCGCGTTGAGCACGAACACCAGCTCCTCCTTGAACCGCGAGTCGGTGACCGGCAGGTAATCCCGCCAGCGCGCCGAGATGCCGCGCTTTTCCAGGAGGAAATAGAACGCATAGACCGGCACCAGCACCAGGCCCGCCAGCACGCCGAACCACGAGGCCACCTTCGTCGCCTGGCCGAACAGCCACGAGCCGATCTTGGGGAGGGCGCCTGCGAACCAGGTTTTCGCCGACTGGATCGTATTCTCATCCAGCACCTCCCAGAACGGCGGGGCGTCGTCTGCCGGCGGGCCGGCCGGGGCGTTGGGGGCGGCGGACGCTGGCTCCGCGTTGGTCGGCGCCGACGCCGGCGCGGCGGAGGAGGCGGGCCGCGCGCGGAGGAACTCGCGCAGCAAGGCGGGCGGATGGTTGGCCCATTGCTCCAGGCGGAGTTGCACCCGGTTGGCGTAGGTGGGGATTCGGGAAACCAATTGCCGCGTCTCCACCACCACTTGCGGCACCACGCTGCCGAACAGGGCGGCGACGACCAGCAGCGCCGCCACGAACACGCCGGCGATGCCCCGGGTGCGCGGCACCTTCCGGCGTTCGAGGAAATCCACCACCGGATCCAGGAGGTACGCCACCACGCCCGCGACGGCGATCGGCCAGAGCACCGGCGAGAGAATCTGGACGATCCGACCCAAACCCCAGACCAGCGCGACCAGCAGCAGGATGAGCGTCGCCACCGACACGCCGGTGAGGGCGGCCCAGATCAGACGCGCCTGCTTGGCCGTGGGAGGGGGAAACTGCATGAAGCGTTGGCGGTTCTCAGGTTCTCAACCCACCCGGCGGCCAAGTCCGCCCAACGCGGCGCGGCGCGTGGAGAACCTGACAAACCGAAGACTTGCGAACCGGAGAACCATGCTCAGCCTTGCCCCAGTCGCTTCGACTTCTCCGCGGCCGCGCGGACGGCGTTCATGACGGTGCCGCGCAGCGCCCCTTTCTCCAACTCATGCAGGCCCTCGATGGTCGTCCCGCCGGGGCTGGCCACCTGGTCCTTGAGCGCGGCGGGATGCAGGCCGGTGGCGAGCACCATCTGCGCGGCGCCGAGGACCGTCTGCGCGGCCAGCTTCGTCGCGATCTCCCGCGGCAACCCGGCCGCCACGCCGCCGTCGCTCAGGGCCTCGATGAATTGAAAGCCGTAGGCCGGACCGCTGCCGCTCAGGCCGGTCACGGCGTCCAGCAACGATTCCTTGAGTTGGACCGCGAGGCCCACCGCCGAGAGTAAGTTTTGCACCCGTTCCGCGTCCTCCGGCAGCGCCGCCGGGCCGAGCGCGAACGCGCTGGCCGACGCGCCGACCAGCGCCGGCGTGTTGGGCATCACGCGGATGATCCGGGCGTCTTCGCCCAAGCGCGCCGCCAGCTTCGCCATCGGCAGGCCCGCCACGATGGACACCAGCAAATGCTTCGTCGTAAAGCACTCGTGGATTTCGGCGAGGACGGCTTCCGCCTGGTCGGGCTTGACGGCGAGCACCAGCACCCGCGCGAACCGCGCCACGGCCGGGTTCTGCGCCGTCGTCTTCCCGCCGGTCTCCCGGCTGAACGACGCCCGCGCGTCTTCCGCCGGGTCGCTGGCGAGGATCTGGTCGGCCCGGACAAGTTTCGCGCGGAGAAATCCTTTGGCCAGGGCGGAGGCCATTTTGCCCGCGCCGAGAAATCCGAGGGTGAGCTTCGCAGCCATGCCCGCTTTGTAGCAGGCGGGGCGCGGGCGGGGAAGTCAAATTCCGCGGGATGGCTTGGACGATCCGCCGACCGGCCACATTAAAATTCAAGGAATCTTGACGCCACCGAACCGTTTCCCATAGCGTGAAGGCGCGGCAAACAACCTGGGTTCGGGAATATGTTACTTCAACGGCTGGCACGACGCAGTGCAACGCTCGCGGTTTTCACCCTCAGCCTGGCGCTGAGTCCTCTGGTTCGGGCTGACCGAATCGGCGTGAACTTCGTGGGCGGCAGCATTTTCAACGGCACGCCGATGGGCGCCACCGAGTTGGCGGGATTCATTCCGCAGCAGAACTGGAACAACGCCGTCGGCGCCTCCGGCTCGCTGTCGCCCGAGGGCGATGACGGCGGCTCCATCCCCACGTACTACAGCGGCTTCAACCTGACCTGGAACGCCCTGAATATCGGGAGCACGGCCATTGCCGATACGCCGGGCAACAACCGCTTGATGAAGGGCTTTCTGCTCACCTTGGGCGTCACCACCCCGGGGCAGGTGACGGTCACGGTGTCCGGCGTGCCCAGCCACTTCGTGGCCAGCGGCTACGCGGTGATCGCCTACTTCGACGATTGGAACACCTCTGGAGACCAGGTCGAGGCCCTCACCCTCAACGCCCCGGCCTACGGCACCCGAACGATTTATGGCTTGGACCCGAGCGGCGTGGATTTCTCCGGCGCGTTCCAGCAGGTGCCGTCCTCCAGCGCGGCGGATTTGGGCGCCGCCACGCCGGCGGGCAACTTCGTCGTGTTTGCCGGATTGACGGACACCAGTTTCACGCTGACCGTCCACTCCGGCAGCGGCGGCACGGCGGCCGTCCTCAACGGACTGCAAATCGTCGATGTCCGTGATCTGCCCGTGCCACCGGCGCCGGTGATCACCAGCGCGAACACGGCCAGCGGCACCGTCAACGTCCCCTTCAGCTACACCATCACGGCGAACAACGCGCCCAATGGTTTCGGCGCCAGCGGCCTGCCGGCCGGGCTTGCGCTCAACCCGGCCAGCGGCCTCATCTCGGGCACGCCCACGGTGGCCGGCACTTACACCGTCACCCTGGGCGCGACAAATATTGCCGGGGTCGCCACGCAGGCGCTGACGCTGGTGATCGGCTCCGGTTTTTCGGCGAATCCTTCTCACTCGGGAACCACCAACAATCTGTCCGGCGGCTCGCTGATCGACCCGTATCACGGCGTGGTAATCGGCGCCTACGGCACGCTGCTCACGACCACCAACAGCGGTCAGACTTGGGGCCTCATCAACGTCGGCCTCACCAACTCACTGCTCGCGGTGCAGGGGATCGGCGGCTACGAATTCGTTTCCGGCGTCGGCGGGCTGATTGCCTGGTCGCGTGATGGGGGACTGACCTGGAGTGCGTTCCCGCTCAACGTCACGAATGCGTTCTATTCACTGACGTTTCTGACGCCGTTCTGGGGTTACGCCGTCGGTTCCGGTGGGATCATCTACTTCTGGAACGGCACGCAGTGGACCAGCCAACCCAGCGGGGTCACCGTCGATCTCTACGGCGTCGATGCCATCGGCGGCACTGCCTACGCCGTGGGCGCTGGCGGGACGATCCTCCGCTTTGACGGCACGAACTGGAACGTGCTCGACAGTGGGACCACGTCCGTGACCTTCTTCAGCGTCGTGTTCTTGAATGCGGACTTCGGCTACGCGGTCGGTTCCGGCGGCGCCCTTTACCAGACCACTGACGGCGGCCTCACGTGGCGGGCGCTCAGCTCCGGCACCAGCATGACGCTGCGTAGCGTGTGGATCGCCGACGTGAACACCGCGTGGGTCGTCGGCGACAACGGCGTGATCTTGCAGACCACAGATGGCGGCGCGCACTGGACGGCGATTTCGCTCGGCGTGCTGACCGACTGGCACGCCATCACGTTTGTGGATGGAACCGGCATGGTCGTCGGCGACGGCGGCGCCCTCTACACGTTCCAGCAAGCCGGCTACGCGTTGAACGACGCGCCACTGGTGAACGTCGCCACGCCGGCCGACGGCGCGGCCTTTTTGGTTTGCTCCAAAATCCTCCTGGGCGCCAGCGCCTACGATCTGGACGGCTACGTCACCAACGTGGAGCTGTATCTCGGCCCGACGAAGCTCGCGGAAAGCGCCGGCGCGTCGGTGGGCTTCGTGTGGACGAACCGGACGCCGGGCGCCTACACCTGCGTGGCCAAAGCCACCGACAACCTCGGGGCGACGACTTTCTCCGCCCCGGTGAGCTTTATCGTCAGCCTGCCGCCGACCGATCAACTTCGGGCGCTGGGCTTGGTCCCGACGAATTCCTTTGAGTTCTGTCTGTGCGGCGTGACCGGACGCGTCTATACGGTCAGCATGTCCACCAATCTGACGCAGTGGGCGCTCTGGCAAACCGTGACCAACCAGACGGGCGTGACGCCCCTCGTCGATGGCAGCATTTCCAACGTCGTCCGGAGGTTTTATCGCGCCGTGCGCCAGTGAAGCGGCGGCGGGCGGGCGGAAACTCGACTTCGCCAGCACCGCCACCGTCCTGAATTCCGCGATCACGCGCTCCGGAGCCGTTTGCGGTGGGCCGCTGGGCAATCGTGCGGGCAAGGCCATCCGCGCGGCCGAAGTTTGAACTTTGAACCGCGCGACGCCGTCCTTAAGCTGGGACCGCATGAAACACTCCGGCAAGGCCCGGCAGGCCGCCTTGAGCTTGATCCTCCAGTCGCTCGCGCTGTTGGCGGCGGTGCTGATCGTGGGGGGGCTGGCGTGGCTCATCGGCTCGGCCATCCTCGCGTTCTTTTTCGTGCTGGTGGTGCTGTGGGCGGTTTTCGTTGGTTTCACGTTGTATTTCTTCCGCGATCCTGAGGCGCGGGTGCCCGAGGGCCCCAACCTGATCCTGGCCCCGGCGCACGGCACGGTGGACGTGATCGACGAAACCACCGAAGCCGAAGTCATGCGTGGGCCGTGCCGGCGCATCTCGATCTTTCTGTCGGTGTTCGACGTCCACGTCCAGAACGCGCCGGTCTCCGGCACGGTCACGTTTTTCCGGCACCAGCCGGGCCGTTACCTGAACGCGCTGCGGAGCGAAAGCGCGTCGGAAAATGAAAACGTCCTGATTGGCCTCGAACCGAAGGAGCGTCCGGGCACGGCGCTCGGCGTGCGCTTGGTGGCGGGCCTGATCGCGCGGCGCATCGTGCCGTGGATCGCGCCGGGCGACGCGGTAACGCGCGGCGAACGCATCGGCCTGATCCAGTTTGGCTCGCGCGTGGAACTGTACCTGCCGCTGACCGCCAGAATCCGAACCCAACTCCGCGACCAAGTCGTGGGCGGCGAAACGGTCGTCGCCGCCTTCGAGTGAGCCTTGCGTCATGGCCCGCGCCTCCTCCCCCCGCCCGCCGCCGGATTCACCCGAGGGCCAGATCAAGATTTATTTCCTGCCCAACCTGCTGACGGCGGGCAACCTGTTCTGCGGCTTTGTGGCGCTGACCAAGATCATGGCGGCGAAAATCGGGCCGGAATTGCTGCCCGAACTTCTGGACGCGGGCTACGACCAGATCAAAGTGGCGCTGGGGTTCATCCTGCTGGCATGCATCTTCGACCTGTTTGACGGCCGGGTGGCCCGCATGGGCGGCGTGGACAGCCCGTTCGGGCGGGAGTTTGACTCGCTGGCGGACCTGATTTCCTTCGGCGTGGCGCCAG
Source organism: bacterium (assembly GCA_021780115.1). GTDB lineage: Bacteria > Verrucomicrobiota > Verrucomicrobiia > Limisphaerales > JAJXZI01 > JAJXZI01. Next base: position 3,438 of record JAJXZI010000303.1, on the reverse strand, counting down.
CGTTTCTGGTGCATCGCGTCGTGTTGAAGGACGTCTTCGTGGCCCACCCGGAGATCGGCTGGTTTGTGTCATCCATTTACCTGATCTGCGGGGCGTTTCGCCTGGCGCGCTACAACTGCCTGTCGGCCCTGCCGGAGGAGCAGCGGAGCAAGGACTTTGTCGGCTTCCCGATTCCTTCGGCGGCGGCGCTGGTGGCGTCGCTGACGCTCTTCCTGATGTGGTGGGACGAGCGGGACTTTGTCGTCGGCCGGTGGCGCTATCTGCTGCCAGTGCTGCTGCTGTTCCTGTCGTGGATGATGGTGAGCGAGGTGCGGTATCCGAGCTTCAAGTCGCTGGACCTCAAGGCGACCAGCACCTTCGCGAAGATGTTGGTGGCGGTGCTCTTCATCGGCAGCCTGCTGGTGTTCCGGGAGAAAATCCTGGTCTTCGTGTTGCCGCTTATTTTCACCGCCTACCTGGTGTACGGGTTCATCCGGCCGCACATCTCGCGCCGCATCCGCGAGGAAATCGAAGAGGAGGACGGGGAGGAGCCGGCGGAAGACACCGGCTCCCCCCCCGCGCCCTGAGCGCGCCATGCCGGAACTTTCGCCCATCGCCGCCGCCGCCTTGACGGGTTTCCTCAGCGGCCTGCTGCTCTCGATTCCCGTCGGCCCGATCAATGTCACCATCATCAACGAAGGCGCCCGCCGCGGCTTCCGGTGGGCCGCGCTGATCGGCGCCGGCGCGGTGGCGATGGAAGTCATCTACTGTTTCGTCGCCTTCACCGGCTTCGCCTCGTTCTTCAGCCGGGGCTACGTCAAAGCGGTGATGGAGTTGAGCAGCTTCGTGTTCATGCTCTACCTCGGTCTGAAGTTCCTGCTGGCCAAATCGGTAATGCCCCCCGCGCCGCTGGTGTCGGGGGACGGCCCGGCGCGGCCGCGTTTCGAGGAGCGCGTCGAGGAGAAATTCCACCCGCACTCCGCGTTCATGACCGGCTTTGTCCGCGTGCTGGGCAATCCCGGCGTGCTGGTGTTCTGGATCATCCTGGCGGCGAACTTCATTTCGCGCGAATGGGTCACGCCCGACTGGCCGGGCAAGCTGGCCTGCGTGGCGGGCGTGGCCGGCGGGACGAGCCTGTGGTTTGTCGGGCTAAGCTGGGCGGTGTCCCTCGGGCACCGGCGTTTCAGCGAGCGGGCGCTGCTGAACATGGAGCGCGGCTCCGGGGTGGGCCTGCTGGGGCTGGCGGTGGCCCATGGTGTCCACATCGTCTGGCAGATGGCGCGGCACCGGATGTGAGCGCGGGGCGTCAAAGGAGCGAAAACCAAAAGTTAAAAATCGAATCGACAGCCGGCGCGGCCAAGGGTTGTCCGTATTCCAGCTTTCACGATTCTTGACTGATTGCTCGGATATCAACTAAGATCGGCGTGTATGCGAACGCCCATTTTCAAGCGGGGGCGTGTGATCTTGGTGGCCGGCATCGTGACGCTGGCGGCGGCGGGCTTCGCCGCTTGGCGAGCGTGGACACCTCGGTCTCCGTACTTTGGAGTCGTCCGGGGCAACATTTCCGCGGAGGACCAACGGCAAATCGACCGGTTGGTGCGACACGACATGTGGCGGCAGCGTTTTCCCGATTTTTCCTGGCGGACCGTGGCGGCGGCTCCAAGCTCCGTTTACCACTTGACGAGGTGGCACGCGCTGAGTTTCGCGCAGTCCGTACCAGCCGGCACAGTCCAGGTGGTCGGCATTCACCCGGAGGGATCCTCCCGAACCAACCACTATTACTTCTGGCAAGTGCAAAAGCTCAGCAAAGGCCGGTGGACCATCCTCCGGCGTGGCGAATGGATCGGGAATGAGAAGGCGGGCGTTTTCGCCGCGTTCCCGGAGGCGCCATTCGAGAACAGCTTGTTCGAGCCGACGATGGATTTTTCCCGCCCGCTTTCCAGCCAAGTGAAACTCGAACTCGCGGCGCCGCCGGGGCCGCGCATTTCGGCAGGATACGCGGTGCCGGCGCCTCCGCCGCCCCAATAACGCATTCTCCGGGGCCGGCGCGCCATCCGGCCCTCGCGCCGTTAGTCCGCGAACAGGAACCGCAAGTCGTCGAGCGTCAACGCCTGCGCGAACTTTTCCTCGCCCAGGACATCTTCCGCCAGCGCCTTCTTCTGCTTCTGCAACGCGCGGATTTTTTCCTCGATGCTGTCTTTGATAAGCAGGCGGTAGGCCATGACTTTGTTCTCCTGGCCGATGCGGTGGGTGCGGTCGATGGCCTGGTTCTCCACCGCCGGATTCCACCAGGGATCGAACAGCACCACGTAGCTCGCCGCCGTCAGGTTCAGCCCGAAACCGCCGGCCTTCAGCGAAATGAGAAACACCGCCGCGCCTTCGGCCGCCTGGAACTGCCGCACCAGGTCGCCGCGATTCTCCGTCTCGCCCGCCAGATAGAACGTCGGCCAGTTGCGCGCGGCGAGCGCCGGCTTCAGCAGGGCGAGCAACTCCACGAATTGCGAGAAGACGAGCACTTTCTGGCCTTCGTCCATCAGCGGTTCGAGTTGTTCGAGCAGCGCGCCGAGCTTCGCGCTCTCGGCCTTCGAGTCCGGTTTCACCAGCGCCGGGTGGCAGCAGATTTGGCGCAGGCGCAGCAGCGAGGTGAGGAAGTGAAACCGCTCCTTCGCGAGCTGTTTCTGCGTCGTCACGCTCAGGAGCATCTGCTGGGCGCGCTTCAGCTCGGCGCGATACAGCGTCTTCTGCTCGCCTTCGATCTCGCAGTACAGGTCTTCCTCCACGCGGTCCGGCAGGTCTTTCGCCACCTGCGCCTTCGTGCGCCGCAGCAGGAACGGGCGGACGCGCGCCGCCAACCGGCGGCGGGCGAACGGGTCTTCCTTGGCGTCGAACAGTTTGGCGAACTGGTGGCGGCCGCCGAGCACGCCCGGCATGGTGAACGCCATCAGGCTCCACAAATCGGTCAGACGATTTTCGATGGGTGTTCCTGACAGCACCAGGCGGTGGCTGGCGCGCAGGGCACGGGCCACTTGCGCGGTCTGGGAGCTGGGATTCTTGATATACTGGCCCTCGTCCAAAATCACCGCAGCCCAGGAAATGGGAATCAGATTTTCCCCAAGCTGCCGCAACTGGCTGTAATTGAGGACATGTACATCGGCTTCGGCGATGCGCTTCGGCAATTGCTCCAACTCTCCCGCCGCCCATGTGCGGATGCTGGAGTTCTTCGGAGGAGCGCCGCGATAGGGTACGGCTGGATGGACCGGTAAGCGCCCATTGAGCCGCCGGTTTAGCTTGAAGCGAGGCGAAGCCGCGTAAGGGCAAAAGCCTGCCAGCGGAAGGGCCAGTCAGCACGAAGTGCGCCGCCCAAGGGCAGACGTACGGCACAAAGTCCACTGTTGCGAGGATGTTTCGGATGAAGTTGTCATGCCTTTGGTTACTCGGATTGGCCGTTCTTATGTCCGG
>JAJXZI010000213.1 GCA_021780115.1 bacterium | reverse complement strand
AGAAATTCTACCCGCCCAAGCCGCTGCCCGCCCGCGGCGCGAACGCGCCCGGCGACGGCACGGCGGCTTGGAACGGGCTGACCGAGACCGCCACTGCGGAGGCCCCGATGACATCGACCTCCGCGCCGCCGAGGAGTTTCATCGCCCCAAGCGCCCCGGAGCAGTTGCTGGAAGTCACCAACGAGAATGCCCGCTATATTTTCACCTCCCACGGCGGCGGGCTGAAGCTGATTGAGTTGATCAAATATCCCGAGGTGGTTTCGCGCTCCCGGAATGACGCGCCCGGCCCGGTCGCCACCTTGAACACGCAGGCGCCCGTGCCGGTGCTGGCCGTGCTGGGCGGGGCCGCGGCGGAAGGGGACGGACTGTTCCAGCTCACCCGGACGGCGACGGGCGTGCGCGCCGAGAAAACGTTGCCGAACGGCCTGAAGGTGGTGAAGGATTTCCGACTCAGCACCAACTACCTCCTGGCGGCCAGCGTGCGCTTGCTCAACACGTCCGCCCAGTCGATCACCCTGCCCGAGCAGGAGTGGGTTGTCGGCACGGCCACGCCCATGAGCCCCGACGACACCGGCCTGGCGGAGGGCTTGCTGTGGTACGACGGGACGCGGGTGCAGAACGTGGCGCGGGCGTGGTTCGACAACCGCACGCTGGGCTGCCTCCCGGGCCAGCCGCGGTACGAGTATCAAGGCGGCGCGAGCAACGTCGTGTGGGCCGCGGTCCACAACCAGTTCTTCGCGCTGGCGGCGATGCCGTCCCAGCCGGCCCTGGCCGTGGTGGCGCGCCCGGTCCCGCTGCCGCGCCCGGACAGTTGGCTGACCCATCCCCGCACGCGGAACCGGCCGCCGCCCCAAGGTTACCAGGTGGCCCTGGCGTATCCGCCCGTGACGCTCGCGCCGGAGCAGGCGCTCGAACGGCAGATCGTTTTTTACGGCGGGCCCAAGGAGTACCGCATGCTGGCGCAACTCGCCGACCGGTTCAACAACAACCTGGATTTGGTCATGGGCTTTGGGGGGTTCTTCGGGTTCTTCGCCAAATTGCTGCTGCTCTCGATGAACGGCTTGCATGACCTGCTGGGCCTCGGCTATGGCTGGATCATCATTCTCATCACCGTCATTATCAAGGCGGTGTTCTGGCCGCTGACGCAGGCGAGCACCCGCTCGATGAAGCGCATGCAGGCGCTCCAGCCGCAGATGAAGGCCCTCCAGGAGAGATACAAGGACGACCCGGCCAAGATGAACAAGAAGCTGATGGAGTTCATGAAGGAAAACAAAGTCAGCCCGATGGGCGGCTGCCTGCCGATGGTCATCCAACTCCCGATCTTCTTCGGCTTCTACCGGATGATCCAGAGCGCCATCGAACTGCGCGGCGCCCGTTTCCTCTGGGTCAAGGACCTGTCGAAACCGGACACCCTGGCCTATCTCCCCGGCGCCGACTGGCCGATCAATCCGCTGCCGCTGGTCATGGGCATCACGATGCTCTGGCAGTCGCGCCTCACCCCGCCTTCGCCCGGCATGGACCCGACGCAGCAGAAGATCATGAAGTACATGCCGTTGATGTTTTTGTTCATCCTGTACAACTTCTCCGCCGGATTGACGCTTTACTGGACGGTGCAGAACCTGTTAACCATTGCACAAATGAAACTGACCAGGGCCCAGGACAAAACCGCCGTGGTGGTTCCGCCCGCTCCGGCGCCCAAGAAAAAGAGGTGAGCCCCCGCGTTCCCGCGCTCCCGTCCGCCACGGCCCTCAGAAACCCAACCCATCCCATGCCTGCTGAACCCAAAGCCACGCTGGAGAAAGCCTTGGAACTGCTCGGCTTCCCCGCCACCGTCGAAGAACACCAACTCGAAGAGGGCCTGTTTCTGGACGTGAAGACCGAGGACTCGGGCCGGCTCATCGGGCGTCAAGGCCAGACGTTGGCCGATCTGCAGTACATCGTCAACCGGATGCTCTTCCAGCAAGACCCGAACTCGCCCAAGGTGACGCTCGACGTGGGCGGTTACCGGGCCCAGGCGCGCGACGCCTTGGTGCGCAAGGCCAAGGAAGCCGCGGAGAAGGTCCGCCGCTGGGGCGACGTGGTGGAATTGGAGCCGATGAACGCGTTTGACCGGCGCATCGTTCACCATGCCCTGAAGGACGACCCCACCATCGAGACCCACAGCGTAGAAGTCGAAGGGACGGACAAAAAGGCCGTGCTCCTGCGGCCCAAACATTGAAGGCGCGCCAGCCAGGGTCCGCCGTCCCCAGGCCGCATCCCGTCGCGGCGGACGCCGGCTTCGGCTTTCGGATTCGAGATTCCGCGTTGCGGAGGTAACGTGCCCCTGCGCCTTCTCTCCACCGACTTCGACGGCACCCTGTTCGCCGAGTTGCAGGAGCCGCCCGTCGCCCCGAGCGTGCAGGCGGCCATCGGCCGCTGGCAGGCGCGCGGCGCCCGCTGGATCATCAACACGGGCCGCGACCTGGCCAGTCTGACGGACGCCCTGGGCCGGGCGCGGCTCGCGGTCCAGCCGGACTTTCTGGTGCTGGTGGAACGGGAGATTTACCAGCGCGAAGCCGGGCGCTACGTCGGGTTCGTGGACTGGAACGCTCGCTGCGCGCGGTGTCACGAGGAAATCTTCGCCCGCCTCCGTCCGGCCTTGCCGCGGCTGGCCGGCTGGGTCCGCGAGCGGTTCGCCGCGACGGTTTATGAAGATGCTTACTCGCCGTTCTGCCTGATCCTCCCCACCGCTGGCAATGCTGACGCGACCCACGCATATCTGGACGCCTTTTGTCGCGACGTGCCGGGCCTGGTGGTGGTGCGCAACGACGTTTACATGCGGTTCAGCCATGCGGATTTCAACAAAGGCACGGCGCTCGCTGAAATCTGCCGCCGCCTCGGCGTCCCGGCCGACGCCGTCTTCGCCGCCGGCGATCATTTCAACGACCTGCCGATGCTCGAGACCGGCCGCGCCCGCTGGCTGGCGGCCCCCGCCAACGCCGTGCCCCAAGTCAAGCAAGCCGTCCGCCGCCAGGGCGGCCACGTGAGCGGGTTGCCGCACGGCGACGGCGTGGCCGAGGCCCTGGAATCTCTGTTCGCTCGCCGGGCCGCGGCCTCGGTTTCTGCCGCCCGCCAGTGAGCGCAGTTGCCCCGCCGCCGGTGGCGCCGGGCGTTTACAGTCGCCGGACGGCCTTTTCATGAATAACTTCCCGGATATGAGTTGCCCGCCGACCGCCAGGCCCGTTGAACGTCTGTTTCCCTTCGCCCTGCGCGCCGCCATCCTCGTGCCGGGGCGCGAGGCGCTGCGGCGGCGGCGCAAAAAGCTGCTGTTCGTCCTCGTCACCACGGACCTTTCCGAAAACAGCCGCGCCGATCTGCTTCGCGATTTCGGCGACCTGCCCCTCGTGGAGCATTACACCGCCGCCGACATGGAGACGTTTTTCCGGCTGCGCAACACGAAAGTGCTCGGCTTCAAAAAGTCCGCGCTGGCGGCGTCGATCTTCCGCGAGTTGAAAATGTTTCACCTGGTGGCGCCCCGGCCGGAAACCAGGATCGCGCAACCGGAAATGACGGCCCGCCCGCCTAGCCAGCCTCTGGAAGGCCCGGCCGGAACCGCTTCCAAGCGCCGCGAACCGCCCGCGGACCGCCGCGTCGGCCGCGGGATTCCTGCCGCCGGCCCGGCCGACAGCCTCCGTGGGCGCCGTCACCGTTTCCGGTGAAAACTGCTCTGGGAATACTTCTCGGCCACCAGCGTCCGGACGCGTTCGTTGAGAACCGAATCGGCCGCGAACTCCCGCCAAATCACCCCGGCATCCGCGGACGCCGCCTCGGCCATCGCCCGCTGCCAATCGGCGCGGGCCAGCGGCGGCGGCGGTTGCACGGAGCCTTGGATCAACAGCCCGCAGCGGGTGCGGCGCTGGGCGGCGCCGGCCATCTTCTGGCCCTGCCACAGCAGATCGGACTTTTCGTGGCCGACGAAGCACTGGCCAGGGCCGGCGACGTGGGCGTCCGGCGCCAGTTCGGTGCGGACGCCGAGGCGCGCGAACGCCGCCCGCAGCCAGGCGTGGACCCGGCGATAACTTTCCGGCGCCTTGAGCCGATGCCAGGCCTGACCGGCGGGGAAGACCAGACTGTAGGTCCAGTCCGCGTCGTGGGGGACGAGGCCGCCGCCGGTTGGTCGGCGCACCAACGGCCGCAACCGGGTCATCCGCTCCACGTCGGCGTAGCACTGAAAGTAGCCGAACGTGGCGGCGCGCTCCGTCCACCCGTAAAAGCGCAGGACCGGAAGCCCCAGCCGAGGCGCGGCTTCGAGCAGCGCCTCGTCCAGCGCCATATTGAAGTCGGCGGCGCCGGGGCCGGAGTCGAGGAGGAGCCAGACGGTTTCAGACGACGGAACATTCATGCTCGGATTGATGGCGGGCTTTGCGTCGCAGGAAACCGAGCAACGGCAACTGAACCAGGGCGATACCACTTAAAATGTTGGCAGCCACTCCGGGGTACATGACGACCGGTGGCGTGATAAAATCCACCCAGTTGCCTCCCTCCCAATGAAAGAAGACAACTGGTGTCGGGAAACCAACGAGGCGAAACTTGCTGCCCAGGCGGTACTCACACTTGAAGGCCATCCACGCTCCGAGTGCCAGCCCGATCAATACGAGAGCCGCAAAGACAGCCCAGGGCGACATTCTGCCGCGCAACCGCCGGAGCCTTTTGATAACGCGGACCACGATCCAGCCGCACAGGATCAACTGCGCAAGAATGAGGAGAGTTGCCGCTGGCACAACGCGAGAGTCGTCACGCAGCGGTTTTGACACCGATGCGTGGACAGGATTCGCGAATTTCGCAGTGGTCGCATTCCGGATTGCGCGCGAAGCAGCGCCGCCGGCCGTGCCAGATCAGCCAGTGACTGAACAGCGTCCACTGCGCCGACGGCACCAGCGCCATCAGCTCACGCTCGATCTTCTCCGGGTCTTTCTGGCGGGTCAGGCCCAACCGGCCGGACAGGCGCGCGACGTGGGTGTCCACGACGACGCCCAGATTGAGACCGTAGGCGTTGCCCAGGACGACGTTCGCCGTCTTACGGCCCACGCCGCCGAGGCGGGTGAGTTCCGCCATCGTGCGCGGCACGGCGCCGCCGTGCCGCTCGACCAGCGCCCGGCAGCAGGCCTGGATGCTCTTCGCCTTGTTCCGAAAGAAACCGGTGGACTTGATGGCCTGCTCCAACTCCGCCGCCGGCGCCTGCGCGTAATCGGCCGCGGTGCGGTATTTCGTGAAGAGCCGCGCGGTGACCAGGTTGACGCGCTTGTCGGTACACTGCGCCGAAAGGATCGTCGCGATGAGCAACTCCAGCGGGTTGGCGAAGGTCAGTTCGCAGTGCGCGTCGGGATACGCCCGTTGCAGGCCGGCGATGATCCTTTTCAGGCGCCCGGCTTTGGCTTCGCTGGTTTCGCGCGGCATGAACGGGCAAAGTATGCGGGGTCCGCCGCAGCCGGGCAAGCCGGCTTCCGTGCGGTCGCGGCGCGTCCGTCTGCGAGTTGACTCAGGATAAAGGTTGCCGGGGCGGGGAGGTGGACGAGGGGGCTGCCGATAGGTTGACTCAAGTTCGTGGTTGCCCAAGCCCCGAACATGCGTCTGTCCGCCAAACGCGAGTCTCTGGCCCACCTTCACGGCCGCTGCCAGCGCGCCGGTCGGCCGCACAAGCAGCGCATTCTCGACGCGTTTTTGCGGCCCCCCTGCGGTTATCCTCGCAAGAGCGCCCTGCGCCTGCTCCACCGGCCGCTGGCCCCGCCCAGCGGCCGCGTCCGGCCCGGCCCCAAGCCCGCCTACGATCCGGTCGCGCTCCCGCCTGTGCTTAAAGTCCTCCGGCTGGCCGGCGATCAACTGTGCGCAAACTCCTTAAGGCGGCCTTGCCCGAGTGGCTCGAATGCCACGAGCGCCACCATGGGCCCTTGACCGGGGACGTGAAGGAAAAGCTCCGGGCCATCAGTGCCGCGCCGATCGACCGTCTGCTGCGTCCAGCCCGCGTCGGGCAACCCCAGAAGGGCCTGAGTCCCACCCGCCCCGGCCCCCGGCTGCGTCACCAGGCCCCCCC
>JAJXZI010000215.1 GCA_021780115.1 bacterium | reverse complement strand
TCTGGATGAAATTCTCGTAGTCCTCGATGCCCATGCCGCCGCGGCCGGTCGCGCTCACAATGCCTTCGGTGACCGTCTGGCCGACACCAAACGGGTTGCCGATGGCCAGCACCACGTCACCGACCTGCACCTTCTCGCTGTCCGCCATGGGGACCACCGGGAGGTTGTGGGCGTCGATCTTGACCACCGCGATGTCCGATTTGGGGTCGCGCCCGACGACCTTGGCGGTGAACTCGCGGCCGTCCTGCAAGGTGACTTTCACCTCGTTGGCGCCGTCCACCACGTGGTTGTTGGTGAGGATGTAGCCGTCCTTGGTGACGATGACGCCGGAGCCGAGGCCGTGCTCGACCTGCGGTCCGGACGGACGCGGGAGCGTCTGGCCGAACTGGTTGCCAAAGAATCGCCGCCAGAATGGGTCGTTGAACGGTAGTTGCTGCTCGGACGGTCCCTTGACGGTGGTGGCGGTCACGATCTTCACCACGCCCGGCGCGACCTTCCTGACGATCGGCGCGTAACTGCCGCGGGGCAAGGTGTCGCGCGGCACGGGCGTCGCGTCCAGCGGCACGTTGACGGCCGCCAGCAAGGGGCGGAAATGCGCGGAGGCCGACTTGTAGGTGAGCGCCAGGGCGGAGCCGCCCACGATAAGCGCGCCCGCCAAAGCGAGGACGGGCACCCGGTTCCGCAGTAGCTGCAAAATGGTTTTCATAGTCATGGCTGCGTTGTTTGTTTGTTCATGTTTCTGGGGCATTAGAGCAGAGACGCCATGACGGGAGGCTTTCCGGGAGATTACAGATTTGTAAGCGGGAGCGGTTGGCGGGGCGCCCCCCCTCGTGGCTGGCCCCACGCGGATCAAACCTGGTCGCTGGCGCCGCTTTGCGCTTGCGCTTCGTTCCGGGGCTGCTTGAGTCAGCCACGTGATCGGGACGATTGTCAACGCTTCCGCCATCGTGATCGCCGGCCTTCTTGCCTTGGCGCTCAAGAAGCCGCTTCCAGCGAAAACCCAGAACGGGCTGAAGATCCTGTTGGGAGTCTTCACCGTCTTCTTCGGTCTGCGGCTGACCTGGCTGAGCCTGAATGGAACTCTCCTTCAAGTCGGGAAGCAACTCGCCATCGTGGTGCTGGCGATGATGCTCGGGCGCGTCGCCGGCCACGGGCTGCACCTCCAGAAGGCGTCGAACCGGGTGGGACAGTTGGCCCGGCGCCTGATCGCGGCCGGCGCGGCCAGCCCGGTCCACCGGTTCAGCGACGGCTTCAACACCTGCGCGGTGCTCTTTTGCGCGGCGCCGCTGGCGGTGCTGGGCGCGGTGCAGGACGGCCTTTCCGGCTACCTGCCGCCGCTGCTCATCAAGGCGGTCATGGATGGGCTGGCGACGATGGCGTTTGCCGCCAGTTTCGGCGGGAGCGTCATCCTGTCCGCGCTGCCGGTGCTGGCCTGGCAAGGCACGATCACGCTGTTGGCGGGGGCGGCCGCGCCGTTTCTGGTCCAGCACCAATTGGTGGACAGCATCAACGCCACCGGGGGGTTGCTGGTCTTCTGCGTGGCGCTGGTGATTCTCGAAATCAAGAAGCTCCAACTGACGGATTATCTGCCGAGCCTGGTGTTCGCGCCGCTGCTGACGTGGCTGTGGCGGTGAAAACCTGCACGCGGCAACTGGAAACCCGTGCCCGCCGTCACCGCGCCACTTCTGCCTTGGCCTTCTTCACCGGCCACGCGGGGTCGTCGGTGCGCGCCGTGCTCAGATATCCCTCGATCTTGGCGACGACGTCCGGATGCTGGTCCGCCACGTTTTGTTTTTCTCCCGGATCGGTTTTGAGGTCGTAGAGTTCCAGTTTCCCGTCAATGCCGTGGCGGATGCCCTTCCACTCGCGCCAACGCACGGCCTGGTCGAACCCGCGTTCGTGAAATTCCCAGTAAAGGAATTCGTGCTGCGCCAACTGGACCTTGTCCACCAGCGTCGGCAGCATCGAGATGCCGTCCATCGCTTTCGGCGGTTCCTGGCGCGCGATTTCCGCCAGCGTGGGCAGCATGTCCCAGAACGCCCAGACTTGGTCGCTCACCGTGCCCGGTTTGATCTTGGCGGGCCAGCGCACGATCAACGGCACGCGGAGGCCGCCCTCGGTCAGGTCGCGCTTGATCCCGCGGAACGGCCCGGAACTGCCAAAGAACCGCGGATCGACCCCGCCCTCCCGGTGCGGGCCGTTGTCGCTCGTGAAGATGACCACCGTGTCTTCGGCAATCTTCAACTCCTTCAGCCGGTCCATCAGCCGGCCGATGTCGGCGTCCATCCGCGTGATCATGGCCGCCTTGTTCTTCTCGACCTGCGGCCACGGCTCGGCGGTGTATGGCTCATCGCTGGGCACCTCCATGCCGTCGCCCGCGCGCCGGCCCTCTTCGTTGTTCGCGTGCGGGATGGTGTAACACAAAAACAGGAAGAACGGGGGATGACGGTTGGGCGGGCCCGGCCGGTTGATGCGGATGAAATTCAGCGCCGCCGTGGTGCAGAGGTCAGGCGCGTAGAGGCCCTTCTTGCCGCCCTCGTTCTCCGGGAAAACCACCTGGCCATCGTCGCCGCTGGCCGGGTCGCAGCGCCACAGGTAGCCCGGGTAGTAATTGTGCGCTTCGCGATTGTCGAGGTAGCCCACGAAGTCGGCGAAGCCTTTTTTCTGCGGCACGCCGGGCAAGCCCGCCGCTGCCAACCCCCATTTGCCGATCAGGCCGGTGTGGTAGCCGCCGCGCTGGAGCACCTCCGCCAGCGTCACGTCGTCCGCCTGGAGGGACGCATTGGGCGCGTTGCCGCGGATGCGCAGGTGTCCGGTATGCTGGCCGAGCATCAGCGCGGCGCGCGATGGCGCGCCGACGGTGCTGCCGGCGTAGAAGCTGGTGAAGCGCATGCCCTCGGCGGCCAGTTGGTCGAGGTTGGGCGTCTTGATCTTCGTCTGACCGTAACAACCGAGGTCGCCGTAGCCGAGGTCGTCCGCGAGGATGAAAAGGATGCTGGGCCGGCGCGGGGCCGGGGAACGGTTGGTTTGGGTCTGGTCGGCTGTCGCCCCGTTTGCCTGGGCGTTCGAATCCAAAGGAACCGCCGCCAGCGCCGCGCCCGCGAGCAATGCCCGCGTCAGGCAGCGCCAATGCCAAAGCTTGCTGAATGCCTGCATGGTTTGTTCACGATAGTGCAGAAAGCCCGTCCCGCCGTCCATCAATTCCCTCGGGCTGCTGCCGGCGATGGGACGGCGATCCGGAGCGCGCGTCTCCAACCGCGCGTTTCGCCTCGCGCCCCGCCGTCAATCGCCCAGCACGATCCGGCGGCGGGACGCCGGGGAATCCCAGTGGCCGAACCGGTCCTTGGGGGGCTTGGCCGGCTCCGGGTACACCAGATAGACCGCGTTCCGGGACGTGGCCCAGGCGGCGATGACGTTGGCTCGGGGAAAGACCTTGCGGACCTGCTCGCGCGTGCCGGGGTCGTTCAGGATCACGTCGCCTTCCTGGGTGAACCCGACGCACACCACCAAGTGGCCGCTCAGCGGGCCTTCCTTTCCGCGCAGCTTGTTGTAGCACAGCGACAGGCCGACCGGCAGCCCTCGGGCGATCCACCCCTCGACCTCCGACAAGTCGCTGAACCGGGCGACGTAGGCGCGCAGGCCGGGAAACGAGCCCGCGAACGCGGTGTTGAACACCCAGTTGCCCGTCCCGTCCCAATTCCGGTCGAAGACCCCGGCCACGACCCGCGGCACGCTGCAATCCAGTTCGGGCCGGCGCAGGACCTGCGCCCAATGCGCCAGCAACATGGATGTCGTTGCCGGACTGCACCAGACGTTGCCGCCGGGATAGACCATCTGGGAGCGCTCGGGCACGTCCACCCGTTTGCCCCACGCGGCGCGGTTCGGCGGCAGCGACCCTGGCCGCGCCGTCGCGTCCACGAGGCAGATGCCCAGGAATTTCACGCGCGGCAAATCCCCGGAGTCGCCGCCGAGCGTCAGCCGGAGCTGGAAGCGCCGGGCCGGCCGGTCCAGCCGCAGCGTGTCGGTGGCGACATCGCCGTCGGCGTCCTTCTGGTTCAAGACGCTTTCGCGCGGGTGCTGGTTGGTGTTCGCCGACCAAAGGCCCAACACGTAAAACTTCGTCGGCCGCTCCGGGTGGATCGCGCGGGCCTCGACCTTGAGCCAACTGGCGTCCGGCATCGCGGCGTTCCACGAGGCGATCAGTTCGGTCCAGTCAATCCGCGCCGTGATCGGCGGCGAGGTCCACACGGTAGGGCCGGCCGCGCCGTCGGACGACGCGCGAAACGCCGCCAGACTGGAGAAGCCGAGGAACTGGCCGCCGCGTGCGTCGAAACCGCGGGCGTCCCCGGCGGGCAGCCAGCAGAGCGAGGTGGCGAGCGGCAACATGAGCAGTGAAGGACGCGAGCGAAAGATTGTCGCGCGAGTTTCAGCGGTTCGATTTCTTGAACAACGGGTGGCCATTCGGGACCGTCAGTCGGGCTGGTAGTTGCCCGGCCGTCGGGGAAAAAGCGAGGTGAAAGTTCTGATCGCGGCAATCCTGCGACCCGGGCCGCCGCCGGTTCCACCGTTTTCGGCGAGGCCGTGGCCGGTCACGCCTCACCGCAGCGCCCGCCACCAGGCCAGAATCAGCATTGACGCCAACAGAATCCCCGAAGCCAGATTGGCCGGGCCGCTCCGCGCCAGCGACCGGCCGCGGGCCAGGCCCATCCCGGCCAGCAGTCCCGTCGCGAACCCGCCGGCGTGCGCCACGATGTCCGTGCCCGGCGCCGCGCCGAAGAGAATGAACAGGAGCACGCCGCCCAGCACGCCGGCCAGGACGTGGCGCGGGCCGTGCGGGCTGCGCCGCCAAAGCGCGAATGACTGCGCGGCCATCAAGCCCAGCGCGCCCATAATCATCCCGGAGGCGCCCAGGCTGCGGTGGGAGGGAGAGCAAAGTAGCCAAACGGCGACGTTGCCGCCCACTCCGGCCAGGTACGCCGCCAAGGCGCCGATCCCCGTGCCGAACCGGCCCATGACCAACCCCAGCAGCAGGGTCCCGAAGGACAGGTTGGTCGCCAAGTGCCCGACATCGTGGTGCAACATCACCGCGGTGACCAGACGCCACCATTCGCCGCGCGACACGGCGGCGTTGTCCATCAGGCCGGCGTCGCGCAGCCGGGGATCGGCCGCCGCGAGGCAGTACAACAGCGCCAGCAGCACCGCCCAAAGCACGCTGCCAGCGTCGAACACGAACTCCGGCAACAGCAGCTCGCGCTGCCAGGGCCAGCCGCGGTTTTCGGCGCGGTATTGGCGGATGGCCGCCAGTGCTCGCTCGTGGTCTTCGGCCGCCACGCTGAGTTCCCAGCCGCCGGTCTCCGCGGAAAACTCAATGGCCGTCTCAATGCCCTGGCTCACCAGCACCAGGCTCCAATCCATCGCCTGCCGCCGCGAGCGCACGGGAATCTGGACAGCGCAAGGATCCATCTCGGCCGTGATGTTCGGCGTTCCGGTTTGCGGGTTCAAGGGCCGAGGTGCGGGTTTCGCTCCTGGGGATCCACCAACCGTCGCCGATGCTGTCGCTCGTCTTCGGACACGAACCGGGTGGACGTGGGATTTTCCCCAGCGTGACCGCCCTGCGGAACTGGCTGAAGGCGTAACCCGGGCAGATTCCCGGCGGGCCATGTTGGCCCAACGGTTCGGCCCGGACCTTATACCAGGGATGTCGGAACGTAGTGGACGGGCTTCCGGCGTGCCCATGCCGACAGGCAAGAGGCTTGTCCCACTCGTGGTCCGCTCACGGCAGAATCCCGCGGCTTTAGTGCGGTTCGGCCAAGTAACTGCCGGATGGACGCCACAGTGAACTGACTTGCCGAAGGCCGACGTGCGGCAAAACTACCCGATGCGAACAGGGAAGCCCGACACGAGCGGCGATGATCTGCGGGGAATCCAAGAATTGAGGCGTCTCGCTGCGGGGGTGCATCTTGACACTGTTCTTAATTTAGCTGCCAGACTTGGGACCAGTCATGGTTGCGGCGGGCGACTTCGAGCGCCATGAGACGGCGGCGACCGGGCTCGGTCCAAAACTGGCCACAGCGTT
>JAJXZI010000144.1 GCA_021780115.1 bacterium | reverse complement strand
ATGTTGAGGGCGAGGCGGATGGTTCTGAGCAGGCACTGGGTGGCGTTGCGGTTAGCTGCGGCGCGTCGGTAGGGACGCATTTCTCCGTCGAGCAGGAGGCGCGTCATGGCGCGTTCTTTCTGATTCATGATGCAAAATTCCTTTCCGACCCCCGGCCGTGAATGGATGGCCTGATTCCACGGTAGCGAAAAGAGGCGTAATTCTCTGCAAATTGGGGTGGGGATTTTTGGCTGCGCGGGACAGGGCACGGAGGTGTGGTGGAGGTCAGGGCTCATTCGCTTTGGAGATATCCCGCCCCTGCGCCAAAAAGAGATCGCAAGGACGGGACGAGGGGGTGTCGGCTGCTGCTTATGCCTTTTCTGTAAACTTGCTGCTGACGTAATCCCAATTGACGACGTGGAAGAATGCCTGGAGATAGTCGGCGCGGCGGTTCTGGTATTTGAGGTAATAGGCGTGCTCCCACACGTCGCAGCCCAGGACGGGTTTGCCGTCGCAGCCGGCGATGGCCTTGCCCATGACTGGATTGTCCTGGTTGGCGGTGGACACAATCTCGAGTTGGCCGCCGTTGACGACAAGCCACGCCCAGCCGCTGCCGAACCGGCCCATCCCGGCCGTCTCAAACTTCGCCTTGAAATCGTCGAAGCTGCCGAACGCGGCGTGGAGGCTGTCGGCCAGCTTGCCGGTCGGCGCGCCGCCGGCACCGGGCGCCATCAGTTTCCAAAAGAGCGTGTGATTGAAATGGCCGCCGCCATTGTTGCGCACCGCCGTGCGGATGTTGTCCGGCACGGAGGCCAGGTCGCGCAGCAGGGCCTCGAGGGATTTGCCCTCCAGCGTGGCGTTGCCGGCGATGGCCTTGTTCAGGTTCGCCACGTAGGCGCCGTGGTGCTTGTCGTGGTGGATTTCCATCGTCTGGGCGTCGATGGACGGTTCGAGCGCGTTCTTCGCGTACGGAAGCGGCGGTAGTTCGTGTGCCATAGTCGGTTGTCTTGCTCTACAGGTTAAGTTTCGCAACAATGCAAACTGCACTTCTTGGTAACGGCGGCTAACCTAGCAGAGGAAGTCGCCCGGCTCAAGTCGGCGCCGCCCGGCAGGAGCGCGGACCGCCGAGTCCGCGAGGGCTTCCGCCGGGGCGCTTCCGGATGGCCCGGCGCCGGGGCGACGGCGGGATTCGCGGGCGCGATGGTCCGCGCGCGCCGCGCCGCTACCGGACGAGCGCCACGAAGTTCTTGAGCAACTGGAGGCCGATTTTCTGGCTCTTCTCCGGATGGAATTGCGTGGCGAAGACGTTGTCGCGCCAGACCGAGGAGGCGAAGGTCTCGCCGTACGTCGTCCGCGTCGAAATGATCGCGGTCTCGACCGGCCGCGGGAAGAAGCTGTGGACGAAATACACGTAGCTGCCGTCCGGGATGTCCCGGAGGAGCGGGCAGTCCGGCCGCGTGATCTCAAGCTGGTTCCAGCCGATCTGCGGAATCTTCAGGCCCGCTTGGGCCGGGAAACGCACCACGCGCCCGCCGAAGACTCCCAGCCCCGCCGCGCAACTGTGGAACTCGTCGCTGCCCTCGAACAGCGCCTGGTAGCCGACGCAGATGCCGAGAAACGGTTTCCCGGACTGGATGAACCGGCGGCTCGCCTCCAGCAACTCCTGCTGCCGCAGCGCGTGGATGCAGTCGTCGAACGCGCCGACGCCGGGGAGCACGACGGCCTGCGCGCCGGCCATCTCCTGCGGGCGGCGGGCGATGCGAACGTCGGCGCCGACTTTCAGGAGCGCCTTGTGGACGCTGCGCAGGTTGCCGGAGCCGTAGTCGATGAGCGCGATCACCCGCAGAGACTAGAGGCGCGGAACGCCCGCCGCAACCAGCGGGTTCGCCGGCGCCGCCCGGCCCGCCCGCCGCGTTGCGCTTTGGCCGGCGGCGCGTAACTTCGGCGCATGACGATTGCCGAGATTCTCGCCAACGAAGAGCTGCGCCGGCACGAGTTTCCGGTCTGCCGCGACCGGATCTTCCTCGCCCACGCCGGGGTCTGTCCGCTGCCCCGGCGCGTGGCCGAAGCCATTTCGGCTTACGCGGGCCGTTGCACCACCGGCGATCAGGAGGAACTGGTTTTCCCCGAATTGCTGACCCGCGGCCGGCAGCTCGCCGCCCGCCTGCTCCACGCCCAGCCGGACGAAGTCGCCTTCGTCGGCCCCACCTCGCTGGCCCTCAGCTTCATCGCCGCCAGCCTCAATTTCCGCAAGGGCGACAACGTCCTCGTCTATTTCGACGATTACCCGTCCAACGTCTATCCGTGGATGGCGCTGGCCGCGCGCGGCGTCCAGGTGCGCTACCTCAACACCCGCGGCCTGGGCGTCATCCGCCCGCAGGACGTGCTGGGCCAGGTGGACGAACACACGCGCCTGGTCGCGCTGGCCACCGGCCACTTCATCAGCGGCTACCGCCTCGACCATCAGGCCATCGGCGCGCACCTGGGCGAGCGCAACATCCTCTTGTGCCTCGACGCCATCCAGACGCTCGGCGCCTTCCCGACGACCGTCGAGCACGCCGATCTGCTCGCCGCCGACGCGCACAAGTGGCTGCTCGGCCCCTGCGCCGCCGGCCTGCTCTACGCGCGCCGGCCGGTGCTGGAACGAATGACGCCGCCCGCTTTCGGCTGGGGCAACGTGCGTTGTCCGGAGTACGTGGCCCAGGAACAAATCGTCTTCCGCGGCGGCGCCCAGCGGTTTGAGGTCGGCACGCATAACTTTCTCGGCCTGGCCGGCCTGGTCGCGGCGCTGGAATGGATCCTCGAACTCGGCGTGGAGGACATCGCCCGCGAACTGGGACGCAAGCGCGCCTGGCTGGTGGCCGCGTTGCAGGCCAAAGGCTACACGGTCTTGCAGGCGGAGGCGCCGCCGCGGGCCGCCAGCGGGATCGTCTCCTGCACCCGTCCGGTCACGGACCTGCCGGGACTGCACCGGAAGCTGGCGGACGCCGCCGTCGTCACGTCGCTCCGCACCGACCGCAAGGGCCAGCGCTACCTCCGTTTCTCGCCGCATTTCTACAACACGGACGCCGAACTGGCGCGGGCCCTCGAGTTGCTGTGACGAGGCGTTTTCGCGGCAACGCGCTGGGGTCCGTCCCGGCCTCGGGCCGCCCGTCCGTGAACTTCCTGCCTTCCTCGAAGCGGGCGAATCCCTCCGGGCGGACGGCCCGGCCCGGCGGCGGGCGCTCCCGCGTCCAGCGGAACCCGCGGGCCGGCCTTCGGCCCCGGCGGGACGCGCCAACCAGCCGGCCGGTTTTTGGGGTTGCCGGCGGGCTTCCTTCCGGCAAACTCGCCACCCAGATGCAGGCCAGCCACCCCGGCGCGGCGGGGAACAACCGCGTTCTGAGCGGTTGTTCCCGGACCCGTTGCCTGGAACAACCACCGAAACGGCGGTGGTTCCCCGGAAAGCCCGGGATCAACCGCTGGCGGTTGAATACCTGTTAGGCCGCTTCGCGCACCGTGAATACCAAGCCCACAACTCGCGATCTTGTGCTGGCGGTCATCGCAGGCGAGATTGATCGCGTGCGAGAGATGCATGCTGCGGGAGTTTCAGTGACCGAGCCAGACCAATACGGGTGGCTGCCGATTCATCGAGCCGCCGCCAATGACCGCGACGACATCATCCGATTGCTTGTCGAGTGGGGTTCGCCTCTGGAGGCGACGGGCACTGAGCAGTGGACGCCATTACACCTCGCGTCGGTTAGCCGGAGTCCGCGCGCGGTGAGAGCATTGCTGGAGGCTGGAGCCGACATTCACGCACGCTCAGCGTTTGGTCAGACGCCACTCCACCTCGCAGTCGGCCCGACGGTTACCGAGCCGTTGTTGGACACGGTGCGAGTTCTCGTTACTGCTGGAGCCGACCGCGACGCAGCGGACGACGATGGCAAGACACCGTTGGACGAGGCTCGCGAGGCTGGACACTCAGAGCTTCAGAAAATACTCGAAGATGGCGTGGCCTAACTTTCGGTGGAGCGAATGGCGGCAGGCGGCACTGGTTTGCCAGTTCGAGCGTCTCGTATCCGCCGCCATCGCTCACCTCGCCGTTAGGCGTCGTCCGAGTGCGCTATGAAAAGATCGAGATTTATAGTTTGGTTGCTACTCGCTACTTTGGCAGCGATTGCCGCTGCTCGGTTCTGGGCACTCCGTCCATTGCTCACTCCGCTTGCATATATTCACCCGACAGATTGGACAGACGCAGACATTGTCAGGCACATCTGGCATTTTCGTCTTGTGCAGCCGGAGTGGGTCAGCGCTCCACCAGATTATATGCGTTGGTCAGAAGCGGAGACACTGGCGCGGCTATCGGTTGTCTTTCTTGGCTGGCTTGTGAGCATCACATTTATCAGCAGGCGGTATTTGCGGAGTCACAAAAAGCCGACGCCTAACACAGCGCTGGAGCCAACGCCGATTACGCCTGGCAGTTTCCGCTGCGGATTTCCGGTTGGCGGGAGCCACCGGCGGCGTGGCTCAGCTTTTGTTCGTTAGGCCGATTTGTATGCCGATACTACATTACATCGCCAACTTTTTTGCTGGCCTATTTTTTTGCAATTGCATTCCGCATATTGCTTGTGGCTTGTGTGGCGAGTCGTTTCCCACACCGTTTTCCAAGCCATCAGGGGTCGGCTTTTCGTCAGCCGTCCTGAACTTTTTGTGGGGTTTCTTTAATTTGTTGGCGGGTCTTGTCTTGTGTTACTTTGTTCCGATTTCTGTCGGTTTTAATGTGAGCTTTATCGTTTCTTTGGTTGGATTTATTTTGGTGGGAATTTTCAACTCATGGCATTTTTCGGCAGTGAGGTCAAAAAGAGATGATGAATCGGCCTAACACAGCGCTGGAGCCAACGCCGGTTACGCCTTGCTGTTCACGCTGCGGGTTTCCGGTTGGCGGGAGTCACCGGCGGCGTGGCTCAGCTTTTGGTCGTTAGGCGGATTTGACATACACGAAACAAACCGACATCATCAAGACGACTATGCAACACAAGAAAAGCGTGCTCGTGATCGGACTCGATCCCACACTGATTGATTTCTCACAACCCGGCTATGCGCCGGGCATGAACGCAACGAAGGTGTTCGCCGGCGTCAAGTCCGCCGAGGAGGAGTTGACTGGTCTCGGCTACGGCGTTGAGTTGTGTTTCACTGATTTTGGGGAAACTGCGGAGGCAGTTGTTCAAAGCCAGCTACAGCAGAAGCGATTCGACGGCGTCCTGATCGGGGCGGGTTTGCGAATCAACCCGAGCAACTTCTTGCTCTTTGAGAAGTTAATCAACGTGGTGCATGAAAACGCTCCTCAAGCCAAGATATGTTTTAATACGCTGCCAAACGATACAGCCGCAGCAGTAAAACGTTGGGTGTGAGTTCAGAGATCCCGGCTAACACAGCGCTGGAGCCAACGCCGGTTACGCCTTGCTGTTCACGCTGCGGGTTTCCGGTTGGCGGAAGTCGGCGGCGGCGTGGCTCAGCTTTTGGTCGTTAGCCGTCATGCACATCTCCCGACCTCCACTTGCCAGATATTTGTATGCTCGGCTTGGGCCGGGGTCACGCGGACAGTGCTTGGGGCATATGTTCTCCCGCGCGTTTGGAGCCTCAGATTTCACTCGATTTTGGCAATACTGGAATCCATTGGGGGGCTACTTTTTGGGGTATTTCTGCTATGCCCCCTTGCGACGTTTTGCGCCACGGCCGCTGTGCCTGATCGTCACCTTTGCACTGAATGGATTCCTTCATGATCTGGGACTTGTGTGGCCTTGGGGCATCGCCAGGACCGAACGCCTGCCGTTTCCGTTTCCCGTCTTTACTTTGTCTCTGACCGCGAGTGCCGCCATCATTCTGTTCGCCGAACGCTATCGCCTCACACTTGCCCACCTCTCTTTTCCCAAGCGCGTCGCTTGCCACCTGCTCGCGTTTGCTGGCCCATTCGCCTGTTCAATCGGCATTCTCCTCCCCATACGAATATGACGGCTAATACCAGTTCTCACTGATTATCGGAACAATGAGTCAGGGCGTAGCGTTTGCTTGAGTGTGGAGCCAGTGATGGATCAACGATAACACCCGGGCGGGCGTTTCCCAAAATGGGC